>JBPCPC010000335.1:0-19064 GCA_050999585.1 Solirubrobacteraceae bacterium | reverse complement strand
GTCGAGCGCCCAGGCGACCGTGCCGCCGGCCCGGCAGGCACGCACCGCCCGCGCCGCGGCGGTCCGCAGCCCCTCGGCGTCGGGGTCGCACGCCACCACGGCGATCGGGGCGGCGGGGTCGCCGCGGGGCGGATAAACGATCGCCACGGGATCGGCGTCGGCGATCGCGCGCTGCGGGACGCCGAGCTCCGCGGCTCGGGCTCCCGCGCTGGTCGCGACGAGGTCGGCGCCGACCGCGTAGGGGTCGGCCGCGGTCAGTTCGACGTGCATCGTGTGGTGGCGACCATTCGCTTACCCCAGTCGTTCGCTAAGATCCGGCTCGACCACTGGCACTCTATTAGGGAGGCGAATCCATGAGATGGGTAAAGCCAGAGTTCGAGTTCGTAGACCTCTGTTCCGAGGTCACCTCCTACCTGCACTACCGGTAGAGCAAGCGTGAAGCTGACGTAGCCTCCGGCAGCTGCCAGAGGCTGCGTCCCGCTTCGCTCGTCGCGTGCGCATTCGTATTCTCGGCTCCGCCGCCGGCGGGGGCTTCCCCCAGTGGAACTGTCACTGCCCGACGTGCGAGGCGGGGCGCGAGGGCGTGCGGGCGGTGCCCCGGACGCAATCGTCGCTGGCGATCCGTGGTGGCGACGGGCCATGGTTTCTCGTCAATGCCTCGCCGGACGCTCGGCAGCAGCTCGCGGCGCTCGCCCCCCGGCCCGACGACGGCGTGCGGGCGCCCCCGGTCGCCGGGGTGCTGCTCACCGACGCCGAGATCGACCACACCGCGGGATTGCTGCTCCTGCGCGAGTCCACGACACCGGTGCGAGTGTTCGGCGATGAAGCCGTCGGGCGCGCGCTTTCAGGCGGGTATCCGGTGTTACCGATGCTGGAGCAGTACTGCGGCGCCGCCTGGCAGACGCTCGAGCCTGAGCGCGCAGTGCCGCTCGACGGGTCGAGCCTGAGCGTTGAGCCGTTTGCCGTGGGCGGCGATTCACCGCGCTATCTGACCGGCTCCGACGTGGAGGTGCAGGCCAGCGGGTTCGTCTTCCGCGACGAGGCGGGTGGTGGGGTCCTGACCTACGTCCCCGGCCTCGCCCGGCTGGACGACGGCGTGCTCAGCCGCTTTGCCGCCAGCGACCTCGTGCTCGTCGACGGGACCTTCTGGCGCGACGACGAGCTGGCCCGCCTCGGCATCTCGACGCGCAGCGCGCGGGACATGGGGCACGTGCCGCTCTCGGGGCCAGGCGGGACGCTGGCGACCCTGGCGCGGCTCGGCCGCCCACGGGTCGCACTCGTCCACATCAACAACACCAACCCGATCCTGCTCGAGGACTCTGCTGAACGGGACGAGGTCGTCCGCGCGGGTGTCGAGGTGACCTACGATGGCATGGAGTTCGAGATATGACCGAGAGCGTCAGTTGGCTGACAACCGCAGCGGGGCCGTGGCGCCCTGAGGAGTTCATCGTGCACCTGCGCGCGCAGGGCACGCGGTACCACAACCTGCATCCCTTCCATCAGCGCATGGATGCGGGCCTGCTGACCCGCGAGGAGCTGCGGCGTTGGGCCGCAAACCGCTTTTACTACCAGAAGTGCATTCCGCTCAAGGACGCCGCGATCCTGGCCAACTGCCCCGAGGTCGAGGTCCGGCGCGAGTGGATCGGGCGGATCGTCGATCACGACGGCGCGACCGCGGGGACGGGCGGCATCGAGTCGTGGCTGCGCCTCGGCGAGGCGCTCGGCGTGTCGCGAGCAGCCCTCGTGTCGGAGGAGCACGTCCTCCCGGCGGTGCGCTATGCGGTCGACGCCTACGTGAACTTCGCGCGCCAGAAGCCGTGGATTGAGGCCGTCGCGTCGTCGCTGACCGAGCTATTCGGGCCGGCCGCGATCCGGGTGCGACTCGAGGCCCTCGAGCGCCACTACGCGTGGATCGACCCCGCGGGGCTCGAGTACTTCCGCACCCGGCTCGAGCTGGCGCCCCGCGATGCCCAGTACGCCCTCGACGTCACGGTGGAGCGCTGCCGGACGCGCGAGCAGCAGGAGGCCGCCGTCGCGGCGCTCCGCTTCAAGACCGAGCTGCTGTGGGCCCAGCTCGACGCCATCGAGCGCGGCGAGTCGCAGGCCTCGAGCCCGGGGGGGCCGGACGCGTGAACCGCCCCCGCCTGGCCACCGGCGCGCGGCTTCGCTATGACGAGGTCCGTGAGGAGCACGTGCTGCTGGTGCCCGAGGGGGCCGTGCGGCTCAACGCCAGCGGAGCCGAGGTGCTCGAGCTGTGCGACGGACAGCGCTCGCTCGACGAGATCATCGGTGTCCTGGCCGCGCGCTACGCGGGCTCGGATCTTCGCGAGGACGTGCGCGGGCTGATCGATGCGATGGCGCAGAAGGGGCTCGTGCTGGATGCCGCCGCCTAGACCGTCCACGCTCATTGCCGAGCTCTCCTACCAGTGCCCGCTGCACTGCCCGTACTGCTCCAACCCGCTTGACATCGGCGGCGAGCGATACCGCACGGAGCTTGAAACCGAGCATTGGCTCAGAGCGTTTCGCGAGGCCCGGGGACTGGGGGTTCTGCAGCTCGCGCTTACGGGCGGCGAGCCGATGTTGCGTCGTGATCTGGTGGCGCTGTGCGCGGGGGCGCGGGACGCCGGCCTGTACTCGTCGCTGATCACCGCCGGCACCCTGTTCACGCGGGCGCGCGGAGAGGCGCTCAAGGCGGCGGGGCTCGATCACGTGCAGATCTCGATCCAGAGCCCGAACGCCCGCGAGAACGACCGGATCGCGGGCAACCGGTCGTTCGAGAAGAAGATCGCAGCGGCGCGCCTGGTCAAGGAGCTCGACTTCCCGCTGACGATCAACTGCGTGCTACATCGCCAGAACCTCGATCGGATCGACGAGGTGCTCGAGCTCGCCCTCGCCCTGGGGGCGCAACGGCTGGAGCTGGCCAACACGCAGTACTACGGCTGGGCGGTGCCCAACCAGGACGCGCTGATGCCGTCGGCGGAGCAGCTCCGGCGCGGCGAGGAGGCGGTCCAACGCTTCCGCAAGCGTGTCGGCCCCCGGGTTGACGTCCTGTGGGTGCTGCCCGACTTCTACGAGGAACAGCCCAAGCCCTGCATGGGCGGCTGGGGCCGGACGGCGATGGTGGTCGCACCCAACGGGGAGGTGCTGCCCTGCCAGGCGGCATCGACGATCCCGGGGCTGGAATTCGCCAACGTCCGCGAGCACTCGCTGGAGTGGATCTGGGCCGAGTCCGAGGCGTTCGCGCACTTCCGTGGGACCGACTGGATGCAGGACCCGTGCCGCTCCTGCCCGCTCGGCGCGCAGGAGCTGGACTGGGGCGGCTGCCGCTGCCAGGCGCTGCGCCTCACGGGCGACGCGGCGGCCACCGATCCAGTCTGCCGCTTCTCAGCACACCACGATCGCATCGTCTCGGCACGGAAGCCGGCGGAGACCGACGAGCTCGTGTATCGCACGATGAAGCGCCCGGCCCGCATCTGACCTGCCGGATTGGACGGCTCATGCGGCGCGGGTGCGACGCCCGCGTTGGTGCCTACCTCAGCGATGGCGTACAACCCTACGAGGATCTTGGCTGACGCCAGAGGTTGTGATTTGTCGCCTCCGGGCGGGCCTAGACAGGTATTCAGCCGCGTGACCAAACGCCCGCAGTCGGCGCCACGCGATCCACGATCGGACCGCTGAACCCGACGAGATCGCGGAGGTCATCGGGTTCCTCGCCTCGCCCCGGGCCAGCTAGATCACTGGCGCGACCGTCGCCGCCGACGGGGTCCCAGCGCCATCTGACGGAGCGGGCGACCGCGTGGTGGTCGGCGTTTCGAGGCGTTACCTGCCGAGCAGCGCGCAGACAGCCGATGTCTGGACCGAACGCAGCTGCGCCAGCAGACCGCCCGTCGGCGCTGCGATGTTGAGCGACGTGGTCACCGATCGCCGGCCGTCGGCCGTGGCGGCGGCCCACTGCACGTAGCCGGGGAAGTTGCCGGTGTGACCGTAGACGGTGCCACAGCGCGTCCGATACCGGAAGATCGCCAAACCCGCGGAGTTCGTTCCGGGACCGGCCGGGCTCGAGGAGCCGCGGACGAACTGCATCTGCTGGCGTCGCTGGGCCTGTCCGAAGAACCGGCCGCCGAGATCCGCCCGGATGAACGCGCCGAGGTCGGCCGGGGTGGAGACGATGGCGCCTGATGCCCACGCACCGCTCGGGCTCAGGAATGTCGTGACGTCATGCGGTGGCTTGCCCAGGGCGACCTGATAGCCGTGCAGAAACGGCGCCGGCAGCGAGATCCTCAGCGTCGGGAATGTCGTCTGGGTCAGTCCCGCTGGCCGGAAGACGAACCTGGCGAGCAACTGATCGTAGGGGCTGCCACTGACCCGCTGGGCGATCAGGCCGACGACGATGTTGTCGGTGTTGGAGTACTCATAGCGTGAGCCCGGCGTGAAGTTCAGCCCGGCACCGCGTACCCAGTCGATGATTCCCACCGGCGAGACATAGCCCCTCGGGTCCGCGGTCGCCTGCTCGCGAAAACCATCTGACTGGGTGTAGTCGGGCAGTCCGCTGGTGTGGTTGAGCATCTGGCGCACCGTGACCGCTGACCACGCCGGCGGCATCATGCCGGGGAGCTGTTGCCGGATCGTGTCATCCAAGCTCAACCGGCCCTGGGCCACCAAATGCAGCGCGACCGCGCCACTGAACGCCTTGGCGATGCTGGCGATGCGCATGTGATCACCCAGCCGAGGTGCCCCGGGACGGCTCACGTCGGCCCTCCCGGCTCGCAGGACGGTCGTGCGACCGTCGCGATACAGGGTCGCGATCGCACCGATCGGGCCGCCCGACGCGGACACGAGACGCTGCAGTCCGCGCTCCACCGAGGCGTCCATGGTGCGCCCCGCCGCGATCGAACAGACGGCGAGCAGAAACACCACTGTACCCATGGCAGTCCACGCCCAGCAGGTCTGCGCTCTCCAGCGTCGCCACTGCACGGTCAAAATGTTGCCCTATTCCGGTCGCGAAGACAACTGTTCTGCTCATTTTCGAGCCGAACCAGCGCCTTCTTCTCCAGTCGGCGCCGAGGTGACATACGTGCTCAGCTGTCGACGTTGCCGGGCGCGACTCCGTGACGAGCCGGGCGCGTCAGCCGGGCGATCACGACTGACGCTGGTGTCGTCGCGCAGGCATCTCCACCGGCATTTCGCCGGCTTCGCCACGTTTCTCGCCTCGCTCGTGCTGACCCGCATCGTCATGGCTGGCGAGGATCTCCATCTCCCCCGCCGAGATCTTCGACCAGCACCGACGATCCAGGGACCCATGCGGCGCGGCCCAGCGCCAGTTCAGCTCTGCTGAATCGGGGGCGGGCCCAGGCAGTTCTTCAGTGTCCTGCACGGTGAGAGCCTGGGGAATAGCACCGCGTATCGCTGCCGCAGCTCAGCAGCCCGTACCCGGTCGGCCGGGCGGATGGCCGCCGCGCCTTCCAGGAGAGAGGCTCAACCAGCACCCACAGTTCACCACCGTGATCGACGGCGCCACCATCCCACTTTCTGCACGTCAGGTCCCCCCGCCCGGACGCCACGCCGGTGCTGCTGTCTCACGGCCGGCCGGGATCGATCATCGAGTACCTCGACGTCATCGGGCCGCTAACCGAGCCCGAGAGCCGGGTCGAGTTGCCGTTGTTGCCGATCTCGATCTTCCGGCTGCGCACCGTCACGGCGGACGAGCACGAAGATCGCCGGGAGGGCGAGCAGCGCGACCGCTCCGAGCACCCAGAACGCGTTCGGGCGATCGGCACAATCAAGTACGGCAAGCCGGTGCGCGCTGCAGACCGGGGTCGCGTGGCTAGCCGCATCGCTGACCTCAATCGCGGTCGCCGGGGTCTCGCTGGCGTTCGTCAAACGGGCAGGCGTTCAACACCTACGGAGACAGCAGTCCGTGCGAAGCGCTGGATCTTCGTGAAATGGGCAGCCGTGGCGCGGCCCGAGCCGCGAGGCGCGGCTAGCACGGCGCTGTCGACAACGGGGGCTCGCTCGATCCGCCACCGCCGCGCTCGTGTCCTGGGTTGACGGAGAAACGGCGTATGTCGGGGACCGCGAGCAGCGCGAAGACTATGGCGACGGCGATCCCGAAGGAGCCCCATAGGGCTTCGCTGGTGCCGATGACCGCGGCCAGCGGAGCCCAGATCGCCAGGCCGACGGGAGAGAAAACCAGGGATCCGAACCAGTCATAGGAGCTGACGCGCGAGAGCGACTCGCCGGGGACATGGCGTTGCAGCGTTGACTCCCAGACGGAGAGACCGAGCGCCATCCCACCACCCGAGAGCAGCGCGCCCGCGATCAGCAGTGGCACTGACGCCGCCGCCGCCAAGCTAGCCAGCGGCAACGCGATGAGGCCATCGGCGAGGGCGACGAACACCAGCGGCCGCCTCGGCTTGACCTGGGTAGCGAGCAGACTGCCGATCAGGGCGCCGACCCCAGCCCCAGCCAGGACCGTGCCCCACACCGCCGCGCCGCCGAGCCTGCGGAAAGCAATCACCGGGCCGAGCACGTTCCAGGCGCTCCAGACGATGTTGCTGATCGCGAAATAGGCGACGACCGTCCAGACCCACCGGCGTGACGCAAACGCTGCCCAGCCTTCACGCAAATCAGCGAGGAACGTGCCCGCCGGGGCCGGGGCACGGGCGGGTAGCCGCAACCGCACCAGGCACGCGGCGCTTATCCCGAACGTCGCCGCGTCAGCCGCAATCGTCCAGCCTGCCCCGGCCACGGCGACAAGGACGCCTGCGGCGAGCGGTCCGAGTATCTGGCCCACCGACATCGCGCTGTAGCGCAGCGCGTTCGCGGGTTGCAGCTCGGCGGCGGGCACAATCGCCGGTAACAAGCCGGTCGACGCCGGGCTAAAGAACCCCGTGCCGACCCCCGTCACGCCGGCCAGTACCGCCAGCATCCATACCTTGGCCGCACCCGTGATCAGCAGCGTCGCCATCGTCCCCTGGCTCGCGAGCCGCAAGAGGTCTGAGGCCAGCATCACCGCGCGGCGCGAGGTCCGGTCGGCAACCACGCCGCCAACCAGCACGCCGCCGACCAACGGGACCACTTCAGCCGCCAACACGAACCCCACGTCCGACGCCGAGCCACCAATCCCCAACACCGCAAACGCAAACGCCACGGAGACCATGCGGTCACCAAAGACCGAAACAATCTGGCCGCCGAATAGAAGCCGAAAGTCGCGGTTGCGCAGGACCGCGAGACTCTCGAACGCGCCCTTCGAGACGTTCATCACTCCAGCTTACGGGCGCACATTGTGGCCTCGCGCACATCTCGCAGCGCTGCCAACGCCTGCTGCAAAGTCGCCGGGGGAGCGCTCTCGATCGCTCCCGCAGCGCCAGTCTTCGCCGCGAACGGGCGCAGGCGCCGCTTGCGCAGGTGTCCGGTGAGCGATCCCTTACGGCACACTTCTCCTCGCTCGCGACTCGTGCGCCGACTGCAGAGCAGGTCTCCCGCCGCTTTCGGCAGCGTCCCTCCTCCGCGCCCCAGAACCAGGGGCCCAAACCGAGCTCCGTTCGCGCCAGCGGACGCGGCGTTTACACAGGCACGGCTTCGAGCACGCTACCGATTGACTTGCGCTTTGCCGGTAAGAGCGGTCGCGGCGCTCAGACGAGGGCGTAGCCACGATCGGTATCTGCGTTCATATGCTCGGCTACCCGTTTCGCCGGGAAGACGCAATACGACCGTGGCACCGACACGAGGAGGCACCGAGATGAAGACGATCGGCACAGAGGAGCACTTCGTTACCGAGGAGGTCGTCACTGCGTGGAGCCGGCTCGACTCCGCCGCGCGCGATGACTCGCAGGCCAGCACTCCTCAGGGGGAGGTCGGGGAGCGGCTGCACGAGGTCGGAGAGCGCCGGATCGCGGCTATGGACGAGGCGGGACTGGACGTTCAGGTGATCTCGCTCACCTCGCCCGGCCTACACAACCTTCCGGCCGACGAGGCCACTCGCGTTCAGGTCGTGACCAACGACCGAATCGCCGAGCTGGTGAACGGCAACCCGGACCGCTTCCAGGGCTTCGCCACCCTCGCCACCCCCGCGCCCGCCGCAGCCGCGCAAGAGCTCGAGCGCGCGGTCACCAAGCTCGGCCTCAACGGTGCCCTCCTCTTCGGCCGCACCGGTGAGCGCAACCTCGATCACCCCGACAACTGGCCGATCTTCGAGGCCGCTGCGTCGCTCCGCGCCCCGCTGTACATCCACCCGCAGATCCCGCAGCCGCGGGTGCGGGCTGCGCTGTACGCGGGCTTTGACGACGCCGTTGACAACGCATTCGCCACCTCCGGCATCGGCTGGCACTACGAGTCCGGCGTGCAGTTCCTACGGCTCGCGCTCGCCGGCGTGTTTGACCGCTTCCCTGACCTCCAAGTCCTCCTCGGCCATTGGGGCGAGGTCATCCTCTTCTATCTCGACCGGGCCGACGGGCTGGCCATCCAGGCCAAGCTCCCCCGGCCGTTCTCTGACTACGTTCGCGCAAACGCATACATCACGGCGGGCGGCGTCTACAGCCAGCGCTACCTGCGGTGGGCGGTCGAGGTGGTCGGCGTGGAGCGCATCCTGTTCGCGACCGACTATCCGTACCGGCCCGGCCCCGATGGTGGCGTCGAGCACTTCCTTCAAGGCGCTGGTCTCGATCGGGCCGAACAGGAGCGGATCGCCGCCGGCAACTGGGACGCGCTCGTGGCCGGCATCCGGCGCTGACCATCGCCCCTGACGTGACGCTCCAAGCGTACGCCAATCTCGGGATATATCGGAGACACGCTCTGAATTCGCCTATCCCCGAACCAGTCGCTTGAGAGGAATTTTTTAGAGCCGATGCCCGGAATCGAACCGGGGACCCCATCTGTCCCTGTGCCCGCGTCGCGGCAGGAGTCAGACGTGCTGACGGTCGGAGAACTCGGCTTGGCCAGGCACGCCGAGCATGCCTACGCGCTCACCGGCCACAGCGCCCACCAATCCGATCGTGGACTGCGAACCTGACGGCCGAGCGAAGCGATCGCCACGGGCCGGCGTTTTTCGCGGAGACGTCGCCGGGCCCGCGGCCTATCATCGATCGGGTGTCTGGCGCGGGGCAGTGTGCGCCTGTTGCCGGCTCGTTGGTCACTGGCCTGTTGTCAGACGGCGCAGGATGAGAGGAGATGTGATGCCCGGACTTCGGGGACGGTTGAGCAGCGTGATGAAGGCCAAGACCTCGGTGGCGCTGGATCGTGCCGAGGATCCGGCGCAGACGCTGGACTACAGCTATGAGAAGCAGCTCGAGCTGATGGCGAATGTCAAGAGCGGGATTACCGAGGTGGCGACTTCTCGCAAGCGGTTGCAGAATCAGCAGGGCGGCCTGCGCGAGCAGGTCGCCACGCTTGACGGGCAGGCGCGCCAGGCGCTGGCCGCGGGCAATGAGGACCTTTCGCGAGCGGCGCTGGAGCGCAAGCAGGCCGTCCAGGCCGAGATCGGCTCGATCGACGGGCAGGTCGCTGACCTGGAGCGCCAGCAGGAGCAGCTGACCGACAGCCAGCACAAGCTGCAGGTCAAGCTTGATGCGTTCCGGACCCAGAAGGAGGTCGTCAAGGCCCAGTATTCGGCGGCGCAGGCCGAGGTGCGGATGTCAGAGGCGACTACGGGCGTGGGCAATCAGGGGGCCGATGTCGGTCAGGCGGCGCAGCGCGCGATCGAGAAGACCGAGGACATGAAGGCCCGCGCCGGCGCGATGGGCGAGCTTGAGCAGGCAGGCACGTTCAAGGACCTCACGCAGCTCGGTGGCGGCGAGGATGACGTCGACCGTCAGCTCGCGCAGCTCGGCGATGACGGCGGGGTTGACGCGGAGCTCGCACAGATGAAGACCGAGCTCGCTGAGGGGAAGGCACCCCCGCAGCTGCCGGCGAGCGACGAACCGCCGGCCGGGTCGTAACCCTCGCGCGCGCTCTGCGGCGGCTCTCGCGCCTGCGGTGTCGCCAACCTGCTCGGGCGACCTACCGGCGGTAGCACCAAGAGGCCACCACTACTCGAGCGGTCCCTGCCAGTCCCAGAGATGGCTGGCAGGCGCCTCACGGCCGGGCCCGGCGCCTACCGATTTCCAGTTGTCACGCCCGAGACGTGCTTCACCCAGAGGGTTGCTGTCAGATCGACCGCATGTTCGTTTGAATTACACGGGTCCTGTGATCGATATCCGGCCCTTGGCAATGAGGATCGCCAGTGTGCGGACGGCCACGTCGCTGCCGGCGGTCAGACGCTCCGAGTGGGAGGCCGGCCGCGTCGGGGTATGGCGTTTGCGTGCTTGGGCATCCGGCCCGCGTCATCGAGAGCTCGCCTGAGCAGCACCTCGATCTGGGCGTTGAGGCTGCGTAACTCATCGGCGGCCCAGCGGGCCAGCGCATCATGAACAGCCGGGTCCAGGCGCAGCGGGACCTGCTTGCGCTCGCGGCTCACGTATACAACGTTCCGGTGTTGACGACCGGGGACGCCGGTTGCTCGCCGCACAGCACGACCAGCAGGTTGCTCACCATCGCGGCTTTGCGCTCCTCGTCTAGCTCGACGATTCCCTCCTCGTCCAAGCGTGAGAGGGCGAGGTCGACCATCCCCACGGCGCCGTCAACGATCCGCGAGCGGGCCGCGACGACCGCGTTGGCCTGCTGGCGGCGCAGCATCGCCTGGGCGATCTCCGGCGCGTATGCAAGATGACTGATCCGCACCTCTACGATCTCCACCCCCGCGATCGCGACCCGCTGGGCAACCTCCTCGGCGAGTTCTCCGGCAACGACGTCGGTAGAACCGCGCAGCGAGGTGCCCTCGCCGGCGGGATCGTCGTAGGGATGCGTGGTCGCCACGTGGCGCAGCGCCGACTCGGCTTGAACCTCGATGAAGTTGATGTAGTCATCCACGGCGTACACCGCGCGCGAAGTATCGGCCACCTGCCACACGACGATGCAAGCGATCTCCACCGGATTGCCCTCGGCGTCGTTGACCTTCAGGTGATTGGTCTCGAAGTTTCTGACCCTGATGCTCAGGCTCCGTCGGTCCGCCAGCGGCAAAATCCACCACAGACCGGTGCGCCGCACCGTCCCGACATAGGTCCCGAAGAACCGCACAACCTTCGTGTGACCAGGCTGGACGATCACCAAAGACGTCGCGATCACCACCGCGACCACGCCCGCCACGACGGCAAACCCTCGGACCGAAGTCCCCGCGAGCACGACCACCGCCGCGACGCACACGGCGACGACGAGCACGCCGATCCAGCCGCTGATCGCCCAGGCCGGGCGCTCGCGGATCTCGACACGGGTCCCGGAATGCCCGACTGGGGTCGCCTCGGGCGGGCGATATGGCTGGACGTCCTGGCTCATCATGCCTCCGTGTGGACTTGCTTTGAAAATGATGTCTAAAAGATATCACTTTTTGCTGGGTGAATGTCGGCCTGCGAACAGGGCTGGGCGTTCCACAACAGACAGCCGCGAGATCCGCGGCGTGACGCCGGTCTCCAGCCTCGAGGAGCTCGATTTGATCTGGGCCCTTGACTTCAAGCGCTTGAGGTGTGTTTTGCTGCTCGCATGACAACTCTGACTATCCGAGCTGTATCGCGGCGCAGTGGGCTGAGTGAGCCGACGCTGCGGTATTACGAGCAGGTCGCGCTGATCGGACCGATCGAGCGCGACGCGAGCAGCGGGCACCGCCGCTACCGCGAGGAAGACCTCGATAGGTTGCAGGCGTTGGCGTGCCTGCGCGCCATGGGCGTCGGCATCGAGGACATGCGCACCTACCAGGCCAACCGTGAGCTTGGGCACGCGGCGGCGGGTCAGCAGCGCGAACTGCTGTTGCGTCACGCCGAGCGGGTCGAGGCTGAGATCGAGACACTCCGGACGCATCTGGACTATCTGCACGCGAAGGCGGCCTTGTGGGACGCTCGCGACCACGGTGACACCGACGCGGAGGCCGAAGCGAACGTGCGCGTGCAGCAGATGTATCCCCGCTTGGAAGAGATGGTGCTGCGATGAGCGCGGTATTGGTGACCGGCGGGTCTGGCTATGTGGGCACGCAGCTGATCGCCGCGCTGCTGCGCGACGGGCGTCGCGTGCGCGCGACGGTTCGCTCCCTGGAGAGCGAGGGCGATGTGCGTGCGGCGGTGCGACGCGGTGGTGCGGATGACAGCGATCTGAAGGTCGTCGTCGCCGAACTGACCGCCGATCAGGGGTGGCCTGCCGCGGCGGCGGGCTGCGAGGAGGTCCACCACGTCGCCTCGCCCATGATCCAGACCGACGATCCCGATCAGGTGATCATTCCCGCTCGCGAGGGCACGCTGCGTGTCCTGCGGGCCGCGCGCGACGCCCGCGCCAGGCGGGTCGTGCTGACCTCGTCGTTCGCGGCGGTCGGTTACTCACCAAAGCCGGGCGCCGAGTACACCGAAGCGGACTGGACCGATCCCGACCTGCCCGGCCTGCCCGCCTACCCGCGGTCCAAGACGATCGCCGAGCGCGCTGCATGGGACTTCATCGAACGAGAGGGCGGCGAGACCGAGCTGGTCGTGGTCAACCCGACCTTCATCCTCGGCCCGACACTCACGAACCAGGCGCGTTCGTCGCTGCAGCTAACCAAAGCGATGCTCGACGGGACGATGCCCGTCGTGCGACGCCAGCGCTTTGGCGTCGCCGACGTGCGCGACGTCGTCGATCTGCACATCCGTGCGATGGCCACGCCCGAGGCCGCCGGCAAGCGCTTCCTGGCGTTGGCCGACGGACCGACGATCAGCTTTCTAGAGATGGCCCAGATCCTGCGCGAGCGGCTCGGGCCGCTGGCCGAGCGAGTGCCGACCGAAGAAGCGCCCGGACCGGAGCCGCCCCGACTGATCATTCACACCGACCGCGCCAAACAGGAGCTCGGCTGGCGCCCCCGCCCGGCCGAGACCACAATCGTCGAGACCGCTCAGAGCCTACGCGACCTCGGCCTGCTGGAGAAACAATGACCACGAGTGGTGACGCCGAAACCGTGACCACAGGCCCGACCACCGGGCTGGCGATCGATGAGACGATCCCCGTCCACCCCGTCCGGGCGCCGCGATTCAGATGATCGTGCGTGTCGATCATGTGATCGTGTCCGTGTAGCTCATCGCCGCGTTCCTGCATTCGAGTGCTCTCGCGCTAAGAACCGGAATGACCGATCGTGCATAGCTTGGGCGATCGCGGACGTGATTACTGTTGCGAATCGGCTGGGGTCGTCGAGCATGACGTTGTGGTGAGCGTTCGGGAGGACGGTGAGCGTGCTGTGGGGGATCTCGCGATGGAGGGCGCGTGCGATGTTGAGATTGAGATTGGGGTCGCGCGCGCCCCAGATCAGGTGGGTTGGGACGGTGAGTGACTGCAGGCTAGAAACGCGGGCCGCGTTGGCGGAGACCGCTGCGAAGAGGTTGCCTGTGAGGGAGCGAAGCGGCCCGAGGGTGCTGGGCCGGGAGAGGAACTGCTGGGTGAACAGCGGGATGAACCGCCGGGCGACAGCGGGGTTTTCGAAGAAGGTCGACTCCTGCCAGGTGAGCAGATCGTCCAAGAGACGGGGGTCGCCCGACAGCCCGTTCATGAGACTGCTGAGACCGTAGGCGGTGCCGGGGGGAAGCGGCCCGAGCGGGCCCGTGTTCGGATATTGCCCGAGCGAAGATCGCAGCCAGAGTGGGCGGGCCGGATCCGGGGACGGGCGCGTAGAAGCCGTTGGACAGGATCATCGAAGCCACCCGGCCTGGATGGTCGAGCGTCCAGTTGAGCACCGCGGGCACGCTGCCGTCGTGCGCGACCAGGACGACGCGACGGAGGTGGAGCCTCTCGATGACGGCGTTCAGATCCTGTTCCTGGGCGGCGAAGGTGTACGCGTAGTGGACCGGCTTGCTGGACTGGCCCCAGCCGAGGAAATCAAAGGTCACGACCTGTGCCCCTTGAGCAACGGCACGGCGCGGTCGTAGAGATGGTGGTTGTCCGGGAAGCCGTGGCAGAGCACGATCGCGGGGCCGTGACCCGGACGTAGGCGGCAATCCGGTAGCCGGCGCGTGGAATCCACACCACTTTCGCGGTCGCCGGTGCGGCTATGGCGGTCGTCGTCGCGACCGTAGCGACGAGGGTCAGCAACAGCTTTGTCACCGCCGCCCGAAGCCGGGGGCGCCGATTAGCGGTCGTGATTCTGGTGTGAGCGTCGCGCCCTTCGCGCGTGGTGTCAGCCGAATCTCGGTCAAGGGTCCGCCACTCCTCGCTTCCGGAGAGGTCTGGGTTGAGGTCGGGCCCAACGGTGGTCATCGTGTTCGGTCTCCTCGAGGCGGCTCGGATTGTCGGGCGCTCAGATCATCTGAGAAGTGAGCGGGGAGGACTGTCTGCACGAGGCCGGCGACGACGTCGTAGACGTCCCCGGAGACGGTGATGCGCGGTGAGATCGGGGGGAACGCGAGGTCGTTGATCACCTCCCGGGTGACCCTGCTACCGACGTTCCGGCGGACCGTCGCGTCGTTGAGCTCTAGACCGACGAAGTGCGCAGGGTCAACGCGCGGATCCAGGCAGGTGATCACGAACAGGCGCAGGTTCGGGAGCACGACCGCGCCCTGGTGGCCGCCGGCGGCGGCGAACGCGCGGTTGCGCTCAAGCGCTGCTTCGATGTCGGGCGCGTCGGACTGCCGCTGACCAGCTCAAACGCGATCGCCCGGCCGACCCGGGAGCCGTCGGCGGTCACACGCGTTGTGAGTTGTTGGTCGCTCATGGTGTGTCTCCGGTCGGTTGAGGGTGGGTCAGCTGCTCGCCGCGGCTGTGGCGGGTGACCCGAGTGCCGGCAGCGCCGGCGTCTCGTTGCCGCTGGTCGTCGGCTGGGCGGGCAGCAGCGCCAGGGCCATCACGGCGCCGGCGACGGCGACGCCGGCTGAGACGTAGTCGGCGGCGTGGAACCCGTGGAAGACCGCTGAGCTTGCCGCGTTGTGAACGGCTGCCGCGAGTCGGGCGTGGCCGGCGAGGCCCAGCTTCCCTGCGACGATCAGTGCGGCGCCGACGGACGCATGCGCGGTCCGAGCGATGCTGGCCGGCAATGCGCTCGGCAGCGCGCCGGTGAGCCGGCTGCCGTATAGGGAGGCGTACACGCTGCCAATCACGGCGACGCCGAGCGTGCCGCCCAAGAGGCGCGTGGCATCGTTGATCGCTGAGCCCACGCCGGCCTTGGCGTTGGGTACGACGCCCATGATCGCCTCGGTCGCGGGCGCGCTGGTGAGGCCCATGCCGGTGCCGAGCACGACCATCTGGGCGGCGATCGTCGCGTAGCTGGTTGCCGCGGTTGCAGTCGTGACCCACAGGTAGAAGCCGGCCATCAACAACAGTCCAGAGGCGACGACCAGCTTGGTGCCGAGCCGGACGGCGAGCTTGGTCCCGAGGATCGAAGAGATCGCGACGAACGATGCGACGGGCAGCAGGCGCACGCCCGTGGACAGCGGGCCCCAGCCCTTGATGAACTGCGAATACTGGGTGACCAGGAAGATGAATCCGGACAGCGCGAAGAACGAGATCGCGACCGACAGGCTGGCCGCGGTGAACCGCAGGTTGCCGAACAGGCGGAGGTCGAGCATCGGCTGCTCTGCGTGTCGCTCCCAGGCGACGAACGCGGCGGCGAGGACGGCAGCGAGCGCGAAGCTAGCGATCGTCCGAGTGCTGCCCCAACCGTGGTTCGGCGCCTCGATGATGGCGTAGATCACAAGCCCGATCGTCGCGGCCGACAACGCAAACCCCGCGCGGTCGGTCCGGGGCGCACTCGGGTCGCGGGAGGTCGGGGCGAACCGTGCGGCAAGGACACCGGCAACACCGGCGATGGGCGCCATCGCGAAGAAGATTGAGCGCCAGTCGGACGCCTCGAGCAGCCAGCCGCCGACGATCGGCCCGAGCGCGATCGCCACGCCGGTGATCGCACCCCACAAGCCGATCGCCAGCGCCCGCTCCTCGCGCTGTGTGAAGACGTTGGTCAGCAGCGACAGCGTCGACGGGAACACCATCGCCGCCCCGACACCCATCACCGCGCGCGCCGCGATCAGGGTGCCGACACTGCTCACCAGGCCTCCGCCGACGCTTGCCAAACCGAACACCGACAGTCCTGCGAGCAGCATCCCCTTGCGCCCGAACCGGTCAGACAGGCTGCCCGCGACCAACACCGATCCCGTGAACAGCAGGTTGAACGCGTCTACGACCCATTGCAGCTGCGAGTTGGACGCGTGCAACTGGCGCACAAGCGTCGGCAGCGCGACATTAACGATTGTCGTATCGAGGTTGATCACGAACGCCGCCAACAGCAGCGAGACCAGAATCAGCGGCTTGCGATTCATAATTCCTCCTCGCGCGCGCGTTACTTGCGTGGACATCACGACAGGCCTCCTTCAACGCACAACGTGGCGGGCGAGCTGCTCGCCGAGTCAGCGCTGACGTACGCCCACGTCCGCGCATCGAGCTGCCGCGCGTACGCACGCAACAATTCGACTACGCCCTGGGTCAAATGGAATGGATCAGTTACGAAGGAGCCATCGTTCAGCGACAAGGCCGCGCGGAGCTCGCCCCCGACCTCAGCGACCACGACGGGCTGAGGCGGAGGGGAGGAGCTACCGAGGGCTACTAGGCGGGCAATTGGACCGTGATCCTCGGCCGAGTACTGACGGAGTGTCACCGCCTGCTGGGGAGTAGTCAGGTCGGCCGACCGAACGGAGCGCCGATGACCCCGCGCTCGCGCGGGCCGGCGCGTCTTCGCGGCGCGTCGCGCCACGGCAGCCTCTCGGTAGAGATCGTCCGTCCTGGCCCGGGCGAGCAGCATCAGTAAATAGGGATGAGTCATGAGCCGAGGATCGGACTAGGTGGGGTGAGCTGTCTTCACCCCGATCGCGCTCACCCTGGGTGAGCCGCGTCAAGCGCTGAGGTCAGAGTAGGCCGAGCTCGAGATCCCCGGCGGCGACCATGTGCGGAACGGCCTCCGAGATCAGGCCGGCGTTCTCGAGCCAGCGACCGGCCCGGCGGTGAAGTTCAACGGATGATTCGGGCTGCCTGCGCTCGAGCTCGTGGCGTAGCAATTCGGCGAACAGATGGTGGTAGCGATACCACTCCCGCCGCGGGTCGAGCGGAATCAGGAAGTAATTTGTGCGCTCGAGTTGGTCAAGCATCGCCCTCGCGCGCCCGCTCCCTGACCGCGTCGCACAGCGGAGCGCAGAACCTCTCGAGCACGCTGGTGCATAGGAGGAACCTCAGCACGACCTCCGGCTGCCGGTCGAGCACCTCCCCGGCCAGGTAGTCGACGATTCGCCAATCGCCTCCCGAGAATCCGGCGATCAACTCATCCGCATCCCGGCGGTCGCGCAGCGACAGCGCCGCCAGGTACAGCCCCGCCGCCCAGCCCTCGGTGCGCCGATGAAGTCGGCTCACTGGGTCTGGCGCCAGACCGAGCTGGTGAACCTCGTTCAGCAGGTATTCCGCTTCGGGCTCGGAGAAACCCAGCTGTTCGGGATCGATCTCGCTCAGACTTCCGCGTGCGCGCAACCTCGCGAGCGGCAGCGGCGGCTCTGATCGCGAGCTGATCACAAAGCGATGATTGCCGGGCACGTGCTCCATAAGGAACGCCATGCCCGCATGGATCGCCTCATGGTGAATCACGTGGTAGTCATCGAGCAAGAGCACCGTGTCGCTCGGCGTCTCGAGAAGCTCGTTGATCAGTGCCGGGAGGACCTCGCCCATCAGATCGACACCAGGAGCCCGCAGCAATGACAGCGGCGCCTCACCAAACTCAGAAAGCGCCGAACGCAACGCCAGAATCACGTAGCTCCAGAACCTGACGGGCTCGTTGTCACTTTCGTCCAGCGAAAGCCAGGCCACCCTGCGGTCGGGAAGCGCCGCCAAGCGCCACTGCGCCATCAGCAGCGACTTGCCGCTGCCGGCCGGACCTCGGATCAGCGTGAGCGGTCGCGCCAGACCAGCCCCGAACGCCCGAACCAACGCAGCCCGCGGAACAAGCTCCCGCGGGACAGGAGGCTCCAGCTTCGTCCCGAGGAGCAGGAACGAGGTTTCCCCGGTCGCGACGCTCACAACCGAATTATCGTCGCGACCTTTCACAAGTCGTGGCGACCTCAGAAGTCCTCGACAGGCAGGGGCGCTCGTGGTGTCGCGCGTAGTACCTGATGCAAGCTTGTGAAAGACCGGCTCTCGTGCGAGAAGCTCGGCTTGCGCTTGCCCAAGACTGGATCGTAGCTCTGTCACGGAGCCCACGGTTTGAAGCCTGCCCCCGTCCCGCGACCGTCCCAGCGCCGCCGTCGCTTCATCGCCTATCAGCTGAGGTGCGACCCACGGCGACCCCGCCAAGCTTAAGCGAAGAGGTGCTTCTCGATCGCTCCGGCACCAACGCCTGGATCGGGGCCGATGCGCTTGAGGTTGTCGCGTCGCTATTCGACGCCGATCCGCCAACGGGAGGGGCGGCGGGAATCAGAACTCCCGATTGCCCCCAGTCGCTCCCGATCCGCGAATTACGGAACTTCTCGCGTCTCCGTGAACCGATAGCCGTTCGCGGGAAGGTGTTTACACTCC
Source organism: Solirubrobacteraceae bacterium (assembly GCA_050999585.1). Lineage (GTDB taxonomy): Bacteria > Actinomycetota > Thermoleophilia > Solirubrobacterales > Solirubrobacteraceae > Palsa-465. Next base: position 488 of record JBPCPC010000335.1, on the reverse strand, counting down.
GCCCCGCTACTTCGCAGCCACCTGCGCAGGTGCTTGCACGGTTGCGCGGTCCATCTCAACCCGCCCGGCGGTAGCAGATGTGCGTCGCCAGTGGGGAATGGAGGACCTCGTCGGGCTCGAAATCGAACTCGGCGATGCCGTTGAATATCCCCTCGCCGGACCCGAGTAGCACGGGGGCGATGTCGAGCCAGAGCTCGTCGATCACGCCCGCCAGCAGCGCTTGGCGGACGGTCGAGGCGCCGCCCGCTATGTCGATGCCGTCTGCGCCGGCAGCCTTGCGGGCCTGGGCGTAGGCGGCGTCGAAGCCATCGGTGACGAAGTGAAACGTCGTCCCGCCCTCCATCTCGATCGGCGCGTGAGCGTGATGGGTTAGGACGAACACGGGCGCGTGGTAGGGCGGCTCGGGCCCCCACCAGCCCGACCACTCCTCGTCCCACTCGCCGCGGATCGGGCCAAACATGTTGCGGCCCATGACGTAGGCGCCGCGG
>JBPCPC010000127.1:0-23391 GCA_050999585.1 Solirubrobacteraceae bacterium | reverse complement strand
GGGCTCGCGGGGCTCGCGGGGCTCGCGGGGCTCGCGGGGCTCGCGCGCTGGAGCGGTATCACCAGTCTGTTGCAATCAGCGTCAGCCGGCGAGCACCGCTACATCAAAGACGCCGCGCTCGAAGGCTGGGAGGTGCGTAGCCTGGACGCGGCGGCCAAGCCCCCGACGGTCCGCGTCTACGTTCGGCTGCAAGCGGCCGTGTACGAGGTTCGAGGCCAGCGGATGCACGGCAGCGACCACAAACGTCGAGCGTTGACGCTGAGCTGGACGCTCGAGCTCTCCAACGACGGCGATCGCACACCGCGGTGGCGGCTGACCCAGAGTTACAACCGCTGAACGCTTTTCTCCGGCGGCGCTTCCCGCGACCGCGGATCAGGGATCGGTGACCGCCGGGCCTCTGAGCGAGCGATACGCGATCAGAGCAAGCCGCCGAGGTGTCAGACGACCGCCGGGGCCGGTCAGATAGGGTGGCGACGTGGCTGAACGCAAGGCATCGGATGTGTTCGTGGAGTGCCTGGAGTCCGAGGGCGTGCCGTACGTGTTCGGAATTCCGGGCGAGGAGACGCTCGACCTGAATGAGTCGCTGTCGGACTCAGCGGTGCAGTTCATCCCGGTGCGCCATGAACAGGGCGGCGCCTACATGGCGGACGCCTACGGGCGGCTGACCGGGCGGGCGGGGGTGTGCCTGGGGACGTTGGGGCCGGGCGCCACCAACCTCGTGACCGCGGTCGCCGATGCGTTCCTCGATCGGTCGCCGCTGGTCGCGCTGACGGGCCAGTCAGACCTGGAGCGGATGCACAAGGAGTCACACCAGTACATCGACCTGATCGCGATCCTGCGCCCCGTCGTGAAATGGAATGCGCGAGTTTCGAGCCCCGAAATCATCCCCGAGGTTGTCCGCAAGGCGTTCAAGGTGGCCGAATCCGAGAAACCCGGGTCCACGCACCTGGAATTGCCCGAGGACGTGATGGGCCGGCCCCTCGACGCGGGCGGGCGCGGGCCGTTACCCCGCCACGCCCCTGTGCAGCCCGAGCCCGGGATGAAGGAGCTGCAGCGGGCGACCGAGATCATCATGGCCGCCGAGCACCCGATCATCCTCGCCGGCAACGGGGCGATCCGCACCCACGCCAGCCGCGCGCTGCGCGCGTTCGTCCACACCACGGGGATCCCGGTCGCCGAGACGTTCATGGCCAAGGGCCTGCTCGACTACGAGGACCCGCACGCCCTGGGAACCGTCGGCCTGCAATCGCGCGACTACGCGATGGCCGGCTTCGACGACGCCGACGTCGTGATCTCCGTCGGCTATGACCTCGTCGAGCATGCGCCGGTGCACTGGAACCCCAACGCCGACAAGCGGATCGTGATGATCGACACCGTCGCCGCGGAGATCGACGAGTTCTTCATGCCGGCGGTGGAGTTGATCGGTGACATCGCCCACGTGCTCGCTCGCCTGGCCGCCGGCTGCAGCCGCCGGCTGTCCGAGCCGCCGGAGTCAGACCGGCTGCGCGAATTGGTGATCGGCGCGCTCGGCGAGGCCCGCAGCGACACTCACTTCCCGCTGCGCCCACCGCGCGTCCTGGCCGACATCCGCGATGCCCTGGGGCGCAGCGACCTGCTCGTGTCCGACGTCGGCCTGCACAAGCTCTGGATCGGCCGGATGTTCCCGGCGCACGAGCCCGGCACGGTGCTGATAGCCAACGGCCTGGCCGGCATGGGCTTCGCGCTGCCGACAGCGATCGCAGCCAAGCTCGTCAACCCCAGCCGCAAGGTGGTGACGGTCTCGGGCGACGGCGGTTTTCTGATGAACTGCCAGGAGCTGGAGACGGCCGTTCGGCTGAAGACCCCGATCGTCAACGTGATCTGGGAGAACCAGCAGTTCGGCTCGATCGTGTGGAAGCAGGACAAGAAGTTCGGCCGCCACTTTGGCGTCGACTTCGGCCCCACTGACTTCGTCAAGCTGGCCGAAGCGTTCGGCGCGCCGGCGTGGCGGTGCGCCAGCGCCGATGAGTTCTCACAGCGTCTGCGCCACGCCCTGTCGCTGGATCTCCCGTCGGTGATCGTGGTGCCGATCGACTACTCGGTCGATGTCGCGATCTCGCGCGAGCTGGGCGCCGAGACGGTCGCGACGTAGCAACGCGGTCTCGACGCCTGCCGGCGGCGTTTGATCAGGCGTTGCCGCGCGCCATCGCGCGCAGGTCCATCGCCTTGTTGTAGGTCTCCTCGTCGACGCCCTTCTCATAGGCGACCTCGCGCAGCATGCGGCCGGAGTTGGCGGCCTCTTTGACGATCTCGGCCCCTTTGTCGTAACCGATGTAGGGGTTCAGCGCCGTGGCCGCGGCGAGCGTTGACTCGGCCGAGCGGTGGCAGCCCTCCTCGTTGGCCTGGATGCCGTCGACGCACTTCTCGGCGAACGCCTTGGTCGTAGTCGTGAGCAGGCGGATCGACTCGAGCAGGTTGCGGGCGATCAGCGGCACGCGGACGTTGAGCTCGAAATTGCCCTCCAGGCCGCCGATCGTCACCGCGGCGTCATTGCCGATCACCTGGGCGGACACCTGCAGCACGACCTCTGGGAGAACGGGGTTGACCTTGCCAGGCATGATCGAGGAGCCCTTCTGGAGCTCGGGCAAGAGCAGCTCGCCGATCCCGGCCCGCGGGCCAGATCCCATCATCGCCAGGTCGTTGGCGATCTTGGTCAGCGAGACGGCGATTACCTTCAGCGCACCCGACAGCTCAACCAGCGCGTCGCGGTTGCCCTGAGCCTCGAACGGATCCTCGGGGGCGCGGATCTCCAGGCCGGTGGTCTCGGTCAGCTGCGCGCGCACGCGTGTGGCGAACTCCTTGTGCGTGTTCAGGCCGGTGCCCGTCGCGGTGCCGCCGAGCGGGATCTGGGCGACCTGAGGCAGCGCGTTGCGCACCCGCCGGCCGGCCAGCCGCATCTGCGCGGCGTAGCCCGAGAACTCCTGCCCGAGCGTGACCGGGACGGCGTCCATCAGGTGCGTGCGTCCGGCCTTGACGATGTCGACGAACTCGTCAGCCTTGGCCTGGAACGAGGCCTCGAGCTGCTCCAGCGCGGGCAGCAGCCCGTTGGTCGCTTGGTCCAGGGCCGCGAGATGCACCGCCGAGGGGAACACGTCGTTGGACGACTGGCCCATGTTGACGTGGTCATTGGGATGGGCGCCATCTCCGGCGAGGTTGGCGATCACCTCATTGGCGTTCATGTTCGTCGAGGTTCCCGAGCCTGTCTGGAACACATCGATCGGGAACTGGTCATCGAACTCGCCGGCCGCCACGCGATCGGCCGCCGCCGCGATGCGCTCGGCGAGATCGTGGTCCAGCAGGTCCAGCGAAGCGTTGACGCGCGCCGCTGCGCCCTTGATCTGCGCCAGCCAGCGAACGACGCCGACCGGCACCGCCTCACCTGAGATCGGGAAATTGCCGATCGCCTTGGTCGTCTCGCCCCCCCAAAGCTGCTCTTTCTCCTGCAGGCTCATGGCTTCCTTTCGCATTCGATGGTCCCCGTTGAACGCTAGCGCTCTGGAGAGTTCAGCCGCAGAACGCGATCAGCTCACGCGCCACCGCCACGGGGTCGTCATACGCGATCAGAAAACCCGCGCCCGGCAGCGTGCGCAGCTGTGCATCGGGCAGTAGGTCAAGCGCCTCGCGCGCGGCATCGACGGGATGCGCGAGATCTTCGTCGGCCCACAGCAGCAGCACCGGCATCTGCATCTGCGGATACGCGTCAAGCAACTGGCGCTGGGGCTCCACCGGCCAGCGGCGTACGAACTTAGCCCACGAGCGCGCGCGGTTGCCGTTCCCGCCGACGTCGGCGAACGCGTGTCGCATCAGGTCACGCGCCGCGCGGTTGCCCTGCGCCGACAGCCGCTCCCCGACCGAGGGACGAAACGCCAGCTTGGCGCCGTAGGACATCACCCGGTCCAGGCCCGGCAGAGCGGCCAGCCGGCAGGCGGCGCGCCACGCCGCGCGCTGGGCGACGTACTGCTCGCGACGATGCAGCCGGTTGGGCATCAGCACCAGACGCGACGGCGTGAGTCGCTGAGACCCGATCGCGAGCAGCGCGAGCTCCGCCCCCAGGTCGTGCCCGGCGACGATGCAACGGGGCCCGCCGGCCTCGGCGCAGAAGCCGGCGATGACGTCGGCCAGCCATTCCGGCGAGTAGGCGTGACGCGGACGATCCTCGGAGTCGCCGTGCAGCGGCAGGTCGGGGAGCACGACGCGGAAACGACTCGAGAGCGGGGCCACGATCGGCTCCCACTCACGGTGCGAGAGACCAAGCGAGTGCAACAGCACCAGCGGGGGCCCAGTGCCCGTCTCCCGGTAGGCGACGCGGGCGCCGTCAGGATGGTGGTAGAGCCTCAGCCGCATCCCTGGATCGTCGCACCTCGTGGAGGTTGTCCAGCACCCGCCTGCGGCGGGCGTTACCCGTGACCTGAATTCGCTGCTCGGGCAAGATCGATCGGCAGAGGACCGAGATCTCGTGTATTGGCGCTGGGTCGGGGTGATCTTCGCTTTATGAATTTGTGCAATACCTGCATTAGGTTCTCCAATCTTTCGTAAATAGGGCAGAACCCCATGTATGAGGAAAATTACCGGTAGCCCGCTGGGTCTGTCGACGTCGCAGGCAGCCCAAGCACTCGGAGTCTCGCTCGGGACAATCCGGCGCTGGTCGGACATGGGGTATCTCAAGTCCTATCGCACGCCGGGCGGTCAGCGCCGCTTCAGCCAGGATCAGATCGACACGTTCCTGGGATCGCTGGAGCAGCAGAGCGCGGATCCGGTGCTCGAGCGCAAGGTCGGCTGAAGACAACGCAGTGCCGCCGGTCATCGGCCGGTATGTACCGATCTCGCTTCGCGGGACGTGTTGGGCAAACCCGCGCCTCCCGGGATGCTCTGTGGATGAGCATCCCGCCGTCAGCCGCCGGCTGAAGCTTCGCGGATCCGCCGCTCCATGTTGAGCTCGGTGTCGAAGTCCGCCATGTCGGCGTGCCGGTAGTCCACCCCTTCGCCAGTGAGCAGGCCCGCGAGCAGCTCGACGTAGCGCTCGTCCAGCTGAGAGCCGGACACCCGCCGCAGCTCTCGCAGCGCCTCGAACGAGCTCATCTGCGTGCGATAGGTGTCGCTCGCGGTGAGCGTGTCGTAGACCTCGGCGACGGAGATGATCTTGGCGATCTCCGGGATCTCCTCCGGACCGAGCCCGTGTGGGTACCCGCGTCCGTCGATCCGCTCATGATGGGCGAGCACGATCTCGGCGACCGGTCCGTACATGCCGAGGTCCCGGAGCATGTCGGCCCCCAGTTCGGGATGACGCTGGATCGCCACCCAATCCTCCTCGGTCAACGTCCGGCCGCGCTCGGCGACGCGGTCTGAGAGCGCGAAGCGCCCGATGTCGTGCAGCAGGCCGGCGGTATGCGCCAGCTCGCAGTCCTCCTCGCTCATGCCCACCCGCTTGGCGATGTCCCGCGCGAACCGAGCGACGGCTGCGGAGTGCCGGGCGGCGGCCTGGTCACGCACATCCAGCGAGCGCATCAGACCGGCGAGCACACCCCACGACAATGACGCGTACTGCTTGGCCCGGTTGCGCGACTGCTCGAGCAGGTGCGCCATATACGAGAACGCGAACACGGCCGCAAGCGCGAAGGCGATGCCGGCATTGCCAACCTTCAACGTAATGCCGACGCCGGCAACGGCCACGAGGATGCTCAGGCCGGAACTGGGCAGGAACTCGATCAGATCCTTGAGACCGAACTGGGCGAGAGAACTCATCACCAACCGGCGCATCGATACAAACAGACCGAAGCTGACGAATATCGCCGCCACGCCGGCGAGGGCAACCGCCAGGTAGAAGCTCGACGTATCGCCCGGCGCTGAGGACAGCGCTCTGATGATCACGGCCGCGCAGACGGCAGCCACCACCGCCGCCGGAAGATTGACCATTGTTGTCAATCGCCAGCGGGTCTTCAGCATCGCCGTGGCGCTGAGCTCGGCGATGACCGCCACGCCGGCAGCCGACGCGGGACCGAGGAAAGCGGCGGCTAGCACCGTGACGATGAACGACGCGGAAACCGAGAGCCCGTCTCGTTCCCCGGCAACCAGCAATCCGGCGCCGATCGCGGCAATGCCGAGGATCACGCTGAGTGAGCTGACGCGATCCGCCGAGCTGAGCACGATCGCTGCGCAGGACGCAACTAAGCAGGCCGAGGCTGCACCGATGGCGCCCACTTCGCGCCAACTACTGCGCTGGTCACCTTCCGCTCGTCGGCGGAGCATATCTGGACGGTAGCGCCAATTCGCTACCAGCAATAAGCGAAAGTGATTAACGGCCGCAGCGGAACATCATGAGATGCCTCCTCTGTTCGGATCCGAGGGCGTCCGGGGGCCGATTAACGGCCGCAGCGAAACATCATGGAATGCCTCCTCTGTTCTGAGCCAGCGGTGTGCACGGAGGATTAACGGCCGCAGCGGAACATCATGGAATGCCTCCTCTGTCTGATCCGGGTGTGTGCAGCAGGGACGATCGGGCAGGCGACGCGCAGCGCCGCGCGGCGCCGCCTTCGAGCTAAACCGGCAGGGGCTATCGAGGCTCCCCAGGTGCCTCCTCGATAGCTGGTGCGCAGAGACCAACACGGTCCTCAAGCGTTCCTTCCGGTTGTTCGCTGCGCTACAACTTGGTTACGGGGCACCTCGCACCGAAATAAGACGTATTCAACCAAGCTTTGCACAGAATTTTGGTTGTTAACTCGTGCAATTTTATGCGCTAGCAGCGCATCACGCAACGCGAGACTTCACCTTTCTGACTAAATGCGCTATTTGAAGACCAGCGAAGCGGCTGCATTGCTGAACGTCAGCCCGAACACGTTGCGCGCGTGGGAGCGTCGTTTTGACTTCCCCAAGCCGCAACGCTCGCCCGGCAAGCACCGTCTGTTCACGCACGGGGAGATCGCTGCCCTGCGCGATGCGCTGCAGGAGGGGCTCTCGATCTCGTCAGCAGTTTCGCGCGCGCGCGAAGGCCTGGCGGCGGATTCGAATTCGCTGATTGGCGCGCTGGTCTCCTACGAGCGCGAGCGAGCCAACACCGCAATCGAAGCCACCCTGGCCCTGCGTTCGGTGGAGCGTTCGGTGGAGGAGGTCCTGCTGCCGACGCTCGAGGAGATCGTTCGACGGTTTGGCGTCGAGTCGGCGCCGTGGGCGTTCGCGGCCCACTGGGCGACCGGCTGGCTTCGTCGGGCGCTGCACCTGGCGCCCCCGCCGGTGCGGCCGACCTCGATCCTGCTCGGCGATGCCGCACGGGATGAACTGGACCTGGACAGCCCCTACATCAGATCGCTCGAACTGTTCTGCGCCCGCGCCGGGATCAACGTGCTCAGCCTCTCCGCCCGCGGCGTTGCCGGAATCGGCGACGCGGTCGCGATCCAACACCCGGACCTGGTCGTGCTCGCCGGCGCCCACCTCGACGACGACACGGTCGCGCGCTGGGCCTACGCGGTTCGTCTCGCCGCGGGCGCGATGCCGATGGCTGTGTACCGCCGCGGTGCCGACCGGATCCGGGTGCGGGCCACAGATGCCCGCAACCTGCCGGCGGGCCCGCGCGCCGCGCACCGGCAAATTCTGGAGCTGATCGAGACCGATCAGCGAGCATCCGGGCAGGTGGCGCACGCGTTCGACGCTCGGCGTCGGGCGAGCATGTAGCGCACCCGTCGCGGGCACCGTCACCAGGGACTACGATGTTCTGCAGCGCACCCCTTTTTCGTGCAAAAGATCTACCAAAGTGCAGTTTGGGGTGCGGAACTTGCCAATTGCTGCCGATAAGGCCATAACTCCCCCGATGAATGGCATCCGAACAAACGCCGCCGCGGTCATGTTGGGCATCAGCCCCAACACGCTGCGCAGCTGGGAACGCCGCTATGGCTTCCCCAAGCCGCTGCGCTCGGCCGGCGGCCATCGGCAGTACTCGTTGACCGAGGTCGAGGCCCTGCGGCTGACGATCGCCGAGACGCACAATGTCTCGTCGGCGATCTCACTGGCGCGAGAGCGCGGCGAGGGTCCGTCGACTCCACTGCGACTGGCCGGCGCGTTTGCCGCCTTTGACGAGGATGCTGCCAACCGGCTGCTCGAGGAGAGCCTCGGCCTGCGCTCGGTGGAGCGGACGATCGAGGAGGTGCTGCTCCAGGCGGTGACCTCCCAGTCCGAGCCCGACGGAACGACCGCCGAGTACGAGTTCGCCTGGCGCTATGCCGTCGGTTGGCTGTCGGCGCAGCGACGCCTGGCCCCTCCCGCGGCCCGGAACGAGGGTGTGATGATCTTCGACGCCTCCGCCCCCGGAGACCTGGACTCGGTCAACGCTCAGGCGCTGGAGGTCATGCTGCGGCGCTCCGGCCTGCGCACGCTGTGCCTAACCCCCTCGATCGAACTGCCGCGACTGGGACGGGCGCTGCGCGCGCTTGATCCAAGCGCGATCGTGCTCACCGGACGCCGGGTGTCGCTGGATTCGATCGGACGCCTGGTGTACACGGTCCGCTCGACCGTCGGCGACGTCTCCGTGTTTGACTACCGAGGCGCGGTCCCCGACACGGGCGCGAGCACCGTCTTCCGGCTCGGCGATTCGCCGCTGGCTGCCCGGACCGCGCTGCTGGCCAAGCTCGATGCGCCGGCCAAGCAGGCCACGCCGGCGCTCGGTCAGGTCACGGCGCCGAAGTCCGCACGCGCCGGGGCATAGCGCGGCCGACCGGCCGCCCGCACAGCGGCCAGACCGCGGGCGCGCCCGCATTCCTAGAATCGTGCGCCCATGGCAACCCGTCATCGCCCCGTAGACCCGCGCGCCTCGTTCCCCGCACTGGAGGAGCAGGTGCTGCAGCGCTGGCGCGAACGCGACGTGTTCGCCGAGTCGTTGCGCCGGCGCGCCGACGCGCCCCCCTGGGGCTTCTACGAGGGTCCGCCGACCGCCAACGGCAACCCCGGAACCCATCACGTGCTCAGCCGCGTGTTCAAGGACATCTTCCCGCGCTTCAAGACGATGACCGGCCACTACGTCGAGCGCAAGGCGGGGTGGGACTGCCACGGGCTACCCGTCGAACTCGCCGTGGAGGCCGAGCTGGGCTTTCAGTCCAAGGATGACATCGAGCGCTACGGGATCGCCGAGTTCAACGCCCGCTGCCGCGAGAAGGTATTCAGCCATGTCACCGAGTGGAATCGCCTGACCGAGCGGATCGGCTTCTGGGTCGATCTGGAGCACCCGTATCGCACGCTGGATCCGAGGTACATCGAGTCGGTGTGGTGGGCGCTGAAGACGATCCACGACAAGGGACTGCTGTACGAGCACCTCAAGGTCGTCCCCTACTGCCCGCGCGACCAGACCACGCTGTCCAGCCACGAGCTGGGGCAGCCCGGCGCCTATCAGGACGTGATCGACCCGTCGGTGTACGTACGCCTCCCGGTCACCGACGCGCGCGGCCCGGTAGCAGACGGGGACGAGCTGCTGGTGTGGACGACGACCCCCTGGACCCTGGTCTCCAACGCCGCCGTCGCGGTGAACCCGGAGCTCCGCTACGTCCGGGTTCGCACGCCGGACGACCGGGTCCAGATCGTCGCCGAGGCGCTGGTCACGCGGGTGCTCGGCGAGGCTGCCGAGGTGCTCGGGTCGTTCACGGGCGAGCAGATCGTGGGCACCGCGTATGAGCCGCCGTTCGCCTACATCCCCGGCGACGCCTATGGGCCGAAGGGACACACCGTGCTCGGCGCGGACTTCGTCACCGCTCAGGACGGCACCGGCCTGGTCCACACCGCGATCGCCTTCGGCGAGGACGATTTTCGGCTCGGTGAGCAGGAGGGGCTGACGATCGTCAACCCCGTCGCGCTCGACGGCACCTACGACGAGCGCATCGGCCCCTATGCGGGCCGCTGGGTCAAGGATGCCGACGCCGACCTGATCGAGGACCTGCGTGTGCGCGGCCGGTTGCTGCGCTCCGAGCCCTATGAGCACTCCTATCCCCACTGCTGGCGCTGCGGGACGCCGCTGCTCTACTACGCCAAGCCGTCTTGGTACATCGCCACCAGCCAGATCAAGGACGAGCTGCTGGCCTCCAACGAGGCCGTCAACTGGTATCCGGCCCACGTCAAGTACGGGCGCTTCGGCAAATGGCTGGAGGGCAACGTCGACTGGGCCCTGTCGCGCGAGCGCTACTGGGGAACCCCGCTGCCGGTCTGGCGCTGCGACCACGGCTGCACGAAGGTGATCGGCTCTTTCGACGAGCTCGAGCAACTGTCGGGCGTACGGCTTGAGGACCCGCACCGCCCGTTCGTCGATGAGGTCATGTTCCCTTGCGAGAACTGCGGTGGGCCGATGCGACGAGTGCCCGAGGTCATCGACGTGTGGTTTGACTCGGGCTCGATGCCGTTCGCCCAGTTCCATTCACCGCACGCCAACCTCGAGCACTTCGAACAGCGTTTCCCGGCCGACTTCGTCTGCGAGGCGCTAGACCAGACGCGCGGCTGGTTCTACTCGCTGCTGGCGATCTCGACCCTGCTCTACGGTCGGTCGTCGTTTCGCAACGTCGTCTGCCTCGGCCTGATACTCGACGAGCAAGGGCGCAAGATGTCCAAGTCGCTGGGCAACACGGTCGAGCCCTGGGAGGTGATCGATCGCTACGGCGCCGACGCGCTGCGCTGGTACTTCTTCACCTCCAAGTATCCGTGGGACGGCTACCGCTTCTCGCTAGAGACGATCGGCGAGGCGGTGCGCCAGTTCCTGCTGCAGCTGTGGAACACGTATGGCTTCTACGTCCTGTACGCCAACGCCAATGACGTCGGCGCGGGCGCCGTCGCCGACCAGGACCTGACTGATCTGGATCGCTGGGCGCTGTCGCGGCTGCAGGAGACGGTCGGGGTCGTGCGCGAGCGGCTGGACGACTTCGATGCCACCGGCGGCGGTCGCGCGCTCCAGACGTTCGTCGACGAGCTGTCCAACTGGTACGTGCGGCGGTCGCGACGGCGCTTCTGGGATGGCGATCCGGCGGCGTTCGCAACCCTGCACGAGTGCCTGCTGACGGTGAGCCAACTGCTGGCGCCGTTCTGCCCGTTCATCGCCGACGAGATCTACGACAACCTCGACGGCGCTGAGCCGAGCGTGCACCTGACCGACTTCCCGGGTGCGAACCCGGACACCACCCCGCCCACCCGGGACACCGAACTGGAGGGCGCGATGGCGGTGGCGCGCGAGACCGTGCGGCTGGGCCTCGCCGCCCGTGGCCAGGCCAAGCTCAAGGTGCGCCAGCCGCTGCGCGCGGCAGTGGTGGTCGCGACCGGTCGCGAGCGGGCCGCGATCGAGCGCCTGGCTGGGATCGTGCGCGGGGAGCTCAACGTCCGCGAGCTGCGCTTCGTTTCGGCGGCCGACGAGCTCGGACAGGTGGAGGTCAAGGCCAATTACCGCGCACTCGGACCCCGATTCGGCAAGGAGATGCCGATCGTCGCCGCAGCGATCGCCGGCCTGGACTCGGCCCACGTCGCCGCCACGCTGCACGCGGGCGCAACGGTGGCAATCAGCGTCGGCGGCACCGAGCACGCGCTGAGCGCCGATGACCTGCTGGTCAGCATGAAGCCGCTGCAGGGTTATCAGCTCGAGCGCGAGGGCTCGCACGCGGTCGCGCTCGAGCTGGAGATCGACGAGTCGCTGCGCGTCGAGGGCTGGGCGCGGGACATCGTCCGCGCCGTCCAGGGCGCGCGCCAGGCGGCCGGACTGGAGGTCTCTGATCGGATCCTGCTGACGCTCGACGGCGACGCGGCGCTGCTGGACGCTGCCCGCGAGCACCGGAGCTACCTCGCCGGCGAGACGCTGGCCACGGAGGTCGCCTTCGAGGACCTCGATGGTGCGGCCCCGGTGATGATCGACGGGCGGCCGTTGAAGATCGGCGTCGCCCTCAGTCTCGATTCCTGAGCTGGCCAGCCCAGGTTCTCTGGCAGCCCTACGGTTGAACGTCGTGGGACCGTTCAGCGCTCCGCGTCGTCGTGCGTGGCGTCGACAGCGATCGCCTGCTTGTAAAGCGTCAGAAAGTCCTGCTCGGCGCCCGCGGGGAAGACCTTGCCCTCGGCCGGGCCGGTCATCGCCATGGTCGTGCCGGTGGACACGTGCTCGGCGATCTCGGGAAAGTTCATCGTCGAGACGATCAGCACCCGCACCGTCTCGGGGCCCGGGTTGCTCAGGTGATGGGCCCCGCCGGGTCCTGCCGGAAAGGCAACCACCGAACCGGGCTCGAGGCGACGGGTCCCGTCGGGCGTCCGCAGCTGCGGCCGGCCGACGAGCACGACGGCGAGCTCCTCGTTGCCGTGGTGCAGGTGATAGGGCGAGACCATCCCGCCCACCTCGACCTCGAACAACGACGCCCCCAGAGCCTGGGTCCCGGCGGCCGCTCCGACCCGAACGGCACGCATCTTCACTGCGGTGTCGCGGTAGTCGACCTCCCACTCGGGAGTGTGCACGTTGGGATCGGCCATGGGCGGGCCGTTGAAGACTAGCGTCGCGCTGGCGTTTTGACGCCGTCTAACCTCGCCGGTACACCTCGAGCCGCGGGTCGCAGAGGCCACTGGACTCGGGATCGGCGAAGATGCGTTGGCCGCGCCGATTCGGGAGGCCAGTCGGATGGACTCAAGGCGGTAGCACGATGATCAAGCTCGCATCGCTCGCAGGCGCACGCGGACAGCAAACTTGCGCCGCGCTGCGGCCGACCCGAGTGCGGCTCAGCGGCTGGGTCGGGGTCGTCGCCGCCGCTGAGGTTGTCGTGTTGCTCGCGACGAGCATGCGGTACGGATATCACCGCGACGAGATGTACTTCATTGTCGCCGGGTCACATCCCGCGTTCGGCTATCCCGACCAGCCTCCGATCGTTCCGTTGTTGTGCTGGGCGATGAACGCGATCGCTCCGGGGTCGCTATTGGTGTTGCGATCGCCCTCGGCGTTGGCGGCCGGCGCGACCACGATGCTCGCGGCGCTGATCGCGCGAGAGGTCGGCGGCGGCACCCGTGCCCAGATCATCGCGGCGGCCTGCACGGCCTGTTCGGGGTTCGCGCTTGCCGTCGCGCACCTGGTCAGCACCACGACCGTCGACCTGTTGAGCACGACGCTGCTGGGGTGGCTGGCGATCAGGGCGATCGTCGGTGGGAGCGGTGCATCCGTGTTGGCCGCCGGCGTGGTCGTGGGCCTTGGCGTGGAGGCCAAGCCACAGGTTGGCCTCGTGGCCGCGGTGATGGTCGCCACGCTGATCGCCGTCGGTCCGCGATCGCCGTTGCGTTCCTGGTGGGCCGCCGGCGGAGCCGTGTGCGCCGTAGCCCTGGCAACCCCCTACCTCATCTGGCAGCAGCAGCACGGCTGGCCGCAGCTGACCGTGGCCGGGAATATCGCCGGCACCCAGGAGGGTGGTCGGGCGGGCTTTTTCCCCTTTCAACTCGTCATGGTCAGCCCGTTTCTCATCCCGGTCTGGGTCGCGGGGGCGCTTGCCCCGTTTCGCCGCGCCGGCTGGCAACAGTTGCGCTTTGTGCCGATCAGCTATGCGGTGATGGCCGTCCTGTACTTCGCGGGGAACGGCCACGCGTACTACCTGGCAAGCCTCTATCCCCTGCTGCTCGGTCTCGGCGCCCTGCCCGCGGCGCAATGGACGATGGGCGCTGCGAAACACACTCGGCGCCTGATCGCGGCGCTCGTTCTGAGCGCCGCCATCAGCGCCGCCATCGCCCTGCCGCTTCTCCCCGAGCGCCAACTCCAGGGGAGCATCGTGATGGCGCTCAACCCTGCTCAGGGCGAAACGGTCGGTTGGCCTCGCTTCGTGCGAACCGTCTCGACCGCTTGGCACCAGATTCCGATCGGCGAACGCGGACGCACCGCGATCTTCACGGGCAACTATGGCGAGGCCGGGGCGATCGATCTGCTCGGGTCGGCACTTCGGCTCCCGCGCGCCTACAGCGGCCACAACGGATTCAGTGAGTGGGGCATCCCGCCCGCCGCCGACACCCACGCCCTGATCGTCGGCTTCCAGGACGCGGCCGACGCCGGACCCTACTTCGATCGCTGTCGCACGCTCGCCACCGTCGACGACCGCGTCGGCCTCAACAACAACGAGCAGGGCCTCGCGGTCATGCTCTGCCAGCCCGCGAGCCGATGGACGACACTCTGGCCGCACCTCAGGCACTACGACTGAGGCAAGTGGCGTCGGCACCCCGCTACGCCAGGGGGGTGTGTCAAGTGAGCGACCGTAGAGCGCACCCCAGCTGACACACCCCCGGTTGCGGGGCGCTTGCACCGGATTCTTGGGTTGGCTGACGCGTCCCCTACGCCGTCCCGGCAAGTTCGGAGGCCGAGCGACCACCGCGCTTGCGCAGCCACGTCGCCAGCCGATTGGCGCCGCTGCGCTCGGCGGCGTCGACAGCCGTCAGATCGTCGTAGCCAATCCAGTTGAGCTCGGCGCCGCGGGACAGCAGCTGCGAGGCGGTTGACTGCCGGCCGCCGTGGCAGGCGCCCCAGAAGGCCTGGGTGATCTCGTCGGAGTCCAGGGCAGTGCCCGGGGACGATCCGGCCGCGAGCGCGTCGCTGAGGCGATCGTTGAGTCCCAACGCGGCCGCCTGGAAGAGGTTGGCCTCAGCGCCGCGGGCGAGCAGGTGGTCGGCGGCCTGCCACTGGCCGAACGCGGTCGCATCGGCGAGCGGCGTGCCTCCGCCGACGACCGCCCCGCCCGCCTCGAGGTCGGCGCCGGCGTCAATCAGCGCGTCGATCAGCGCAACGTCGTCGTTGCTGGCCGCCCAGTGCAGCGCGGTCTCGGCGTGCGCGCCGACGAACGGCGCGTTGACGTCGACCCCCGCCTGCTGCAGCGCCGCCACAATCTCGCGGGGGTGGGGTCGGTTGCCGGGAAAGTCAGCAAACACGTGCAGCAGCGTCCGCTCGCCCGCGCGGTCGCCGACAGAGACCACCCGCGCGGCGGCCAGTTCGGGGTGCTCAGCGAGCAGCGCCTTGACGGACTCAGCATCGCCGCTGGTCAGCGCTTCGCTGGCCGCCCTGGCCAGCGGATCGTCCTCCGCGAGTCTGTGCGCGTCGGGGGTCATCGGAACATGGTCCGCACGCTGCCGCGGAGCGGCGGCGTGCGGAGGCACTTCACAGCTTACGCCAGCGCCGGCTCGATTTCCTCCTCGATCTTGCGCTTGGGGTATGCGCCGATGACGGTCTTCTTGACCTCGCCGTGCTTGAACAGCATCAGCGTCGGAATCGACATTACGTTGAACTTCACGGCGGTCTGCTGGTTCTCGTCAATGTTCAGCTTGACCACCTTGAGCGCGTCGCCCTTCTCGGAGGCGATCTCCTCGACGACCGGCGATACCCGCCGGCACGGGCCGCACCATGGCGCCCAAAAGTCCACGAGCACCGGAACGTCTGACTCGATGACCTCCGCCTGAAAGCTGTTGTCGGTTACGTCTGTGACCGGGCCTGACATTTCGTTCTCCTTCTCGCGTTACTTCAGAAAGTATAGCGCCAACGACGACCACCGTCGGCATAAGCTAGAACCGATGGCCGAACCGACGAACTCCGAGATCGCCGAAGCGCTCGACGAGCTCGGTGACCTGTACGAGCTCGATGGAGCCATCATCCATCGGATCGTCGCTTACCGCAACGCCGCCAAGGCGGTGCGCGACGCCTCGGTCTCGGTGACCGCGATGGCCCGCCAGGGACGGGCGACCGAGCTCGCCGGGATCGGGGCGATCATCCAGGAGAAGGTGCTCGCGCTGGCCGACGACGGGGCAATCCCGGCCGCGGCGAAGCTGCGCGCCAAGTTCCCGATCGGCCTGCTGCAGATCACGCACCTCCCGGGGCTCGGCCCCAAGCGCGCGCGCAGGCTCTACGACGAGCTCTCGATCGACTCACTCGACGCACTGGAGTCAGCCGCGGCGGCGCATCAGATCCGGGCGCTCAAGGGCTTTGGGCCGAAGGCCGAGGAGAGCATCCTGGCCGCGGTGGCGGCGGCCCGGGCGGACGCCACGGCGGGCGAGAACGGCTCAGGGCGCCGGACCGTGCTGCATCGCGCGCTGGCCGTGGGCGAGCAGCTCGTCGCGCAGCTCAGAGCCCATCCCGCCAGCGAGCGGGTGCAGCTGGCCGGCTCGGCGCGGCGGATGGCCGACAGCGTCAAGGACCTCGATGTGATCGCCACCGCCCGTGACCCGCTCGCGCTCGCCCAGGCCGCGGCGGAGCTGGAGCTCGTCGAGTCCGCCCAGAACCCGGGTGAGGCCGGCGTGCGACTGCGCACCCACACCGGGCTGAAAGTGGATCTGCGCATCGTCGCCCCCGACCAGTTCGGGAACTTGCTGCAGCACTTCACCGGCTCCAAGGAGCACAACATGGCGCTGCGCGAGGCCGCGGTGCGTAAGGGCCTGCATGTGTCCGAGTACGGCGTGCTCGACGACGCCACCGGCGAGACTCACCGCTGCGAGCGCGAGCAGGACGTCTACGCGCTGCTCGGCTTGCGCTACATCGAGCCCGAATTGCGGGAGAACCGCGGTGAGCTGGAGGCCGCGGCGGCCGGCACGCTGCCGACGCTGATCAGCGTCGAGGACCTGCGCGGCGATCTGCACTGCCACACCACCGCTTCTGACGGCACTGCGTCGATCGAGGCGATGGCCCTGGCCGCCCGCGACGCGGGCTATGAGTACCTGGCGATCACCGATCATTCGGCATCGGTCGGGGTGCGCATCGAACCGCAGGGGCTGCGCGAGCACGTCGCCCGCATTCGCGAGCTCTCGGGCACCGATGCCGTCGGCGGCATGCGGCTGCTGGCCGGCTCAGAGGTCAACGTCCTCCCCGACGGTCGCCTGGATTACGCCGACGAGCTGCTGGCGCAGCTGGACTGGGTCGTGGCCTCCGTGCACTCGTCGTTTCAGATGGACTCGGCGACGATGACCAAGCGGATCATGCGGGCCATCTCCAATCCGCTCGTGGACGTCATCGGCCATCTGTCAGGGCGCAAGATCGAGCGGCGTCCCCCGTACGCGGTGGACTTCCCCGCGATCGTCGAGGCGGCGCTGGCCGGCGGCACGATGCTCGAGATCAACGCCAGTCCCGACCGGCGCGACCTCAACGATGTCCACGCGCGAGCCGCCGCCCGCGCCGGGGTTCCGATCGTGATCGACTGCGACGCGCACCGGATCGGCGGGTTCGAGGTCGCGCGCTACGGGGTCGCGACGGCGCGGCGGGCGTGGCTGGGCCCGGACGCAGTGGTCAACACGCGCCCGTGGGACGAGGTCGCGGCCCTGCGCCCCCGAGCTCGCGCCTAGGCAACGCTAGGCGCGCCCGCGCTTGGCCCGCGGCGGACGCGGCGGACGCGGCGATGGGGCCACGACGGCGCTGCGTCCTCGCGTGCCCTCGGGCGCGGGCTGCGCCGGCGCGGTCCCGATCCCCCGCCAGCCGCGCTGCGCCGCCGCGAACCACAGCAGCCCGATCAGGCACAGCACCAGCGCGACGAAGAAGTTGACCCGCAGCCCGAGGAAGTAGTTGGAGTAGTCGATCCGCTGCGTCTCTTCGAAGATGCGAAAGCCTGAGTAACCGGCCACGTAGAGACCGAACAGCCCGGGAGCACGGACCCGCGGACAGGGCCGCCGCGCGAGCCAGACCAGGAAACCGGCCAGCAGCAGGTTCCAGATCAGCTCATAGAGGAAGGTCGGCTCAAACGTCCGATAGGACAGATATCCCGGGGGCCGGTGGGCGGGCGAGATCTGCAGCGCCCAGGGCAGGTTCGAAGGCGCGCCGAACAGCTCCTGGTTGAAGTAGTTGCCGATTCGGCCGATCGCCTGCGCCACCAGCAGTCCGGGGGCGACCACGTCCATGAAGCGCAGCCGGTCGTCGCGGTCCAACCGGCGGTGGACCACCCACAGGCCGACGATCGCGCCACCGGCGATCCCGCCCCAGATCCCCAGGCCACCCTGCCAGATCGCGAACACCCCCCACCAGTGATTCGGCACCTGGCTGGGCGTGGTGATATCGAAGTAGATTCGGCCGCCGATCAGACCGGCGGGGAACGCCCAGATCGCGACCTCATACGGAAGGTCCGGATCGCCGCCGACGCGACGCCAGCCCCAGCGCGAGATCAGGATCGCCGCCGCCACCGCGAACACATAGGCGATCCCGTAGGCGTGGAAGAACAGCGGCCCGAGGCTGAAGCCGTTCTGGGGCGGGCTGGGAATCGAGGCCAGCAGGTTCACGGTCGCCATCCTGGCAGCAAACGGGGGAGCACGCGTTGGCTCAGCGTCGCCGCGACGGCGGTCCGGTGAAACGGCGCCATCAACGCGGCGGCCCGAGTCACATAGTCCGGCAGCGGCGAGTCCAGCGCGCAGCGCAGCGACACCGCCAGGTCCTCGGACACCAGCCGCGGGTCCAGCCGCCGGGCCAGCGCCAGCGCCGGATAGGCCCCCGGCGACGGGGTGGTGACCAGCATCGCTCCGTCGGCGAGCGCCTCCAGCGCGGCGATCCCGAAATCCTCGCGCCGCGGAGCGGTGACAAACACCCGCGCGCGGCGCAGCAGCGCCCGGAACTCCACCGGGGGCAGCCGGCCCGCGAAGCGCACTCCGGGGATCGACTCCGATCGCTCGATGCCCGCCACCACGAGCGTCTCGCCCTCGCGGCGGGCCTGCCGCCAGGCCGCCAGGATGTCGTCCAGGCGACGCTTGACCGGATCCCCGGTGTAGGCCAGGACCTCGAGATCGCGCACCCCGTCCGCGGGACCCGAGCTGTCGACCGCCACCGGCACGACGACAGTGTCGGCGTGACGTCGCCCGCCCAATGGCGCCAGCGCGTCGCTTCCGGACGCCATCGTCATCAGCAGCGGCGCGCGCGCCACCCGCCGTCGCTCGACCACACGCTGCCACACGCCATGCCGGCCGGGCCGGTTCTCGGCGGCCAGCGCATCGAGCCAGATCACCCCCGGCGAGGGCCACAGCAGCGCGGCGGTGATCGAGCAGTACACGACCGCGGCGGGGTGGTGCCGGGCGATCGCCGCGGCGGCGACCCGGCGTGCGGCCAGGGCCTGGACGAAGTCAGTGGCGATGAACGTCCGCACCTCGCCCACCGGGCCCGTGTCGGCCGTCATCACCCGCGCGCCGGCGAGCTCGAACGCACCCTGCAGCTGACGCGCGGCGGTGCGCCAGCCGGTGGTCGCCCCGACCGAGACGATCAGCACGTCGGTGCCCGCAGGCGGTGCCATGCGCCGCCCGTGAACGGCGTCAGACCCGCGGACGGGCCGTCCGCGACGCCACGGAACCGTGGAGCTCGAGCCGATTGGAGCGGAAGCCGGGCGTGCGCACAAGCCTGATCGGGCGCAGCGGCGACGTCGGCTCGAGGTAGAAGCGGGCGCCGTCGCGCTCCTCGATCGCCGTGACCGCCGAGGCTTGCCTGCGCCAGGCGAGCGCCCCGATGATCGCAAAGCCAGCGGCAATCGCCGGGATCTGGGGCGCGACCAAGCCCAGCGCGGCCGCGCCGAGCGTCGACAGCAGCAGCGGCCACAGCCGGTTGAGCAGCGCTCGTGCCGGGTTGACCTCCGGCAGCGATGCCTGCGTACGCGCACTGGCCAGCAGCCCGGCGATCGGCTCCGACGTCTGGCTGCGCCGACCCAGCCACAGGCCGATCAACCCGGCGACCACCCACCAGCCGGCGGCGACCGGGATCACCTGATCTTGCCCGCCGCCGGCGACCCCGGCGAGCGTCACCGCCGCCAGGGCGCTGGCGGCCGCCGCGCTGGTCAGCACCGCCGCGCGCAGGAAGTCAACGAACCGCACCGGCGCCCACCGTCAGCCCTGCGGCAAACCGGAGGTGAGCGCCGCCAACAGCTCGCTGACGCCGCCTGGACCGTCGACGACGATGTCGGCCTCGCCGCTGATCTCCGACGGTCCCTCCTCGGAGGCGACGCCGACGCGCACCGCCTGCGCCAGGCGTCCCTCGGTCACCAACGATGCCAGCGCCCGGAACGCATCCAGGTCGGTGGTGTCGTCCCCAACGTACAGCGCCGCCGCGATCGGTTCGGCGCCCGGCTCAGACAGCAGCCGGCGGATCCCGGCTCCCTTGTCAATGTCGATCGGCGGACGGACCTCGAGCACTTTGCGGCCCCAGTGGGTCCGCAGACCGGCGACCTGCGCACGCTGCGCGATCGTGTCGACGGCCGCCTTGGCCGCGGCCTCGTCGGGCGCACCGCGCCAGTGGAAGGCCACGATCGCCCCCTTGTCCTCCAGCCGCACCCGCAGCTTGCGGGCGTCGGCGGTGTCGGCCTCGCCACCGAACTCGTGAATCCGTCGCACCCAGTCGGCGACGCCGGCGTCAAGCTTGGCCTCGGTCCATCCCGAGCGCAGCAGCTCGACCCCGTGGGAGCCGAGGTAGCTGATTGTCCCGATCGACACCATCGCCCGGGCCTCGGAGGCGCGGCGACCGCTCACGCAGCCCACCAGCCCGTAGGTGCGGGCAACCACGATCAGCAACTGACGCGTGGACTCGGGCACGTGCGCATCAGCAGCGTGATCGACGATCGGAGCCAGCGTGCCGTCGATGTCGAGCAGGATCGCCGCGCGTTTCGGCTCGGCCCGCAACGGCGCGAGCGCCTCGGATAGGAGCGCTGACGTCACGCTCCTAGTATGCCCGTTCCTCGCCGTCCCGGCAGGGTCAACGGAGCAGAATCGCCGTGGTGACAGATACCATTCACTTCACCGATGAGTGACGGCACCGATCAGACGGGGTACGCGGTCTCCAGCCTTGGCCAGATGGGCGACGGCCCGGGCTTTCGCAAGATCCGCCAGGAGCTGGGCGTGACCGCGTTTGGGATCAACGCGATCGTGCTGCCGCCCGGCTACGCGACCGGACTGCATTACCACGACGAGCAGGAGGAGACCTACTTCGTGCACGATGGCGCGGTGGAGTTCCGCTTCGGCGACGGCTCGGCTCATCTCGTGCACGCCGGCGGCGTCGTGCGCGTCGACGCGGCCACCCACCGGGGGATGCGCAACGCCGGTCAGGACGACGCGATCGTGGTCGTCGCAGGCGGCAAGAGCGGCTACGTGGGGCGCGACGGCCAGGCCGTCGACGACAAGCCACGCGGCGGCCCCCCCGGCGCGTCCGCCTAGCAACCGCCGGCCCGGTCCACGCGGATGAGTCAGGCGGTGCTGCTGCTGCACGGGCAGCCGGGCAGCGCCGCGGACTGGGAGGGCGTCATGATCAGCCTGCGCGGCCGTGCCGACGCGCTGGCGATCAACCGCCCTGGCTGGGACGGCCACTCCCGGGCGCAGGACCTCGCCGGCAACGCCCGGGCGGCGCTGGCGGCACTTGACGAGCGCGGCGTGACCCGGGCCGCGGTCGCCGGCCATAGCCTCGGAGCGGCGATCGCCGCCTGGCTCGCCGTCCACCACCCCGACCGCGTGAGCGCGCTGATCCTCGCCGCGCCGGCCGCCAACCTCGCCTCGCTGGATCCATTCGACCGCTGGCTGGCCGCGCCGGCGGTGGCGGAGCTGGCGGCGGCGGTCGGGATGGGCGGGCTCGGCGTTGCGCTGTCGGTCGCGCGCCTGCGCCACCGGCTGAACCGCAGTGCGCAGCTACCGCCGGGCTACCTGAGCCGCGCGCGTCGCACGCTGCTGGCGCCCGGCGCCTGGCGCTCCTACGCGGCCGAGCAGCGCGCGATGCTCCGCGACCTGCCCGCACTGGAAGTCGCGCGTGGCGCGATCGCGGCGCCGACGACGATCCTCTTCGGCGACCACGACCGGATCGTGCCGCCGGTGGCCTCGCGGCGACTGGCGGAGCAGATTCCGGGAGCGCGACTCGTGATCCGCCCCGGCGCCGGCCACCTGCTGCCCCAGCGACAACCGGCGTTCGTGGCGCAGGAGATCCTGGCAGCGCTGACGTGGGCCGAGGGCTCTACGCTCGCCGGTGCATGAGACTCCGCCTGCCTGCCACCCGGGCGGCCCTCCTCGGGCTGGTCACCGCCTTGTTCGTGCCCGCCCTGGCGCACGGCGCGACGCTGGTCGGCGGCCACGAGCAGTCGGCGATCGCCAAGGCGTTCTTCGCTGGTGGCGCGCACGGGGGGCAGGCGATCGTCTCCACTCGGGCCTCGACGGTGATGCCGTCCTGGGCGGTCGTGAAGTCGGTCACTCCGCAAGCCGGCAACCGCACGAGCGCCTCCTCACAGCCGGTCAGGCTCCAGGCCAGCTATTACCACCTGCGCGGCGCGCGAGTGAAGCCCGGCACCCCGCCGGCGGCGGTCCGGATTGACCTCGCCCGCGACTTCCGGATCGCCGTCGTCTACACCGGCTCGGGCTCGGAGGCGATCGCCTACAAGCAGCTTTACCGCAGCGTCTGCGCTGGGGCGGGCGGGTTCACCGACGAGCAGGACGACACCGTCGCGCCGATGTCGTGGAGCGTGCGTTACGAGGTCGACCTCGACTCGATCCAATCGGCCGTGCGCAGCGCGTCCGGCGCGGTGCTGGTCCCGAGCGTCAGCTTCCTGCGCTCCCGCTCGACGCTCAGCGCCCGGCAGACGCTGGCGCGCACGACGCTTGACGAAGGCTGCAACGGCATCCCGACCGCCTACGCCTGCACGACGACCTACGCGCTGGCCGCGCCGTCGGACGGGTTGCTCTCCTTCGGGGCCGGCGGCGGCCTGGAGATCGGCGTGCCGACCACCGCGAAGTCTGTCGGAGACTGCGATCCCAGCAATTACACGCTCGGGCCCTCGCTGTGGGACGGCGGGGCCACGACGGCGCTGGCCGGGCCGCTCGGCCTGGTCGGCGCGAAGCTTCCCGACCGTCCCTACGCACCCGTCCGCGTGTCGTGGCCGGCTGACGCTGCGGCCCTGACCCAGGGCTTTGTCGCCAGCCCCTGCCAGGGCGACGGGCCGGCCTGCCGCGACAGCTTCGGCTTCACCGGCCAGATCGCCCTGCAGCCGGTCGCAATCAGCTGAGCGGCCTCACTGCTCCGCGGGGCTGGGCTCGGGAACCACGGGCGTCGAAGGCTCGTCGGGCACCGGCACGGTCGCGGGGCGCTCGGGGTTGGCCGGAGTCCCGGGATCGGGATCGATCGGGGTCACCGGGGCGTCGGGGATGACGGGCGTGGCGGGCTCGGTCGGCTGCGGCACCTCGAGCACGATCGGACCGGTCGCGGCGGCGGCGAAACCGCTTGCCGGCAGGGCATTCGATTGACTTGCGGTTAGCGACATATGCCTTCCTTACCTCGCGGGACCTAGACTCCGCCGGCGTGGAAACCGCCTCAGAGCCGATCGACCCTGAGCAGGGCGACCCCCTTCATCTACCCCCTTTGGTCGACCTCGAACTGACGGCCTCAGAGGGGGAGGGGGGGGCTGGGGGGGGGCGCGCCGCGCAGGGGGGGGG
>JBPCPC010000325.1:0-34076 GCA_050999585.1 Solirubrobacteraceae bacterium | reverse complement strand
CCCGCGCCGCTCGCGCGCGACCTGAAGGAGCCGTCCGCGTATCAGACGCTCACTGGGGTGCTCTACCGCTGGCGCTGGTTGGTGGCCACGGTGGCGATGCTGGTGCTGGGCGCGATCCTGGTCGATTGGGCGGGCGCGCGCCCGGGATATGACCCCCATGGGTGGCTGGTCTGGGGCCACCTCACGCTGCACGGGAACCTGGACACCAACGGCGCGCCGTCGTGGAAACCGCTTCCCTACCTGTTCACGCTCCCCTACGCGCTGCTCGGCAAGCACGCGCTGACGCTGTGGATGATCACCGCCTTCGGGGCCTCGATGACCGGCGTGGTGTTCGCCTGGAGGCTCGCGTTCAAGCTCGTCGACGCCCCGCCGCAGCGCCGCTACGCCGCCTACGTGGCTGGCCTGGTCGCGGGCGCAGCGCTGCTGGGCACCTACCAGTACCTGCATTCGATCTTCAGCGCCGAGTCGGACACGATCATCGTCACGCTCTGCCTGGCCGCGGTTGACTGCATCCTGGAGCGGCGGTTCCGCTGGGCGTTCTGGCTCTGGTGGCTGGCCGCCCTGGGTCGCCCAGAGGCGTGGGCGCCGATGGGTCTCTACGTGCTGTGGGCGTGGCGCTATCAACCCGCGATGCGCCGCCAGATCGTCGCCGGCATCGTCCTGATCCCGGTGCTGTGGTTCGGAATCCCGGCGATCAGCTCCAAGAGCCCGTTCTCGGCGGCGTCGCTCGCGCAGGGCTCGCCGCGAGCGATCCACGGCAACAAGATCACCGGCACGTTCAGCCGCTTCCTCGAGCTCAACGCAACCGCAGTCGAGCTGGCCGCGCTGATCACCGTCGGGCTGGCCTGCCTGCGCCGCGAGCGCGCGGTGCTGCTGCTGGCCGGCGGGGTCGTGCTGTGGGTCCTGGTGGAGGCAGCGTTCGCGCTGCACGGCTGGCCGGCGGTACCGCGCTACCTGTACGAGGCCGGCGGCGGCGTGTGCGTGCTCGCCGGAGTCTTCGCGGGCCGCGTGATCCTCGACGCGCCCGCCGCGCTGAGGTGGATCGCGGCTCGCTCGCGACTGCAGCGACGGCGCTGGCCGGCGTCGCCGGCGTCGCCGGTGACCGCCGGCGTCGCGGCGCTGATCGTACTGCTCGTGTTCGCCGTCTCGGTGGGCGGCGTCGCCCGCAGCCGGTTGCACGATGAGCAGACCGACCTCAAGAGCCAGCGCCAGCGCACGCACGAGATCCTGCTGCTCAACCAGGTTGTGCAGCACCTCCGCGGCGCAAAGATCCTCGCCTGCGGCAAGCCGAACATCGGGATCGAGTGGCAGAGCATGCTCGCCTGGGATCTGGGCACCAACACCGGGACGCTGTACTTCAGCGCCAAACATCAGCGTGAGCATCCCCAGCCGGTCGTGAACATGTATCCGCACTCCTACGGCTGGCAGTTCTTCCCCGCCGACGTGAACCTGTCCGCCCACCCGGCGGACTGCAGCGGGCTCACCTACCGCACGCCATGAGCGCGGGCGCGGGCAGGAGGCCTGCACGCCCCTCAGTGGCTCAACGCCGCGCCCGCTGGGCGCTGGCGCTCGGCGGGCTCGTGGTCATGCTGATACTGCTGAACGCCGTGTTCGGTGGTGGCGCACTGCCCAAGCCACCGCCCGCGGGCGTAGCGGCCGGAGCCTCCGCCGGAAATCCCTTCGCCTACGTCGCGTCCCGCGAGTCGGACTTCATCGCCCGCGCCACCGCCGGTGAGGCCCACGTGCTGTTCACCCAGAGCCCGGGCGGCGTCGTGCTCACGGCGGCTCGGGTGGCGGCCTTCCGGCCCGCGATCGACCGCGCCACCGCCGGCACCGGGCTTGACCCCAACCTGCTGGAGGCGCTGGTGTACGTCGAGAGCGCGGGGCGCCCCGACGCAATCGCCGGCTCTGATCCGGCCGATGCCGCCGGCCTGACCCAGATCCTCGCCTCCACCGGCCAGTCGCTGCTCGGCATGCACATCAACCTGGCGCTCAGCCGGGCCCTGACCCAGAAGATCGACGCGGTCGCCGCGGGCAGGCGTGCCGGACGGCTGGGCCCGTTGCTGGCGGCGCGCGAGGCCGCCGACGCGCGCTTCTACCCGGCCAAGGCGCTGTCGGCGACGGTCCGCTACCTGCAGTTCGCCCAGCGCCAGTTTGGACGCGCGGACCTCGCGGTCGAGTCCTACCACATGGGCGTCGGCAACCTGCACAACGTCCTCGACGCCTACGACGGCGGTCGCGCGGTGCCGTACGTGCAGCTGTACTTCGACTCCGATCCTGACCGCCATCCCGCGGCCTACAAGCTGCTTTCGGGCTTCGGCGACGACTCGGAGCTGTACTACTGGCGACTGCTCGGAGCCGAGCAGGTCATGCACCTGTACCGGACCGCTCGCAGCGCTCTGATCCATCTGGCGTCCCTGCAGACCGCCGACGGCGCCGGCGCTTCCGTGCTGCACCCACCGGGCCGGCCGGCACGCTACGGCGACCCGGCGGCGGTGGCGGCCGCGTTTACGCACCACGGGCTGGTGCCGCTGCCGTCCAATGCCTCCGCGCTGGGCCTCAGTTACGCCCCCTCGATGGGCGCGGGCGCCTCGAAGGTGGGGGCACCGCCGTCGCTGTACCGCGGTCTCGCCCCGCCGGCGCTGCGGCTGCTGATCGCGCTCGCCGCACGGGTCCGGACGCTGTCGGGCGAGCCCTCCTCGCTGCGCGTACAGAGCACCGTCACCGACCGCCGCTACCAGGCCTCGCGTGGGATCCAGGACCCGATCGCCACCACCGGCTACACGTTCACGATCGCGCGCCGCTACCACAACGACGCCCAGGCGGCGGCGTTTCAGTCGGTGCTCGACCGGTTGCAGTCGCTGAACCTGATCGCCTGGGTCCGTGATCCGAGCACGATTCAGATCACCGTCGCCTCCGACGCGGCCAGCTGGGCCCGCTGAGGACCAGGTCCTCCAGACCGGAGACGTAGCGCCCGCCCTTGACGTCGCCGTCGACCCCCGCGACCCAGACGACGGCGGTGTCGTCGGCACCGGGCTCTGGACGCCGACGGTGATCGAGGCGACGTCCGGCCGGAACCGCGCAGGGAAGCTGTCACCGGCACGACCAGCTCTGGATCGCGCAACGCATGGCCGTTGCGACTGAGCACGAGATAGGCGCGGTGGTTGCCAAAGGCCCGGATCGAGCTCCCCGAGCACGCACGTGACTGGCTGCAACCACCCGCGGCCGTCGCCCGACACGGTCACGGTGACGCGCAGCTGGTCACCCCAGACGCGCTCCGCGATCCTCAGCCTGGTCTTCGATGTCTGGCGAGGATTTCAGAGCGGGCTCGGACTCCGATCGGGGTGCTCGCTCTGCCAGCGCCGTCTGACGGAGATACTGGAGCGGGCTCGATCACAGCGCCGAGTGCTCGCTCTGCCATCACCGCCTCCGGCCCCGAGCGCCCCCCTTGGACGAGCGCCCGACCTGAGAACATCCACCGGCGATAGTCAACGTCTTCGATGCCAGCTGTGAATACGACGGCTTGCGAGTCACTCCGCACCGCAGCGCGCGACGGCGCGGTAGGTTGAGGGCATCACAGACGCGATCCGCACCGACGACGAGCGCTTCACCGACCTGCCGGAGTTCCCGTTTGACCCGCACTACACAGCGTTTGAGTCGCTGCGAATGGCGTACGTCGACGAGGGCGACGGCGAGCCGGTGGTGCTCCTGCACGGCGAGCCGACGTGGTCGTTTCTATGGCGCAAGCTGATTGGGCCGCTGCGCGACGCCGGGCATCGCTGCCTGGCGCCCGACCTGCCCGGCTTCGGGCGCTCGGACAAGCCGACCGACATCTCCTGGTACAGCTATGACCGGCTCACCGCCGCCTTCGCAACCTTCCTGGACACGCTGGACGTGCGCGACGCGACGCTCGTCGTGCACGACTGGGGCGGCCCGATCGGGCTGCGCGTCGCGATCGAGTCGCCCGAGCGAGTGGCGCGCCTGGTGATCCTCGACACCGGACTGTTCACCGGGCAGCAGCGGATGTCGGACGCGTGGATGACGTTCCGGGACTTCGTGCAGCGCACCGAGGATCTGCCGGTCGGCTTCCTCGTGCGCGGCGCCTGCCACCAGGATCCCGGTGACGCCGTGATCGCGGCCTATGACGCCCCGTTCCCCGACGCCGCCTCCAAGGCCGGGGCGCGGGCGCTTCCCCTGATCCTGCCGACCGCTCCCGACGCACCCGGCGCCTACGCCGGGCAGCGCGTGCTCGAGGCGCTGCGCGAGGACACGCGGCCGAAGCTGATGCTCTGGGCCGACTCCGACCCGGTCCTGCCGTTGGAGACCGGCCGGCGGTTCGCTGCCGCGCTCGGAGGCGAGCTGGCGCACGTGATCGGCGGCGCCGGGCACTTCCTGCAGGAGGACGCCGGAGCGGAGATCGGGGCGCGGATCGTCGACTGGCTGGACTTGCCGCCTGGCTACTGATCGGGTGCGTCTGCCGGCTGCGGCAGCGTCGACGACGGGCCGGCGGCACCGTTTGCGTTGGGCGCGTTGGCGGCAGCGTCGTGCTCGTCCTTCTCGCTCAGGTTGCGCTTGACCGAGTCGAAGATCGTCAGACCCTGGCCGACCAGTCCGGCGGCCACCTCGCTCAGCCCCTCGGCGCCGTTGAGCACGTTGATGTTGGCGTTGGCCAGCCCGGCGGCGGCCTCGCGGACGATCTGCGGAAGCTGGTCGATCAACATCCGGTCCAGCGCCACGCGGTTGTAGGAGGCGGCCGCCTCGGCCTGGATCTTCATCCGCTCGGCGTCGGCCTTGGCGAGCACGCGCACCCTCTCGGCGTCGGCCTCAGCCGGCCTGACGACCTCGGCCACCAGCTGCTGCTGGCGCAGCTCGGCCTGGCGCTGGGCGAGATCGGTCTGCGCGTCGATCACCTCACGCTGGGCACTTGCCTGCGCCAGCGGCCCGGCCTGCCCCGCCTCGGCCTGCGCCTTGTCGACCTCCGCCTTGTACTCCGCCTGGACGACCGACGTCTGGCGCTGGTACTCGGCCTGCTTGCGCTGCGAATCCTGTTCGGCCTCGGCGGCGGCCTGGTTGGCCTGCGCCTGGGCGATCTTCGCCTGGCGCTGGATCGCGGCGTTGTGCGGCGCGGCCATCGCCTCGATGTAGCCAGCCCCCATGTCGTCGATCGACTGGATCTGCAGCGAGTCGACGATCAGCCCCATCTTGACCATCTCCGTCTTGGAGCCGTCCAGCACCTCGGTGGCCAGCTTCTGGCGCTCGGTGACGATCTCCTCGACGGTCATCGAGCCGACGATCGAGCGCAGGTGACCGGCGAAGATCCGCCCGCTGAGCACGGCCATCTGGTCCTGATCAGAGAGGAAACGCTGGGCGGCGTTGACGATGCTCACGGGGTCGTTGCCGACCTTAAACGCGATCACCGCCTTGACCTGGAGCGCGATCCCCTGCTTGGTCACGCACTGCTCGGCCACTTCCGCCTCGCGCATCGCGAGCGTGAGGAAGCTCGCCTGGCGCATGAACGGCATCACGAACGCGCCATGGCCGGTCACCACCCGGAACGGCGTGCCGTCCACCTTCGCTTTGGCCCCGGCGATCAACATCGCCTCGTCGGGCGCCGGGACGCGATAACCAAGCATCACCACCTCCTGTCAGAGCTCAGGGATCCTCGTCACCGAGATCCTCGTGCCATTGCATCACATCGACTGCGCGGTCACCGCGCAAATTGAAGACCAGCACGGCGGTTCCCCGGTCAAGCGGCTCCTCGGACCACGCCAGGTAGGCCTCGGTGCCTCCACGCGTCTTCACCAGCACCTCGCCCGGGCCGTCCGCTCCGCGAGTGGCCACCAGCAGGGTGCCGGCACAGCCGATCACTGACTGATCCGGGGTCACTGCTGTGTTGTACCCCGTCCGGGGGTGCGGTACCGGGTCCGCCATCTGGTTGGCAGCGAGTTAGGCTGCAGCGATGACCCACGGCTACTCGCACATCGTCGTCGGCGCCGGCGCGCTGGGCTCGGCCGCGGCCTACTGGCTGGCCAAGTCAGGCGTGAGCGACGTGCTCGTGGTGGAGCAGTTCGCGCCCCACCACGAGCTCGGCGCGTCCGAGGACCACTCGCGCATCATCCGTCACTCGTATCACTCGCCGGATTACACGGCGCTGACGCAATCCGCCTACGACGCCTGGGCGGAACTGGAGGACGAAACAGGCCTGCAGGTCGTGGTCCGCACCGGCGGGCTGGACCTCGCGCAGCTCGGGACCGACGGGATCGCCGAACTGGAGGACTACCGCAACTCGCTGCGAGTGGCCGGCATTCCGTGGGAGGACCTCAGCAACGACGAGCTCCGCCGGCGCTATCCGCAATGGCAGATCGACGACGACACGATCGCCATGTACCAGGAGGATACGGGCCTGCTCGATGTCCGCCGGGCCACCGCAGCCCACGTCGCCCGGGCGCGAGAGCTCGGGGTGACGTTCCTCGAACACACCCCGGTCACCGATCTGCGCTCCACCGACGCTCACGTGACGGTCGTCACCGACGCCGGTGAGTTCACCGCCGAGCGAGTCATCGTGTGCGCCGCGTCGTGGCTGCCGCGACTGGCGGGCGCGCTGGACCTGAACTGGGAACTGACGCTCTCAGAGGAACAGGTGACGTACTTCGCCACCCCGCACCTGCGCCAGTTCATGCCCGATCGCTTCCCGGTCTGGATCTGGCACGGGGACGACTACTTCTACGGGTTCCCCGTCTACGGCGAAGTCGCCGTCAAGGTCTCTCGTGACCTGCGCGGGGCGTGGACGACGCTTGAGGACCGCAGTTACGAGATCGATCACGCCGAGGAGCAGTACATCCTGCGCTTCCTCGAGACCCATCTGCCCGATGCCGTCGGGCCGATCCTCGCCAGCAAGGCGTGCGTCTACGACATGCCGCCGGACCGCGACTTCGTGATCGACCTCGTGCCGGGCCACGAACGGATCGCCATCGCGGTCGGGGCCGGCCACGCCGCCAAGTTCGCGAGCCTGATCGGGCGCATCCTCGCCCAGCTGTCGCTCACCGGTGCGACCGACTACCCGGTGGCGCCGTTCGCGCTCGATCGCCCGGCGCTGACCGACCCCGACTTCACGCCCACGTTCCGGCTCACGGGCAGGACCGTCCGCGGCGGATAGCGCGGGCCCGCCCGCCGGTCAGGCGGTCTGCTTCTCGCGCGCGCCGTCGGTCGCCGGCACGGGGTCGGGCGCCGGAGGCAGCGACGCCGTGGCCGGCGCGTCGGCGGTGCGCTGCTCATAGGCGCCGCGCAACAGATGGTCGGGGTTGACCAGCACCTGGTCTCCCTTGAGCAGCTTGGTGATGAAGTCAGCCAGCCCGCGCGGAACGACGTTCATCATCCGGAACAGCCCGCCCATCGCCCTGGGCACGTACACGTCGACGCGGCCGGTCTGCAGTGCCTCGACGATCCCGCTGGCGACATCCTCGGGCTCGATCACCTTCACACCACGCGTGCGCTGCAGTCCCGAGCCGAGCTCGGTGTTGACCACCACCGGCATCACGATGCTGACGTCGATGTCGGTGCTGCGCACCTCGGCGCGAATCGCCTCGCTGAGGCCGACGACGGCGTGCTTGGTCGCGCAGTAGGTGGCGCCGCCGGGAAAGCCACCCTTGCCGGCGACCGAGGCGATGTTGACCAGGTGACCCTGGTTGCGCGGCAGAAAGCGCTCGAGCGCCAGCTTGGATCCGAGGATGACGCCATTGAGGTTGATCTCGATCATCCGCGCCGCGGTCGTGTCGGACTCGGACACGAACGGCCCGATCGGCATGATGCCGGCGTTGTTGATCAGCACATCGAGCGGGCCGACCTGGGCCTCGACCTGCTTCAGGAAGCCGTCAAAGCTGGCCCGGTCGGTGACGTCGAGCGATAGCCCGACGGTACCGTTACCCAGTTCCTGCGCCGTCTGCGCGGCAAGCGTGGAATCGATGTCGCCGATCGCTACCCGCGCCCCCTGCGCGATCAGGGCCGACGCCGTGGCGCGCCCGATCCCCCGGGCTCCGCCCGTGATGGCGACGACTTTGCCGGCAAGCGATCTCGAAGCCTTGGCCATGACACTTCCTCCTCGGGGTTTCTGACGCGACGCAGCTGCGGTACCGAAGTGTACCGGGCCTGCCCACTAGGCTCGATCGCGGACCACCGAACGAACCGTAAAAAGGACTCCATGGAATACCGCCAGCTGGGCAGCTCAGGACTGCAGATATCCGCTCTGACCCTGGGAACGATGACGTTCGGCGGCCAGGGGAACTTCGCCAAGGTGGGCACCACCGATCTGGCCGGTGCCAAGCGCCAGATCGACATGTGCCTCGATGCCGGCATCAACCTGATCGATACCGCTGACGTGTATTCGACGGGGGGCGCGGAGGAGATCGTCGGCGCCGCGCTGGACGGCCGGCGCGACGACGTACTGGTCGCGACCAAGGTGCGGATGCGGATGGGCGACGGCCCGAACATGGAGGGTCTCTCGCGCCACC
Source organism: Solirubrobacteraceae bacterium (assembly GCA_050999585.1). Lineage (GTDB taxonomy): Bacteria > Actinomycetota > Thermoleophilia > Solirubrobacterales > Solirubrobacteraceae > Palsa-465. Next base: position 25,569 of record JBPCPC010000325.1, on the reverse strand, counting down.
ACGTGATCTCCGGCTGCGAGGCGAGCCTGCGGCGGCTGCGCACCGACCACATTGACCTGTACCAGGTGCACGAGTGGGACGGGTTGACCCCATTGGAGGAGACGCTGGGCGCACTTCAGCACCTGGTGGACTCCGGCAAGGTCCGCTACGTCGGCGTCTCCAACTCCGCCGCCTGGCAGCTGATGAAGACACTGGGAATCGCCGAGCGCGATCACCGGGCGAGCGGGATCCACATCGTCTCCCAGCAGATCTACTACTCGCTGCAGGAGCGCTCGGCTGAATACGAGCTGATCCCGCTGGCGACCGACCAGGGGCTGGGCACGCTGGTGTGGAGCCCGCTCGCCGGGGGTCTACTGTCGGGCAAGTACCGCCGTGGTCAGGACGCGCCCGACGGCTCGCGCCACCTCACCGACTGGAACGAGCCGCCGGTCTATGACGAGGACCGGCTGTACGACACGATCGACGTCCTCGTCGAGGTCGCCGAGGCCCACGGCGTGTCCGCCGCCCAGGTGGCGCTGGCGTGGCTGCTGACCCGGCCGACGATCAGCTCGGTGATCGTCGGCGCGCGTACCGACGAGCAGCTCGCCGACAACCTCAAGGCGGCCGACCTGAAGCTGTCAGATGAGGCGCGGAGGCGCCTCGAGGAGGTCAGCCGGCCGCCGCTGCTGTACCCGTACTGGCATCAGCGCAAGACGGCCGCCGACCGGCTCAGTGCGGCCGACCTGACGTTGCTGGCCCCGTACCTGGATTGAACCTTACTCACCGCAGCGACGCCCAGGGCTCTTCCTCGAACATGTCAATCACCTCGTAGCCGCCCTCGCCGGCGGTTGGGCTGAGGATCACGCTGAGCTTCGCCGGCGCGTCGCCCACGGTGTAGGAGGCGTGCACCATGTCCTTGGGGATATAGACCGCCTCGCCCGGTCCGAGCTCGCGCTTGTCGCGCTCGAGCCATTGCTCGACCCGGCCCTCGCGCACCCAGATGATCTCCTCCTGGTCGGGATGGCGATGAAAGGGGTGGCCGCCGCCAGGCGTGATCGTCACGTCCATCACGCACAGCGCGCGGGAGCCGGTGAGCTCCGGGCGACTGATCCAGCCCGTCTCGCCCCAGTCGAAGCTGTCGCGCTTGATGTCCTGCGCACCGATGAACCGGCCGCTCATGGTCCCTCCTGGATTGACATTGCCTTAAAGCGCTTCATGTTCTCCGTCATGGCCACCTCGGTCGGCAGCCGCTCCATGCTGGAGGCGCCGAAGAAGCCGGTCACGCCGTACGTCTCGGCGATCACCCGCTGGGCGTCGTCGGGCTCCGCGATCGGGCCGCCGTGGCACAGGCAGAGGATGTCCGGCGACTCGGCCGCCGCGGCGTCGCGCAGCGCCTGGACCTGGTCAATCGCCTGCTCGAGCGACATGCCGGAGACTGCGCCGATGGAGCCCCCGGTGGTCAGGCCCATGTGCGGGACCAGCACGTCGGCGCCGGCCTGCGCCATCGCCCGAGCCTCCTCGACGGTGAACACGTACGGCGCGGTGAGGAGGTCCATTTGCCTGGCGAGGCGGACCATTTCCACCTCGAGCTCGTATCCCATCCCCGTTTCCTCCAGCCCGACCCGGAAGCTGCCGTCGATCAGACCGACGGTGGGAAAGTTCTGGACGCCGCTGAAGCCCGCGTGCTTGATCTCCTCGAGGAAGCGCTTCATCGACCGGAACGGATCGGTCCCGCAGACCCCGGCGAGGACGGGTGCTTCCCGCACGACCGGCAGCACCTCCCGGGCCATGTCCATGACGATCGCGTTGGCATCGCCGTAGGGCATCATCCCGGCCAGCGAGCCCCGGCCTGCCATCCGGTAGCGGCCCGAGTTGTAGATGATGATGAGATCGGCTCCGCCCGCCTCGGCGAGCTTGGCCGACAGCCCGGTCCCGGCTCCCGCGCCGATCACCGGGCGGCCCGCGCTCGTCTGCCCGCGCAACCGCTCAAGTGCCTCGCCCCGGTTCATGCGGCCGCTTCGATCAGCTCGTGTAGGCGGTCGGCCATCGCACTCGCGAAACGCGGATCGTTGATGTCCTCATCGCGCTCGTGCACCTCGACCCGCTCAGGGTCGATGGCCACGCGCAACGCGTCGAACAGCGCCGCGTCGGCCGCGGGGTCGCGAAACGGCTGACCCTCCACGTCGATCGCCGAGACCCCTCCGAGCGGGATGAACAGCACGGTGGAGGAGCCGGCAGCGTTCAGCTTGGCGGCGATCCGCCGACCCAGTTCGGCGTTCTCGGGCTCAGTCGTCCGCATCAGCGTCACAGTGGGATTGTGGACGTGCAGCGTCCGACCGGCAAAGCGCTCCGGCACGCTCTCGCGAGGACCGAAATTCACCATGTCGAGCGCGCCCAGCGAGACGACCTGGGGGATCCCGGCCGCGCCGGTGGCCTCGAGGCGGTCCGGGCCGGCCGAGAGCACGCCCCCCACCAGTTCGTCGGCCAGCTCGGTCGTGGTGACGTCGAGCACGCCCGCGAAGTAACGGGCCCGCGCCAGGGCCTCCATCGAGCGCCCGCCGGTTCCGGTGGCGTGGAAGGCGATCACCTCGTAGCCGAGCTCCTCCAGCCGCTCCCGGGCATGGGTGACGCACGGCGTGGTGACGCCGAACATGGTGGCCGCGATGAGCGGCCGCTCCTCGGGGCTGGCAGGAGCCGGCGCGTTCGCCATGCCCGTGATCGCCCCCGCCGCGTTGGCGAGGATGCGGGCCGAGATCCGGTTGATCCCGGCAATGTCGACCACCGAGTACATCATCGTCACGTCGCTGTCGCCGACGTAGGGCCGGGTATCGCCGGCGGCCAGGGTTGAGACGATCAGCTTGGGCACGCCGACCGGCAGTCCGCGCATCGCTGCCGCGGCCACCGACGCGTTGCCCGAGCCGCCGATGCTGATCGCGCCCTGGAGCCGTCCCTCGGCATGCAGCCGTGCAATCACCGCGGCGGCTCCCTGGCCCATGGCGGTCATCGCCTTGCCGCGATCGGCAGTCCGCGCCAGCTCGGCGTGCTCGGCGCCGGCGGCGGCGGCGACCTCCTCGCGGGCGATGTCGGCATGCACCTGCGGCTCGCCGAGCACGCCGACGTCAACCAGCACCGTCTCGGCGCCGCCGGCTTCGATCAGCCCGCGCAAGTAGTCGTATTCCTGTCCCTTGGTGTCGAGCGTCCCGACCAGCACGATCGTGCGGCGGTCGGCCATCTCAGCCGTGCTCGACACCAAGGAAGCGGCGCTGCGCCTCGGGGTCGCCGATCAGCTCGGCCGATGTCGTCTCGGTGAAGATCCGGCCGGCCACCATCACCAGCTGCCGCTCGGCCAGTGCTGTCGCGACGGCCAGATTCTGCTCGACGACCAGGATCGCCAGGCCCTCGCCGGAGAGCGTCCGGAAAACGCCGATCAGCGCCTCGATGATCGCCGGCGCCAGGCCCTCCGAGGGCTCGTCCATGATGAGCAGCTTCGGATTGGTCAACAACGCGCGCCCGATGGCGAGCATCTGCTGCTCTCCGCCCGAAAGCTGTGCGCCGCCGTTGCCGCGCCGCTGAGCCAGCCGCGGGAACAGCTCGTAGACGGCGTCGGGCGTCCACCGTTGCCCCCCTCGCCGGGGGGCGATCATCCGCAGATGCTCGTCGACGGTCAGCGATGCGAACAGGCGGCGTCCCTGCGGGACGTAGCCGATGCCGGCGCCGCCGATCTTGTACGAGGGCTTTCCGGCGATATCGCGCCCCTCGAAGCGAATCGATCCCTGCACGGTCGGAGGGCGGATGTTCATGATCGCATTGCAGAGCGTGCTCTTGCCCATGCCGTTGCGGCCGATCAGGGAGACCGGCTCATGGCCGATCTGAAAGGACACGTCCTGTAGCGCATGGGCCCGGCCGTAATAGGCGTTGAGGCCGCTGACCTCGAGCAGCGGCGGCGCGGAGTCTGCGGTGGCCGCGACGGAGCTCATCCCGTCGCCTCGATCCCTTCGTCGGTGACCCGGCCGCCCACGTAGAGCTCGTGGACGAGCTGGTTGCCCCGGATCTCATCCGGCGTCCCCTCCACGATCTTGCGCCCGTCGTGCATCATCGTCACGCGGTCGGCCACCCGGAGAGCGACGTCCATATCGTGCTCGATCAGCATCAGGGTGATGCTCGAGTCAAGTCCCAGCAGCAGGTCAGTCAGAGCCAGGCGCTCGCCACGCGAGAGCCCGGAGGCCGGCTCATCGAGCAACATCAGCTTGGGTTCGGTGGCCCGCGCCATGCCGACCTCGAGCTGGCGCTGCTCGCCGTGGGAGAGCGAGCCGACCAGGGTGGCGAGGCGGCCCTGCAGGCCGACGGCCGCGGCGAAGTCCTGGGCACGCTCGCGCAGCTCGCGATCGCGCGCGCTGCGCCGCACGCGAAAATGGCCGCCGCGCGTCCCGAGCACGGCAAGATAGAGGTTGTCCTCGACGCTCAGGCCGAGGAACAGGCGCGACTTCTGGTAGGTCCGCCCGATGCCGCGCCGGGTGCGCCCGGCCGCCGACACCGCGCCGAGGTCATCGCCGAGAAAAGCGATCGTGCCCGAGGTGACGGCGATGTCACCGGTGATCAGATTGAACAGCGTCGTCTTGCCGGCCCCGTTGGGACCGAGGATCGCCCGGCGTTCGCCGGGAGCGATGTCGAGGTCGACGTCGCTCACGGCGGCCAGGCCGCCGAACCGCCGACCGACCCCCCGCATTTGGAGGATCGGCTCGGCAGTGCTCGGTACGGCGGCGTTCATCGTATGACCGGGCTCAGCCGCCCAGCGTCTTCACCGGCTGCTCGTGGCCCTGCCACGGCAGGCTGCGCTTCACGCACCCGGGCGAGGTCCGGCCCGGCGCGGGGGTCGAGCTGCTGAATGTCCCACCAAACGTCTGGGTGACGTCCGGGATCGCGGCCACCGTCTTGACCGCCAGCTTGCCGTTGTTGAGGTAGAGCTGCTGGTTGTAGTTGGTGAATACTGCCTGTCGGTTCTGGTCGAGCTTGATCGTGCCGTAGGGCGCGGGCAGGACGACCTTGGCAATCGCCGCCTGGAGCGCCTTCTCGCCGCCCCCGATGTTGCCGTGGACCGCCTCAAGCCCCTTGATCAGGCCCCATGTGTTCACGTAGTAGCCATAGGTGAACGTACTCGACGCCTGCGGAGCCGCGGCTCCGGCCGGCGGGATCGTCTTGAACCACTTGCCGATGATGTTGTCGGCGTAGTCCTGTGGCGCGGCGGCATTGAGGTCGCCGGCCGTGCCGGCGCTGCCGGCGTAGACACCGGCGACCGATGGACCCAGCTCGCCGAACAGGCCCGGTGTGTCCCAGAACAGGTTGCCGATGAATTTATGGGCAACGATCGGCCCCTTCGCCTGCTCGTAGGCCTTGAGGAACGGGATCAGGCCCGCGCCGCCCACGGCCACGAAGACGCCGTCGACCTTGCTCGAGATCTGCTGCGCGAAGGACGAGTAGTCCGTCGTGTTAAGGGGCGGGAATATCCGCTGCACGACCTTTCCACCAGCCGCGCAGAAGTCGGCGATGAAGCCGGCAGTCGACGTCCAGCCGAAGCTGTAGTCGTCGGAGACTACCGCTGCCGTGCGCCAGTGCAGCTTGTTGTAGGCGATATCGCCCAGACCGGCGTTCCATTGGGCGCCGTCGCCGTTGAACCGGAAGAAGTTCGGCGCCTTGACCTTCAGCGTCGTGTCCTGGGCGCCGGCGGCGCCGTCGACGAACGTCTGGCCCGGATGCTGCTTGGCGTAGTTGGCCACCGCGATCGACTCATCGCCCGACAGGGGGCCGATCATGATGTTGGCGCTGTCCTGCTCCATCAGCTTGCGGGTCTCCGAAATGGCCGTAGCGGCCTGGTCATTCGAGCAGCCGATGCCGACGAGCTTCAGCGGATGGCCGTCGATCGCACCCCCGGTCCAACCGTCCCGCGGGTTGTTGGGGTTGACCGGCTTGCCCCCGGCGAATTGCGAGATCGCCGCCACGACTCCGGCGAGGTCCTGTTGGTCAAATGCGCCGAAGTCACCCTGACAGTCCGATAGCACCCCGATCTTAATTGGCGTGCCGGTACCGGTAGCCGCGGGGACGGCCTTCTGCGGAGCGGGCAGCCCACCCAGGGACGTCGGGATCGCCGGCGTGCTGGTCGTGCCGCTCGAGCTGCTGGCGGCGGCGGTGCTCGAGGCGCTCGAGCTGCCTGAACTGCTGCTGGAGCTGGACTTGCTGGAGCCGCATCCCGCGGCCACCAGCGCGACCGCCGCGACGAGCACGGCGAGCCACCACGGCCCTCTCCTCACTGCTCTTACTGCTGACATGCTCCCTCTCTTCCCGGGCTCGCCCGCAATGCAGGCAGCTCGCTTGATTAAACGACAGTGCGCTACGACCCGCCGACCCCCGCCTGCGGAAGCTGTTCGCCGGCCGCCGCTTCCTGGGCCTCGCCGCGGGGACGCCGCGTCCAGCGGTGCAGTCCCCTTGCCCACAGGCCGATCAGACCGTCCGGCGACACAACCACGATGACCAGGAACACGATCCCGATCCACGTGTTGAAGCGAGCGCCGATGAAGCCGATGCTCTCGGCGTAGTTGTTGAGCACGACGAAGATGAGTGCTCCCAGCCACGCCGCCTCGACGCGATACAGCCCCCCGATGACCGCGATCACCAGGAGGTTGACCGTGTTGGGCAACGCGAGCGCTGACGGCGAAATCTGCCCGTTCCACCAGACATAGAAGATGCCGCCAACGGCCGCCACGAACCCGGCCAGCCCGAAGGCCACGGTGCGATGCAGGGCCACGTTGTAGCCGAGCGAGCGCATCCTCACGGGATCGTCGCGGATGCCCTGCAGCGCCAACCCGAACGGGGTGCGGGCCAGATACCGCAACATCGTCACGAGGGCGAGCGCGACCACGAGCGTCACCAGATACAGCCGCGCGGGGTGCGCGGTCGGGTTGATCCACCCCGGGGCCGGGATGCCGCTGATCCCCCCGAACCCGGAGATGCTCGTCACCTGGCCGAACACCAGGTTAGCGATCACCGAGAAGACCAGGGTGATCATCAAGAAGTAAATCCCGTAGCTGCGATTCGCCAGCATTCCGAACAAGACCGCGAACAGCACCCCCACCGCGATGGCCACGATGATTCCCGGCCCGATCGACCAGCCGAGGTTCAGACCCTTGGTGTTGCCGTTGGTCGTGAGGTTGCCCAGCGCGAACCCGGCGATTCCGTAGATGGCGAGCTGCGCCAAGGAGACCATGCCGCCGTAGGCCGACAGGAAGATCAGGCTCGCCGCGCAGATGCCGAGGATCAGCATCTGGGTCAGCAGCGACGAGATCCAGTAGTTGCTGAGGATCAGCGGGGCGAGCAGCGCGAAGGCCACGATCACCAACCCGACGGCCGGCTCGACCCCGAATCGCCCGCGGGCCGCTCGTCTCATGCCGGCCTTCCGAACAGCCCGAGGGGCCGCACCGAGAGCACCACCGCCAGCAGGACGAAGGTGAAGATGATCGAGTAGTAGGTGTCGGCGGCCGGCAGATAAGCGGCCGACAGATTGGTAACGAGGCCGAGCAGCAGGGCACCGATCGCCGCGCCGCCCAGGGATCCCATGCCGCCGATGATCACCACCACCAGCGAGTTCAGCAGCCAGTTGGCGTCCACGCCAGGCGCGAGGGTGGCGAACGACCCGCCGATCGCTCCGCCCAGTCCGGCCAGCAGCGAGCCGACGACGAAGGCCACCGCAAACACCAGCTGGATGTTCACTCCGAGCGCGGAGACCATCGCCCGGTCATCGACCCCGGCCCTGATGACCATGCCCATCCGTGTCCGGTGCAGCCACAGCCACAGGCCGAGGCCGACGGCGAGGCCAATGGCGAGGATGATCAGGCGAGTCTCTGCGTACTGGATGTGAGCGACATGCAGGTTGACGAACTTGTCGAACGTGCCGGGCCAGGAGATGCCCTCCGAGACGCCGCCGAAATGCGAGAGCATCTGGTCGGCCAGGATGATCGAGATGGCGATGGTGATCAGCGCCTGCCGGATGTCCTGACCCTGGTTCCAGCGCAGGAACACCTGCTGCATGACGAGGCCCATGACCGCGACCGCGGCCGCGCCGACGAGAACGGGCAGCAGCCACTGGGCCAGGCTCACCTGCGAGCTGGCGAGCCCGAGGGCGCCACCGCCGCCGACCATGCTCCGCTGCAGCTTCAGGGCGATGTAGCCGCCGAACAGGAAGAACGTGCCATGGGCCATGTTGACGGTGCGCATCAGCCCGAAGATCAGCGTGAATCCGCTGGCCACCACAAAGTACAGGGCGGCGGCGGTGATCCCATCAAGCAGGATGATGAGGAAGTCCTCGGGGTCATGGACGGCCGAGCCGAACGTCGTCCCATGGGCGATGAACAGCACCCACACGACCAGGAACACGACCATAAGCGTCAGGACGCCGCGTCCCGCGAGCGCAAACGTGCGATGTGAACGGATGCCCTCGACCGGGGGCGTGCCTACGTCAGCCATGCTCTCCTCACGATCTCGATCCGAAGCGACCGACCCGCTCGCTCCTCACGCCGGGGTAGCCTAAGACAAACGATTTCCCACGTCAATTGCCCATCATCCCCCATAGGCAAATCCACTAGCTGATCGCAGCGGTAGAGGAACGCTCAACGAGCAGTGGGGCGGTGTCGAGCACGACGTCGGCCCGTGTGTCGTCGCCGGAGATACGGTCGAGCAACACGTCAACGGCGGTTGCGCCGAGCTCGTCCATCGGCATTCGGACCGCAGTGAGCGGGGGATCGAGGTATTCCGCCAGCGCGTCGTCGTCGTAGGTGATCAGCGACATCTGATCTGGAACCGCCACCCCAAGGCGCTTGGCCGCCGCCAGCGCGCCGAGCGCCTGGTTGATGTTGGAGACGAAAACGCCCGTCGGAGGACGCTTGCGGCGCAGCAGCTCGGCCATCGCCCGGTAACCCCCTGGCTCATCGAACGGAACCGGCACGATCGGCGCGCGGTGCCCGCCGTTGTGCACCGCGGCGCGGAAGCCGTGCACGCGCCGCGCCGCCGTGTCGAGGTTCTCGGGCCCCGCGATGTGCGCCAGCCGCGTGTGGCCGCGGGCCAGGAGATGATCCGCCGCCAGGCGCGCCGCCTCCTCCTCGCGCATCGAGACATTGTGCCCGCCCCGGTGGCGGCGGTTGACGAAGACGGCGGGCACCGGCGCCCTGGACCACTGCTCGGCGGCTGGATCGCCGCGCCGCGCGGTGGCCACCAGCAGACCGTCGATCCGCCCCTCGCTCACCAGCCGTTCGTAGGCGGGGGTCGCCCGCCCGCCCTCGCTGTCCTCGGAGAGGACCACGACGTAGCCACGCTCCCAGGCTCGGCTGAACGCGCCCCGGACCACCGCGGCATAGACGGGATTGCGCAGCGACGGCACGAGCAGGCCCAGCGTGTGCGTGCTGGAGAGCCGCAGCCCGCGGCCCAACGCGTTGGGGCGGTACTTCAGCCGCTCCGCGGCGGCAAGGATCCGCTCCCGCGTCTGCGGCCTGATGTTGAGATCGGCGCTGGCGTTGAGGGTGCGCGAGACGGTCGTGAAGTGCACGCCGGCTTCGCGGGCCACGTCGTAGAGCGTGACCTGCCTGGGCGCTCGTTCGACCATGGCAATGTTCAGGACCCGGCGCCTCGGAAGGTCAGTGTCTGCCGCTGCCCGGTCTCAGAGGCCCGCAGTAGCGCGTCACACACCTCCGCAGCGCGATAGCCGTCCTCGAAGGTGGCGCCGTGGGGGCCGATCGGGCCGTCGGTGGCGATCGCCGTGAGCAGGTGCAGCACCTCGTGGGCGAAGGTGTGCTCCCAGCCGATGATGTGCCCGGGCGGCCACCACATGTCGAGGTAAGGGTGGCCGGGTTCGGTGGCCATGACCTGGCGGAACCCCTGAGCCTCCGCCCCGGGAGATGACCCCGACAGGTGGACCGAGAGCTCGTTGAGGCGCTCGAGATCGAAAGCAATCGATCCCTTGGAGCCGTTGATCTCGAACGAGAGCCCGTTCTTGCGACCGACGGCGAAGCGCGTCGCCTCGATCGTGCCCACCGCGCCGCCCTCGAACTCCACCACCGCCTCGACCGCGTCGTCGACGTCGACGCGTCCGCCGGGCCGGTCGGTGACAAACGTCCGGGCCGAGCCCGCGATCGTGGCGATCTCCCCCACGAGATAGCGGGCCAGGTCGATCACGTGGGCGCCGAGATCACCGAGCGCACCGGAGCCGGCCGCCTCCTTGGAGAGCCGCCAGACCATGGGGAACCGCGGGTCGGCGAGCCAGTCCTGCAGGTAACGGCCGCGGAAATGATAGATCTCGCCGATCTCGCCGGACTCGATCAGCCGTCGGGCCAGCCGCACAGCCGGCACGAATCGGTAGTTGAAGGCGCACATCGCCTTGACACCGGTGGCCTCGACGCGCCGCCAGATCTCGTAGCCCTCGTCGGCCGTGCGGCCGAGCGGTTTCTCGCAGATGACGTGCTTGCCGGCCTGCGCCGCGGCGATCGTCGGCTCGGCGTGGACGGCGTTGGGACCGCCGTTGTCAAACAGCTGGATCGACTCATCGGCGATCAGGGCGTGCCAGTCGGTCTCCCAGCGCTCGAAGCCGAATCGCCGGGCCGCAGCCGCCACCGCATGCTCGTCGCGCCCCGCGATCGCCACCAGACGTGCGGCCAGCGGCAGCTCGGCGGCCATGTACGGCAGCGTGCGGTAGGCGTTGACATGCGCCCTGCCCATGAAGGAGTAACCCAGCATGCCGACGCCGATCGTCGACGGCTCCCGACCCTCCGTCCCCCGGTGGGCGGTGGCGACCCCGATCTCGGGCACGACCTAGGACCTCGCGAAGGCTTCGTCGAAGACGACTGTCGACGGCGCGAAGTCACGCTCGCGGACGAACCGGGCGGCATCGGCGGCGCCCCACTCCCGCTCCATGCCGGCGTCCTCCCACTCGACCGAGAGCGGCCCCTGGTAGCCGAGCCGGTTGAGCGCCCGCAGGATCGGCTCGAAGTCAACGTCCCCGTGGCCGGGCGAGACGAAGTCCCAGCCGCGGTCGCGCTCGCCGAAGTTGAGGTGCGAGCCGAGGATCGAGCGGCGGCCGTCAAGCGTGCGGCGCGAATCCTTGACGTGGACGTGATAGATGCGCTCGCTGAACTCCTCCAGAAACGCGCCCGGGTCAAGGAACTGCGGGATCAGGTGGCTCGGATCGAAGTTGATGCCGAACCCCGGGCGGTGGTCGATCGCCTGCAGAGTGCGGCGCGTGGTGACGAAGTCATAGGCGATCTCGGTGGGATGGACCTCCAGGCCGAAGCGCACCCCCTCGTGGTCGAAGACGTCGATGATCGGGGCCCATCGCTCGGCGAAGTCGTCATAGCCGGCGTCGATCGTGTGAAAGTCGTTCGGCGGAAAGGAGTAGAGCTGGGCCCAGATCGAGGAGCCGGTGAAGCCGTTGACGATGGTCACGCCAAACGCTGCGGCCGCCCGAGCCGTGTCCTTCATCCGCTCGGCCGACCGTCGGCGCACGCCCTCGGGGTCACCGTCGCCCCAGATCTCGGGCGGCAGGATCGAGCGGTGGCGCTCGTCGATCAGATCGCAGACCGCCTGCCCCACGAGATGGTTGGAGATCGCCCAGCAGCCGAGCCCGTGGCGCTCGAGCAGTTCGCGAGAGGCCGTCACATATCCGGGGTCCGCAAGCGCGGCCGGGACGTCGAAATGATCGCCCCAACACGCCAACTCGAGGCCGTCGTATCCGAAGGACTTGGCCTTTGCAGCCAGGTCGGCGATCGGCAGATCAGCCCACTGACCGGTGAACAAGGTGACCGGACGACTCATTGACTTCCTCCCTCACAGAATCCCGGGAGCGACGCTTCGCCCCGCCATTGGGAAAACGTTATCTTCGACGGAAATCGATGTCAACGCCGGGCCATCCCCGGAATGCGGCATTGTGTCCCCATAGGCAATGACTATGAGGACATGACATGAACCTGCGTCAGATCACCTATTTGCTGGCCGTCGTCGAGGAGGGTTCGTTCACGCGGGCGGCGCAGCGGCTGTCCGTCGCTCAGCCGTCGCTCTCCCAGCAGATTCGCGCGCTGGAGCGCGAACTCGGTGGGCCGCTGCTGGAACGCATGCCCAACGGGGTGCAACTCACCGCCACCGGTCACGCGTTCGTGCCCGAGGCGCGGTCGTGCGCCGCCCACGCGGCGCGGGCCGCGCAGGCCGCCCGCACCGCGCTGGGCGCCCCGAGCCGTCAGCTGGAGCTGGCCACCGTCACCTCGATGGCCGTTGGCATCCTCCCCGCCACGCTGGCCCGCTGGCACCGCCAGCATGCCGACACGGCCGTCTACCTGCACGAGTACCGCCATCGGCGCGAGCTACACGAGGCCGTGCGCGGTGGCCTGGGCGACCTGGGCTTCGGGCCTCGGCCGTCCAACTGGACCGGGCCGATCACCCCCGTCGGCTGGGAGGAGTTCGTGATCGTGCTTGCCCCCCATGACCCACTCGCCAACCCCGGCGGCGGCTCGCTGGCGCTGGAGAGCCTGGCCGATTGTGACTGGGTGCTCCTCGAGCCCGGCCACGGCCTGGCCGAGGTCGCCCAGCGTGCCTGCGCCCGCGCGGGGTTTGTGCCCCGAGCGGCGGTCCGTACCGGTCAGGTGACGGCGGCCGCCCAGCTGGCGGCCGCCGGCCTGGGCCCGACGCTGCTGGGCAGCCACGCCGTCCCCGCGGGTCTCGACGCAGTCCTCATGCGGGTCCGTCCCCGCCTCGTCCGTGAAGTGGTGGCCTTCACCCGCAGCGCCTGGTCCCCCGCCGCCGAGCAGTTCCTGGAGCTCATCGGCAGGCTCCCGATGCACTCGCGCCCGCGGAACTCGGAGCTCGTCAGCTGACGATGAGTTAGCCTATACAGACCCATGGCGCTAGAGGCTTCGACTATCGCGCTGTCTGATCCGTCGCTGCTGCGCGAACAGGCCTACATCGACGGTCAGTGGTGCGATGCCGATGATGGCGCGACGTTCGCGGTGACCAACCCGGCAACCGGTGAGGTGCTGGCTCAGGTGCCGCGGATGGGCGCTGCCGAGACGCGGTGGGCGATCGAGGCCGCCGAGCGAGCGCAGGGTGAGTGGGCCTCCAGACCGGCCGCCGAGCGGGCGTTGATCCTGCGGCGGCTGGGCGATCTGATGATCGAGCACCGCGACGACCTGGCGCTGCTGCTGACCCTCGAGCAGGGTAAGCCTCTGGCCGAGTCCCAGGCTGAGATCGCCTACGCGGCCTCGTTCTGGGAGTGGTTCGGCGAGGAAGCCAAGCGGGTCTACGGCGACACCATCCCCTCCCCGCACCGCGACAAGCGGATCCTCGTCACCAAGCACCCGATCGGCGTGTGCGGCGGGATCACGCCGTGGAATTTCCCCTCGGCGATGGTGACGCGTAAGGCGGCACCGGCGCTTGCGGTGGGCTGCACGATGGTGCTCAAGCCCGCCGAACAGACCCCCCTGTCGGCGCTCGCGGTGGCCGAGCTCGCCGCACGCGCTGGCCTTCCCCCGGGGGTGCTCGGCATCGTCACCGGGGACACCGACGACGCTCCCGCCATCGGCAATGAGCTGACCTCCAACTCGACCGTGCGCAAGGTCGGGTTCACCGGCTCCAACGAAATCGGCAAGCTGATCATGCGCCAGTGTTCCGATCAGGTGAAGAACGTCTCGCTGGAGCTGGGCGGCAACGCTCCGTTCATCGTCTTCGACGACGCCGACCTGGAGCAGGCGATCGCCGGAGCGCTGTTGTGCAAGTTCCGCAACTCGGGGCAGACCTGTATCACCGCCAACCGAATCCTCGTCCACGAGTCCCTGCACGATCCGTTCACCGCCGGCCTGCGCGACGCGGCCGCCGGGCTGGTCGTCGACACCGGCACCGACGCGCGGTCCACCGTCGGGCCCTTGATCGACCAGCCGGCTTTCGAGAAGGTCTCTCGCCACGTCGGGGATGCGCTTGACCGTGGCGCCGCGCCCTGTTGGGGGGCGCTGCCCATGAACTGGGCGGCACCTTCCATCAGCCGACCGTGCTCGACGGCGTCTCGCCCGAAAGCGACATGTGGCGCGAGGAGACGTTCGGCCCGGTCGCCGCGGTGCGCACCTTCGCCGACGAGCGCGAGGCGATCGAGGTGGCCAATGACACGCCCTACGGGCTGGCGGCCTACATGTACACGCGTGACGTCGGCCGCGTGTTCCGAGTCTCTGAGCAGCTTGAGTACGGCATCCTCGGCATCAACACCGGTTTCATCTCGGTCGAGGTGGCGCCCTTTGGCGGCGTCAAGGAGTCCGGAATCGGCCGCGAGGGGTCCAAGTACGGCGTGGATGATTGGGTGCAGACGCGCTACCTGTCATTGGGAGGGATCGAGTAGATGATCGTCGAGATGCGCGAATACACGCTCGCCCCGGGAAAGGTGCCCGAGTACTTCAAGCTCTACGAGGCGGAGGGCATGGCGATCCAGCGCGAGATCCTGGGACGCAACCTCGGCTACTACTCCACCGAGGTTGGTCCTTCGGTCAACATGGTCGTGCACCTGTGGGCCTACGACAGCTTCGATGACCGGGTGGCGCGCCGCAAGCAGCTCGGCGCCCACCCCGGCTGGCAGGCCTACGTGCAGAAAATGCGCCCGTTGCTGATCGCGCAGACCAACCGCATCCTGACCCCCGCACCTTTCATGGAGGACGGCCGATGAGCTCGTTGCAGGACCGCGTGGCGATCGTCACCGGGGGCGCCCAGGGCATCGGCCGCCACATCGCCGAGAAGCTGCATTCCGAGGGCGCCACCGTGGTGATCGCCGACATGCAGGCAGCGGACGGTGTGGCGCAGGCCCTCGGTGGCCTCGCGGTGGAGGTCGACGTCTCGGATCTGACCGCGTGCGAGCGGATGGCCCAGGCAGCGATCGACGCCTACGGCCGGATCGACGTCCTCGTCAACAACGCCGGCATCTACTCCTCGCTGGTACCGACCCCCTTCGAGGAGCTGGACATCGAGGAATGGCGGCGCGTCTTTGACGTCAACGTCCTCGGCATGTACCTGGCGACGCGCGCGGTCACGCCTCACATGCGGGCCGCCGGCTACGGACGAATCATCAACATGGCCTCAGGCACGCCGTTCAAGGGCGTCCCCTTCCTGCTGCACTACGTCTCCAGCAAGGGCGCGGTGCTCGCAATGACCAAGGCCCTGGCCAAGGAGCTGGGCGGGCACAACATCCTCGTCAACACCGTGGCGCCCGGGTTCACCATGTCCGACGGGGTGTTGGCCAACGACATCCAGATCCAGCAGCTGCAGGAGGCCTCCGTCAAAGCCCGAGTGCTCGTCCGCGACCAGTACCCGGAGGACATCGTAGGCGCGGTGGCCTTCTTCGCCGGCGACGGGGCGTCGTTCATCACCGGCCAATCGCTCGTGGTCGACGGCGGCGCCTATTTCAACTGAGGGGGACCGATGGAGCTGCAGGTGGTGGAGTACGAGTTGGCGCAGGACGAGTCGACGCCGCTCGACGCGGCGGCGCGGATCGTCTACCGGATCGACGAGTACGAGGCCGAGTACGGCACCGGCCCAGTGACGCTGCGCGGCCCGGCGCGCGTCCTCAGCTTTGAGCTCGTGGTGCAGGCCTCACCGGAGGCGAAGCTCAGCGCCCCCGTCGCTGACCCGGATCCCGCCCACCCGCAGCTGATTCGTCTGGACACGGTGTCGTTTCCGCCGGGCGGCGTCGCCTACCTGCACGTCCATCGCGGCCCAGGGATCCGGGTGCTACTCCAGGGCGAGATCCGCATCGACACCGAGGGCCACTCGCAGTCCTATCAGCCGCTGGAGGCGTGGTTTGAGACCGGGCCGGCACCCGTGTTCGCCGCCGCGTCGGCGTCGCTGCCCACCGCGTTCGTACGCTGCATGGTGCTTCCGGCCGAGCTTCTGGGCAAGCGATCGCTGCGCTACGTGCGCGACGAGGACGCCGACAAGCCCAAGCTGCAGGAGTACCGGATCTTCGTCGACGAGCCGCTGTCAGACGCGCCGGTCGTCACATGAGCGGGGCCCGGCCGGGCGGCCAGGTGCTGGCCGACCAGTTGGTCGCCCAGGGCTGTGAGCTGGTGTTCTGCGTGCCCGGCGAGAGCTACCTGCCGCTGCTCGACGGCCTCTACGAGCACCGCGACCAGGTCCGGGTGGTCACCTGCCGGCACGAAACTGCCGCCGCCAATGCCGCCGACGCCTACGGAAAGCTCACCGGGCGCCCGGGGATCTGCATGGTCACGCGCGGGCCCGGCGCCACCCAGGCGGCCGTCGGCGTGCACACCGCCAGTCAGGATTCGACGCCGCTGGTACTCCTCGTCGGTCAGGTGGCAAGCGGACATCGCGGGCGCGAGGCCTTTCAGGAGATCGACTGCCTAGCGGTGTTCGGTTCGATGGCCAAAGGCGTGTTCGAGCCCGACGACCCGGACCGGATTCCCGAAATCGTTGCCGGCGCCTTCTCGCTGGCGCTCGGCGGGCGCCAAGGACCGGTCGTCATCTCTTTGCCCGAGGACGTGCTCTGCGCCGCGGCCGGCGCCGACATCGGCGACGCACCGCGCGCGACCGCTCGCCAGCCGGCGGCCGACCCTGGGCAGGTCGCCCAGCTGCGCGACCTGTTGCAGGACGCGCAGCGTCCGCTCGTGCTCGTCGGCGGCGGTCCCTGGGACGCCGCGTCGTGCGAACACCTGGCCGCCTGGGCGCAGGCCTGCGATCTGCCCGTGGCGGCCTCGTTTCGCCGCCAGGACCTGCTGGACAACGCGTCTGCCAACTACGTGGGCGACGTCGGTTTGGGCGTCAATCCGGCCCTCGCCCAGCGGATCCGTGAGAGTGATCTGCTCATCGCCCTCGGACCCCGGCTGACCGAGATCGAGACCCAGGGATACACGCTGCCCGCCCCGCCGGTGGCCCCTCAGCCGCTCGTCCACGTCCACCCCGACCCTCGGGAGCTCGGACGCGTCTACCAGCCGGCGCTCGGAATCGTCGCCGGGATGCAGTCGTTCGCGGCCACGCTGGCCGCTGCCGTCCGGGTCGATGGACCACCATGGTCGCAGTGGACCCGCGCGGCCCGGGACGACTACGAGGGCTGGTCGGCGCTGCCGCGCAAGCGCGAGCAGCTAGACCTCAGCGCCGCGATCGGGGTACTGCGTGACGAGCTGCCCGAGGACACGATCTACTGCAACGGCGCCGGCAACTACACCGTGTGGGTTCACCGCTTCATTCGCTATCGACGCTGGGGCACGCAGCTGGCGCCGCAGAGCGGAGCGATGGGCTACGGGATCCCCGCCGCCCTAGCCGCCCAGCTGCTGCACCCCAAGCGCGCGGTGGTCGCCTTCGCGGGCGACGGCTGCTTTCAGATGTGCGGTCAGGAGCTGGCCACGATGGTCGCCGAGCGCCTCCCCGTGCTCGTGATCGTTGCCAACAACCGTATGCTGGGCACGATCCGCATGCACCAGGAACGCCGCTTTCCCGGCCGGGTCATGGCCACCGACCTGGTCAATCCCGACTTCGCAGCGCTGGCCCGTTCCTATGGTGCGTTCGGCGAACGGGTGCAGCATGCCGGCGAGCTGGCCGGCGCCCTGCAGCGGGCCCGCCGGAGCGGCGGACCGGCGCTGCTCGAGCTCATGACCGATCCCGACGCGCTGACGCCCACCACCTCGCTGTCGGCGCTGGCCGCCGCGCGATGAGCTTCCTCTCGCTCGCCGGCGAGGATGGGTTCGAGCTGGCCCCGGGCGCGATCGCCAAGGCGGTGTTCGGCGAGGGCGGCATGCTCAACGTCGTCGAGCTGGCGCCTGGCGCCGAGGTGGCGCTGCACTCCCACCCGCACGAGCAGCTCGGCCTCATCCTGACCGGCTCGATCATGATGCATGTAGACGGAGAGTCTCAGGCGTGCGGGCCGATGGACGCCTACGTCGTGCCTGGCGGAATCAAGCACGGCGGCAAGGCCGGCTCCGAGGGCGCCACGGTGCTCGACGTGTTCGTGCCGGTGCGCGAGGACTACCGCGAGCGCGCCGGCGCCACCGGCTGAGAGAAGGCAGGGCCCGCGATCGCCTCACGATCGCGAGAACCGGCCCGCGCCGAACGGTCAGGCCGCCAGGTAGCCGCCGTCGACGGGAAGCACCGCGCCGGTGATGAAGCGAGCGGCATCCGAGCAGAGAAACAGGGCGGGACCGACGAGGTCCTCGGGATCGCCCCAGCGCCCCAGCGGGGTGCGGGCGAGGATCGTGTCCGCCGCCCCGCCGGGCTCGCGCAGCGCGGCGGTGAGGGCGGTGGCGATCCACCCGGGGGCAATCGCGTTGACGCGAACTTCGGGAGCCCAGGCGACCGCGAGTGACCGCACCAGTGAGACGATCCCGCCTTTGGACGCCGCGTAGCCCGGGACGCGCGGGCCGCCCACGTAGGCGAGCATGCTCGCGGTGGCCAGTGCCGCGCCGCGCGAGGCGGCGAGCCGCTCGTGGCACGCGGTCAGGGTACGCATCGTGCCCGTGAGGTTGACGTCGAGGACCTGCGCGAACACGGCCGGGTCATGCTCCTCGTCACGGCGGATGATGCCCGCGCAGCAGACGACCACGTCCAGCCGGTCGGACTCCGCCACCACGCCGGGCACGAACTCCGGATCGGTCACGTCGCCCTCCACGAACCGCACGCCCGGGGGCGAGGCCGCCGCCTCGCCCAGGCCGAACGCCGTCACCGACGCCCCAGCGGCGGCGAACCCGGCCGCCAGGGCCAGCCCGATGCCGCTCGTGCCGCCGGTGACCAGGACCCGCCGCCCCGAGAAATCGGCCGCGCTCACCGGATGAACTGCTCAACGTACTCAGCGCCGAGCCCGATCTCCTCGTAGTGCTTGCGGCACAGCTCGATCTTGGTGAACACGTCCTCGTAGCCGGTCGTCTCCCCCCACGGGTCGACATAGATCATCGCCGCGTTGACCGTGAACAGGGTGATCATCTCGTCCACGCCCTCGGGTACGACGAGCGTGTGCGTCTCGCCGGGTGGCTCGAACAGGAACGCCCCGGGCTCGGCCATCCAGTCGTGCTCCAGGTAGTGCCAGCGCCCCTTGATCACGTAGCCGGTCACCGGCTGGGGATGGCGATGGCGGCTGACGATGCCGGTGCGCCGGACGCGCAACAGGTTGCACCAGTACCCCTCCCGGGTATGAAGGAGAAGCGGGCGGAAGTCCAGCCCCTCGGCCTGCGGTACCCAGACGCGTTCGTCCTCGGGCACGGCCGGTGAGACGAGCACCTCCTCGGCGGCCTCCGCCGGGAACGGCAGCTGGTACGCCATTCGTGCCGTATCGGTGGCCTCGCTCATCTGGTCATCGCCCGCGCAGCATCTCGACCGTCTCGGCCACGCCGTCTCGCAGTGTGGTGGTCACGGGGTCTACGGCGGCCATGTCCTCGGGGAGGGGAAGCTCCACGCCGTCCTTGAAGGTGATCGTGCCGGCGGCCTCGGGGACGGCCGCCTCGATCGCGGCGATCACGTCGCTGACGTGCTCCGAAGGACCGCCGACGTTGCGCACCGGAGACCCGCCGTCCGCGCGGGCCGATCGAGCGCCCGTGATGAACAGCCCCGCCGTGTCGGGCGCGTACTGAAACTGCGCGCGCCCCCCGAAGGGGATCTCGTACGGCTCCCCGGCCACCGCGGCGGCGATCGCGAGTGTCGGGCCGGCGGTCATGCCGTGGTCGCGGCCGGGCCCGTAGACGATGTGCGGGCGCAGCCCGACGCTCGGGAGCCCGGCGTCGTGCCAGTACACCCGCGCGGCTCCCTCGTTGGCGAGCTTGTGCACACCGTAATGGTTGAGCGGGTGGCCGTCGGCATCCTCGGTCACGCGCACGCCGTCGGCGCGGTCATACGCTGCCGCCGAACTGGCATAGGCGACGCCCTGCACACCACCCTGGCTGGCTGCCTCGAACACGTTCACGGTGCCGACGACGTTGACGAGCGCCCCCCGCGGCGGGTCGGCCTTAGCGATCGGCAAGAGCAGCGCCGCGAGGTGAATGACGTGGGTGATGCGCTCACGCGAGATCACGCCGATCAGGCCATCCAGGTCGGTCACGTCGCCGTTGACCAGACGGACCGCCGCGGTCTCATCCCCATCCATGACCAGCGACAGCCGCCGCCGGTCGTCGCCAAGATCGAAGGCGACGACGTCGTGGCCCTCGCGGACCAGCTGTCGGCATCCCCATGCGCCGATGCAGCCCAGTGCTCCGGTGATCAGCCAGCGTTCGTCAGACATCTTGGTAGACCGTTATCTCCTCGGTGTAGAACTCGTGCGCCGCCGACCCCTGCTCGTGAGGGCCGAAGCCCGAGTCCTTCGTTCCGCCAAAGGGTACGTGGACGTCGGCTCCGGCGGTCTGCGAGTTGACGTGCAGAATGCCGGACTGAAGCTCGTCCACGCACTGCTGGGCGGTGCGCAGGTTCCTCGTGAACACCGACGCGGACAGCCCGAAGCGCACTGCGTTGGCGCGCTGCACCGCCTCGTCGATCGTGCCGAAGCGATAGAGCGAGCTGACCGGTCCGAACACCTCCTCGCATGACAGGAAGGCGTCGTCGGCAACGTTCTCGAACAGGGTGGGCGCGATCAGGTAGGCGTCGTCGTCGCCGCGGTGGCCGCCCGCCAGCACCGTCGCGCCCTCGTCGCGGCCCCGCTGGATCCCCGACAGGACCTCCTCGAACTGCTTCTCGTTGACCAACGGCCCGACCTCGGTCGCCGGGTCAGACGGATCACCCACACGGCCGTCGGCGATCCGCGCCAGCAGCCGTTCGCGGAACTCGTCGTAGACGCCATTCTGGACGTACATGCGCCGTGTGGCGGTGCACTTCTGCCCCGCCGACCAGTAGGCGCCTGCATAGGCGGCGGTCACGGCCGCGTCGAGCGCAGCATCGTCGGCCACGATCAGCGGGTTGTGGCCACCGAGCTCCAGCTGGACCCGCTTGCCGGCCGCCGTCGCCTTCTCCCGAACACCGAGACCGATGGGCACCGAGCCGGTGAAGGACACCGCTCGCACGGCATCCGCCGCGATCAGCGGCTCGCCCGCGGCCGAGCCTCGGCCGATGACGATGTTGAGCACGCCCTCGGGGAGCCCCGCCTGCTCGAACGCCGCCGCCAGATGCAGTCCGGTGAGCGGAGAGTCCTGAGCGAGCTTCATGACGACGGTGTTGCCGTAGGCCAGGGCCGGCGCCGTCTTCCAGGTGGGGATGGCGATCGGGAACTTCCACGGGGGGATCAGCCCCACCACGCCGACGGGCCGGCGGCGGGTGTACACGAGCGACCCGGTGGCCGACTGCTCGAAGAGCTGGCCGACCGGCCGCAGGCCCTCGCCGGCGAAGAAACGCAGGATCGCGCCCGCCCGGCCGGCCTCGCCGCGGGACTCGCGCAGCGGCTTTCCCATCTCCCGCGTCATGTCCTGGGCGATCTCCTCCTGGCGGGCCTCGATGGCGTCCGCCGCCTTGCTCAGGTACGCGCCCCGGGCGGCGGCGGGCAGCCGCGCCCACGCGCGCGAGGCGCCCTGCGCGGCATCCACCGCGGCCGCGACGTCGTCGGCGCCCGAGGACGGGAACTCGCCCACCGCCTCCGTGGGGCGCCACGGGTTGTGGCGCTCGTAGACCGAGCCGCTCTGGCTGGGCGTCCAACGGCCGGCGATGAAGTTTGCGGCCGGCGCCCCCGTAATCGTGTCTGACAACGAAATCGCTCCTTAGTAAGTAGCCCGACCCCCGGAGACGTCGAAGACGCCTGCGGTCGAGAACGTGCAGTCCTCCGAGGCGAGGTACTCGATCAGCGCTGCCACCTCGTCGGGCTGTCCCATCCGGCCCATCGGGATCCGGCTGAGCATGTAGGCGACGTGCTCCTCGCTCATGTCGCCGAGCATCTGGCCATCGATGACCGCCGGGGTGACGCAGTTGACGAGCACCCCCGTCTGCGCCAGGTCCTTACCGATCGACTTGGTCATGGCGATCACTGCCGCCTTGGAGGCCGAGTAGGCGCTGGCCATCGGGTTGCCCTCCTTACCGGCGATCGAGGCGACGTTGACGATCCGGCCATAGCCGCGCGGGACCATCACCCGGGCGGCGGCCCGGTTGGCCCAGAAGACGCCATCACAGTTGATCTGCATGACGCGTCGCCACTCCTCGTCGGGCACGTCGACGGTGGCCAGCGAGTCGCCGGTGACCCCGGCGACACACACCAGGATCTCAATCGGACCCAGTCGCGACTCGGCGTCGGCCAGCGCCTGATCGACGTCGGCGGACTCGCGCACGTCCCCGGTCAGCGACAGCACGTCCTCGGCGCCGGACGCCTGCAGGTCGAGGGTCGCCACTCGGGCGCCCCCGGCCTGCAGCCGCGTGACGACCGCACCGCCGATGTCGCCGGCGCCCCCGGTGACAAGCGCCGCGCGATCTTCGAAGCGGTGGCTCACCCGAGCGGCTTGCCGCCGAGGCCCCACTGCTTGGGCGGGAGCCCGGTGACAACCACCCACGTCTCGTCGCGAATCTTCTCGGAGGTGCACTCCACGACCGCGTCCGTCACTTTCTCGATCAGCTTCGGGACGGTTTCGTCGTTGATGCGGCTGTCGAACAGCTTGATCTCTACGATCGGCACGGCGTCTCCTTGTTCGTGGGTTTCAGTGAGGATGCGGACTACTGTCAGTGCTCGACGTAGCGGCGGTCACCGTCGGCGCCCAGCACCAGGTCACGCTCGGGGTCGGCGACATGATCGCGCGGCACCGGCGACATCGCCTCGAGGAAGGTGCAGCCGCCTGCGGAATGCAGCGAGTGCTCGACGCCCCGGTTGATGACGACGCAGCCACCCTCCGTGACCGTCTGTGTCTCGCCACCGACGGTCATCTCCAGCTCGCCGCCGGTGATCCACATGACCTGCTCGGAATCCTCGTGCGAGTGCATCGGCACGTCGGCGCCCGGTTCGTAGCTGACCTGGCAGAAGAGGATCTGCTCCCCGGCGATCGACTGCAGGTCGACGCGGGGGAACAGCGACAGCGACCGGCGGCCGTCCCATGACTGAAAGGGCGAGTTGCTCATGGGCGATCGAGGAAGCCGGCGCCACCGTTGCTGGTCAGCGTGCGCACCGAGAGCTCCTCATCGAAGCTCACGCGCTTGCCATCACGCCGCGGCTGCGCCTTGGCCTTGATGGCTCGCAGCACCCGCTCGGGCGACGCGGGCATCTGGGTCACCCACACGCCGACGGCGTCGTGGATGGCGGCGGCGATCGCCGGCGGCTGGGCGTTGTTGGCCATCTCGCCGATCGCCTTTGCGCCGAACGGCCCGTCGACCGAGGGGTTCTCCAGGATGACGTTCTCCAGTTCGGGCAGCTTCTCCACCGAGGGCGCCAGATAGGAGCCGAACTGCTCACCGCGGTGCTCGACCGAGGGATAGTGCGGATAGGACTCCTCCAGCAGGCCGAGGCCGATGCCCATCATCGCCCCACCCTCGATCTGTCCCTCGACGAGCAGCGGGTTGATCGCCCGCCCGACGTCGTAGACGGAGACCATGCGGGTGATCTGCACCTCCCCGGTCTCGTCGTCGACCTCCACGTCGGCCACGCAGGCCGCATAGGAGATCGCCGAATGTGGCTCCGCAGTGACCGAGCCGTCGTCGTCGTTGATCTCCGCCAGCGGCTTGAGCGCCGTGCCCTGGCCGGAGATGAGCTCGCCGTAGGCGTACGTGGCCGCCCCGGCAACGTCGGAGACCGAGATCTTGCGGTTGGGTGCGCCCTTGGCAGTCACCTCGCCATCGGCGATCTCCAAGTCGCCGGCGTCGATCTCCAACTCCTTGGAGGCGATGTCGAGCACGCGCTCGCGCACGCGCTCGGCGGCGTAGCGAACGGCGTTGCCGCCGATGAACGTGCCCCGCGAGGCGAAAGTGCCCGTGCACACCGCCGAGGAGTCGGTATTGGTGTTGTCCATCGTCACCCAGTCGTAGGGCACGCCCAGAGCATCGGCCACGATCTGGGTGTGGACGGTCTTGGAGCCCTGGCCAATGTCGACGGTGCCCGAGAACACGTCGACGCGGCCGTCGGGCTTGAGCTTGATCCAGGCCTGGCTGGGGTCGCCGTTCTGGTTCATCCCCGTCGGGTACTCGATCGTGGAGAAGCCCCGTCCGGTGCGCTTGGCCATCAGTGTGACCCTCCGTTGCCGTGTGACGCATTGACAGGCCCGGTGCGGCTGAGCACGTGCGTGCCCTCGGGGGCCTGCTGGTCTACGAGATGCTCGGGGAGCAGGTCGCCGCTGCGCCGCTCCGAGGACATCGTCTGGTACTCCGCCGCCAGCTCCTTGCCGACCTTCTCGGCGGTGGCCAGGGTCACCGGCACCGTGGAGGGATCCTGCATGGCCACCAGGTTGCCGGTCGTGTCGCCCATCCGGTTGGCGTTCTTGAGCCGGATCTCCCACGGGTCGAGGCCAAGCACGTCGGCCACCCGGGTGATGTGCGTCTCCACCGCCATCGACACCGAGGTCACGCCGAAGCCACGCATCGCGGTCGTCGGCACCCGGTTGGTGAACACGACGAACCCGTCGAACTTCAGGTTGGGGATGGTGTAGGCGCCGGTGTGATGGAAGGCGTGCTTGGTCAGGCCGTAGGGAGAGAAGCGCGCGTAGGCGCCCGAGTCGTGCAGCGTGACCATCCGTCGGCCGAGGATCCAGCCGTCGGAGGTGACCGCATCCTCCATCTCGATATGCCAGGGGGCCCGTGTCGAGGATGCGAGGAACTCCTCCTCGCGTGTCCAGCGCCACTTCACCGGACGCTGGGCCTTGAGCGCGAGCAACGCGCTGATCGTCTCCGAGGCGGTGTCGACCTTGCCGCCGAAGCCGCCGCCCACGGTGCCGCCGATCAGCTTGATCCGGTTGAGCGGAAGCTCAAGATGGGCGGCCACCACCCCCAGGGAGAAGTACATCGCCTGCGTGCACGAATAGATCGTCAGCCGCCCGTCGGCCTCGGGGATGGCGAGCGCTGCCTGGGTCTCCAGCGGGCAATGCTCGATCGCCTGGGGGCGGTACACGCCGGAGACAATCGTGTCGGCCGTGTCGAAGGCCCAGTCGATGTCGCCCTTGCGTACCCGCCGGTGATTGTGCGGACCGAAGTGTGGGAACACCGGACCCCATTGGTGGATCTCGGGCGCGTCGGGCTCGAAGGCCAGCCGGATGTCGAACAGCGTCGCACGTTCCTCGTACTCCACGTCGATCAGGTCGAGCGCCTCCATCGCGGTGTCGAGATCCTCGGCGGCGACGGCGGCGATCGGCTGGCCGCGCCAGCGGACGACGTCCTCCGCGAGCAGCGGTTCGTCGGCCGGTACGCCCAATGCCTCAAGATGGCCGTAGATGTTCTTGGGCACGTCTGAGTGAGTGACGATCGCCCGCACGCCGCGGAGCTTCTCGGCGCGGCTCGTGTCCAGCTTGAGAATCGAGGCGTGGTGATGGGGCGAGCGCAGCGCGCGGGCGTAGAGCATGCCCGGGGCCTTGACGTCGTCGACAAAGGCGGTGCGCCCGGTGATGTGGGCGATGCCGTCGTAGCGGGGGAGCTTTGCGCCGACGGCCTTCATGCCGG
>JBPCPC010000269.1:0-12461 GCA_050999585.1 Solirubrobacteraceae bacterium | reverse complement strand
GGTCTACCGGGTGGCCGGCATCAACGCGCTGCTGCTGGTGGCGGTGGTGGTGGTGACGCTGGTGGTGCTGGCGCCGGAGAAGTTCTCGTCGTTCGCGGTTGATGAGGGGGTGGTGTTGATCGTCGCGCTGATCCTGGTCGCGCTGGTGAATCTGATGTTGTTGCGGCGGGTGGTGGGGCCGCTGGAGGCGTTGACGGCGTTGGCGCGGCGGGTCGATCTGACCCAGCCGGGGGAACGGATGCCGGAAGCGGAACCGACCTCAGAGGCCGGCGAGCTGGCGCTGACGTTCAACGAGATGCTCGCGCGCTTGGAAGCCGAGCGACGCGAGGCCACGGGCCGGGTCTTAGCCGGCCAGGAGGCCGAGCGGCTGCGGATCGCACAAGAGCTGCACGATCAGGTCGGCCAAGAGCTCACCGCAGTCCTCCTGGGGCTCGCGCGGGTCCACAAGCAGGTGGAGCCGCCGCTGCGCGATGACGTGTCCGACGTGCAGGAGGCGGTGCGCTCCAGCCTGGAGGACGTGCGACGGATCGCGGTCGAGCTCCGCCCGGAGGCGTTGGACGACTTGGGCTTGGTCAGCGCGCTGGCGGTCTTGTCAGAGCGCTTTGCGCAGCGATCCGGCCTCACCGTCGACCAGCACGTCGATGATGACCTACCTGAGCTCGATCCCGAATCGGAGCTGGTGGTCTACCGCGTCGCCCAGGAAGCGTTGACCAATGTCGCGCGTCACGCGGGGGTTGAACGCGCCGAGCTCGTGTTGCACGCGCGCCGCGGCGGCGTGGTGATGACGGTCAGCGACCAAGGGTCAGGCCTGCCTGCCGAGCAGACGCCGGGGACCGGGATGCGCGGTATGCGCGAGCGAGCGGCGCTGATCGGCGCACATCTGCAGATCGGTGCCGGCGAGGATCACGGCTGCCAGGTCACGCTCTCGGTGAACGCCTCACGCGGCGACGCGACGCGATGACGCCCCTCAAGACACGCATTCTCTTAGCTGACGATCATGCGCTCGTGAGGCGGGGTCTGCGGCTCGTACTGGAGGCCGAGGCGGATCTGGAGGTGGTCGCGGAGGCCGGCGACGGCGCCGAGGCGATCCGCCTGGCGCTCGCCGCCGACACCAACATCGATCTGGCGATCATCGATATCTCAATGCCGCGGATGACCGGCCTGCAGGCGGTCGCTGAGCTCAGCCGCCGCCGCCCGCAGCTACGCACGCTAATTCTCTCGATGCACGAAAACGAGCGCTATCTCTATGAGGCGCTGAAAGCGGGCGCGTCGGGTTACGTGCTCAAGACGGTCGCTGACCGCGATCTAGTTCAGGCGTGCCGGGCGGCGATGCGGGGTGAGGCGTTTCTCTATGCGGGCGCGATGACCTCGCTGATCAGCGACTACCTGCGCCAAGCACGCGACGAGCCCACCGTCCGTGAGGATCCGCTGACGCCCCGTGAGCAGGAGGTGGTCAAGCTGATCGCCGAGAGCTACAGCACCAAGCAGATCGCTGATGCCTTGGTGATCAGCGAGAAGACCGTGGATCGCCATCGCTCGAACATCCTGGAGAAGCTCGGGATGCACGACCGCGTGGAGCTCACCCGGTATGCGATCCGACGAGGACTCGTCGAACCATGACCCAGTAGCCCCGAGTGGTGCGGGGAGCAGACGTTTTAGGCGAGGATGCCGGCGGCTCCGCGCCAGATCAGCGCGCCGCCCGTGACCGCGGTGAGCGCGCTGACGATCCGGGGCGCGACTCGATCAATCAGCTCGCGGGAGCGACGCAGCACCCTCAATGCCCGTTCGCCGGCCAGCGCCCGGGCGGTCACGATCACCACGAGCGGCAGCGCATAGATGAGATTGAACGCCAGGAGCATCAGCAGCTGACCAGCGACCGTCGCTCGGGACTCCGCGATCGCGCCGATCGCCGCGAAATACGGAAACGCGGTCGGGAGGTCAAGCAGGGTGACGCTGGCGCCCAGCGCCAGCGCCGAACGCGCCGTCAGCCGCTTCTGCACCGACATCACATGCGGTCGCGCGCGCCGACGGCGGGCAAGCACGACCGCGACGATCAGCAGCAGCGCACCAGCGACCAGCGAGCCCGCGTGAAAGGTCGTTGACTGAGCTCCAGCGGTGAGGTCGTCCAGCAGCTGACCCGGGCCGAGCAGCAGGACGGCGCCACCGCCCGCGTAAACAGTGAACACGCCGCCGGTGAACGCGACCCCCGCCGGGCGGGCCGCATCGGAGGTGGCGATGTAGAGAGCGCCGGCGATCGTGAGCGGGTTCACGGCGTCAGCGAGCGCCAGCGCGATGACGAGGACCAGGACTTCAAGCACGCCACGGATTGTCGCGCAGAGCGTTGAGCAAGAAGATGGGGCCGCCCCCCCATTTGCGCGAGCCGGGCCGAAGCGGATGCTTCTCGCATGAGCTCCATCTCCCGACCGACTCGCTCCGCTGACGGCACCCCCCGCGGTCCACGCATCGGCGTGCTCGTCGTCGATGACCACCCGGCGGTGCGCTCGGGCGTCACCCGCTTGCTGGGAGACCAGCCCGACCTGACGGTCATCGCCGAGGCGTCCACCGCGATCACGGCGGTCGATGCGGCCACCCCCGACGTCGAAGTCGCGGTCGTCGACTATCACCTGGGTGACCGGACGGGGCTGTGGGTGGTGCGACGGTTGAGCCAGCTCACGTCCCCGCCAAAGATTCTTATCTATTCCGCGTTCAGCGATGACGCGCTGGCGGTGGCCGCGACGGTCGCGGGCGCCGAAGGACTGCTGAGCAAGGCGGCGATCGGTGAGGAGCTCTGCCTCGCCGTTCGCCGCCTCGCCGCCGGTGGCCAGTATCTGCCGGCGATCTCTGCCCCGGTCGCTCGCGCGATGAGCGCCCGCGTTGATCTGCGGCTGCGCCCGATCTTCGCAGGGTTGACCCAGGACATCCCCGCCGCACAGATCCAGGCCGCGCTGCGAATCTCTAGCGCAGAGCTCGACACAGCCCGGGACGCGATCCTGGCGATGCTCGCGCCGGCCAGTCGGGGGCGGTGGCGCGCGACCGCGCCCGTCGCGCTTGATTACGACCGGACACGGCGGCGCTGGCGGTCAGCGGCGCAGCCCTCTGACCGCAACGAGGCCACGTGAAGGCCGGCCCGTTGATCTGCGCGGCGGCGCTCGCCGCCGGCGTGGTGTATCGCCGCCGGCGCCTCTCGGGAGTCGTGCGGGCACTCGCGGCGCTGGGCTGCCTGGGTCTGCTCGCCTACGGCAGCGGACTCATTCATCCCCCGCCGTTGGAGGTCATGATTCGCGACGCGACTCGCGCGCTGGGTGTCTACACCTACGCGCTGGTGGGAACGTTCGCCTTCTTGGAGACGGGGGCGGGCGTGGGTCTGATCGCGCCAGGAGAGTTGGTGGTGATCCTCGGTGGTGTCAGCGCCGGCCAGGGCGAGATCGAACTCGTCCCGCTGATCGCGATCGTCTGGGCCTGCGCGGTCGCGGGCGACCTGACCTCCTATGCGCTCGGCCGGCGTCTGGGGAGAGACTTCCTCGTGCGCCACGGACCAGCTGTCGCGATCACCCGCGGTCGACTTGAGCAGGTCGAAAGGTTCTTCGACGCACACGGCGGCAAGACGATCATCCTCGGGCGCTTCGTCGGCCTCATCCGGGCACTCGCCCCGTTCATCGCAGGCGCCTCTCGCATGCCAGCCGGACGGTTCATCGCCTACACGACGATCGCCGCCGGTCTGTGGTCGGCCACATTCTGTCTGCTGGGCTACGCGTTCTGGCAATCCCTGGACCAGCTCATCGCGATCACCCAACAGGGCACGCTCGCGCTCGGTGTCGCGATCGCCGTCGGCTTCGCGGCGATCGTCGTCTACCGCCACCTGCGGACGCGACCCGATTCCGACAGCCGCCCGCGCACATCCACGCGCCGCAGGTCCGAAGACATGGGTGACCAACCAGCCAGCAGCCCTGCCATGACCGCGACCACCCAGCGCGAGGCGTCATGGTGACAACGCTGGCCTGGACGCTGACGCTGACTGCGATCGGGGGACTGCTCGCGCTCGACGTGCTGGTCTCCGCGCGCCGCACCGGGGCGGTCCAGTTCCGCGAAGCAGTCAGCTGGTCTGTGTTTTACATCGCTGCCGCGCTGGCGTTCGGTGTCGTGCTCGGAGGATTCGCCGGGTGGGATCTCGCCAGCCAATACTTCGCCGGCTACGTCGTCGAGAAGAGCCTGTCGATCGACAACCTATTCGTGTTCGTGATCATCATCGCCGCGTTCGCGGTCCCCGTCGAGCACCGGTCCCGCGCGCTGACGATCGGTATCACCCTCGCGCTGATCCTCCGCGCCATCTTCATCGCGCTCGGCGCCGCCCTGGTCGAAGCGTTCTCGTTCATGTTCGTGATCTTCGGCGTCGTGCTGATCGCCACCGCGGTCCAGCTCCTGCGCCACCGCCACCAGGATCTCTCCATCGAGGACAACCCTCTGGTCGTCGCCGCGCGTCGGGCGTTGCCGGTCACCGACCGATACCACGGCGCGCGACTGATCACGCAGATCGCCGGGAGGCGATACGTGACACCGATGCTCCTGGTGCTGCTTGCGATCGGGACCACCGACATGCTGTTCGCCCTGGACTCAATCCCCGCCGTGTTCGGAGTCACCCGCCACCCCTACATTGTGTTCTGCGCCAACGCGTTCGCGCTGCTCGGCCTCCGCGCCCTGTTCTTCCTGGTCACCGGACTGCTTGACCGCCTGATCTACCTCTCCGTCGGGCTCTCGGCGATCCTCGCCTTCATCGGAGTCAAGCTCGTACTGCACTTCATCCACCTCCACAGCGCAGCGATCCCTGAGATCTCAACCGCAGTCTCGCTCGCGGTGATCCTCGCGGTGCTGATCACCACCGCGGTCACGAGTCTCATCATCTCCCGCGCCCGACCCAACCAGCGCGCGCACGCCGGGTCACTCCGAAGCGCCAGTCCCGCCCGGAAAACCAGCCGGCCAATCGAGGTCACCGAGCCCGACGATCCGGCCGAAGGCTCCCGCCGCGAGAGCACCGTCACCTCAGCCCGAGAGTAGCCACCAGCACCGACCCGTCATTTCGGGAGCGCTGGCAGCTGAACGCGGCTTTGTCCAGAGATGGGGCCAAAGCCCCATTCACGCGCGGCCCGAGACTCGTGATTCTCCGGAATGTATCCATCTACCCAAAGGAACGATCGCCATGCTCGGGTTCGCCGTCGCCGCCCACACCGCTAACCAAGCGCTATCACGCACCCACCCACGTGGAAGCGGCGTCACACCAGACGCAACAGCTCTGTATGACCGCCACGGTCCCACGCGACAGGACCGATCACGCCACCCCACCCGGCCCAGCGACGAGCCCTCGAGCTCGCACCAGGCGACAATCTCTGGCATTGACCTTCGCTTGTGGACCCGCATCAGCGTTCTTGCGCTGACTTGCGCGGGCCTGGGCGCGGTCATCATCGGCCCATGGCTGTGGCTCGCGATCGGTATCGCGCTCGCGATGACCCGTCGGGGACAGCGACTGCTCTTCGGACCTCGCATACACCACCACCCAACCGCCAATCCCACCCACCGATACGACGCCACCAAGTCGGGATGACCCGACGCAGCGTCATGTCAGGCCAGTCCGGCGACCGCAGGCCACGTCGCGCGGCGGCTGCTCTCAGACGCCGAGACCGCATCAGGATGGGGGCGCAACCCCATAGGCACCAGAGGCCACGCCCGCGATTCTGGAGGAGTACACGACACCCGAAAAGGACCACATCCAGATGACCCCTTCCACCACACAATTGACAACGCGGCTTCGCACATGGGCGCTGATCGCTGGACTGACCGGCCTGCTGATCGCCGTGGGAGCGCTGATCGGCGGATCGTGGCTCTGGCCGTTCGTCGCCGGTGCCGTCGCGATGCACCTCATTGGCTACTTCTACTCCGACCGCCTGGCGCTGCGCGCCGCCCGCGCGCACCCGCTGACCGAGCAGCAAACCCCCGAACTGTTCGCCATCGCCGGCGACCTCGCCCACCGCGCGCAGATCCCCCTCCCGCGGCTCTACGTGATGCCCGGTCAACAACCCAACGCGTTTGCCACCGGCCGCGACCAGCACCACGCGGCCGTCGCGATGACCACCGGCCTGCTCGAGGACCTCGAGCCCGAACAAGTACGCGGCGTGCTGGCCCACGAGTTCCGCGCACATCAAAAACCACGACATCCTCGTCTCCTCCGTCGCCGCGATGGTCGCTGGCGCGATCTCAGCAGTCGCGAGCATCCTGCAACTCTCCTTCCTATTCGGCAGCCACGACGCGGACAGCCCACCGGGCTCCCTCGCAGCCATGACTCTCGCGCCACTCGGAGCGATGCTGATCCAGATGGGCGTCTCCGGTCAACGCGAATATCTCGCCGACGCGACCGCCGCCCACATCCTCGGGACCGGCGCACCGCTCGCCGACGCCCTGCAAACGCTCCACGCCAGCCGACAGCCAGCCCTGAACATCAACCCAGCGACCGCCCCGATGTCCATCACCAACCCCGTGGCAGGACAGCGCCTCGCCAACCTGTTCTCCACCCACCCCCCGTACAGGACCGAATCCGACGCCTCCCACGCCTACAACCAATCGCGCACCAGTCGCACGACCACCCCGACCAAAATGCGAACCGCCCAAGCGCGCTGACCTCGCTATTCGCGGCGCCGCCTTCCCGCCGTCGCCGCAAACAAGAGAAACAAGCCGCGGTCGCCTCCACCCTCAGAGCGCTCTCGCTGCCGGTGTCCACCGTCTAACCCGAGCATCACAATGACACCCAATTCACCTCCCCCAAATCCCTCCCGCTCGGCCGCGCGACACGACGCGCGACACCGCGGTCGTGGCCACCGTCGACCTGCGCGACTGCGCTCAACCGCCGCCCCGTCGACCGCGAACTCAACTGGTTCCGACCGGCAGACCGCGTCAAGACGCCAAAATCAGCAACGCCACCGCGCCACCCAATCCCGATGGTCTCGCTATACCCGGTGGGAGCTGACCTGGGCGGAGATCGGCATCATCGGCATCGTGATTCTCGGCCAGCTCGTCGTCTTGGCCGCGATCATGGCGCTAGCTTTCTAGCGGTAGGAAGACTCCGCCTCTACCCGGGGCGCGTATGTGTGATTGATGACTTGCCTGTCGCGCGAGGGTCCGCGATCGCCAGGGTCTCGCCCCGAGATGACTGCTTCCGTGTGATTTACCGGTCACGAGATCAGACGGCGGCGCGCGCGACATCGCCACTTCACGCCTGCCGGCTCGGGAAGCAGAAGGCGCCTGTTGGTGGCCGGTCCGGCGAGAAACGACAAGTCTCGTCGACGGTCCGAAACGTGCCGGCGGCGGTGGCCACGGTCAGCCGTCCGTGGGACGAAAGCAGGTTGGCGAGGCGCGGGCCGACGACTGAGGTTCGTGCCGAGCTGCAACAGCTGCCCGTCGCTGCCGGAACGCTCCAGGAACCCGACTCGACGGCGGATAGAGCTGTAGCTGTGTGAGCCCGCAGCAGACGATCGAGCCGGCTGTCGGTGAGGCGCGAGATCGGTCATGACCGACTGACGCTGAACAGAGGTCCGACGCACGGTTCAGATATCGGACTCAGACCTCCGTTCGATGCTCAGCGGCGCTGTGCCGTCCATCCGCTTTCTGTTCCACTGTCATCGCCCCGGGGTGGCCGATGCCGGGCCACGGCGTAAGCAACAGCAAGATGCGAGCATCCGAGCGGGCGTGTACTGAGTGACGCTCGTTGGGAGCGAACTCGACCAGCAAGCCGCTGCGACCGATGACGCCTTCGCCGGCGCTGGTCTTGATCTCGACTTCGCCGTCGAGAACGGTCACCCAGGCACGTTCGTGGACCTGGTGGTCGTCGAAGCTCTCGCCCGCCGGGATCATCAGTGCGATCGCACGCGCGTCGTCGGTCGAGGCGAGGATCTCGGGCGCGTGTGGCCTAACGTCTAGGTTCGGGATCGTCCAGCAGTTCATGTCGTCTCCAGATGGTCAGGTGCCGATGACCATCGACCCGACGAACTGGGCTCCGCGCCGCTGCCCATCGTTTAGCCTACGCCAACCCCGAGATCAGGTGAGCTTGACGCTGAGGAGCATCAGCTGCGCGATCGCTCTGAAGGGCGACGCGGTCAGTCTCGTGACCTTCGAATGTCAAGAGCTCGTACGCAAGTGCGGTAACCGCGAAGCTGATCGAGCCGGCCTTGCTGGGTCGGGCTGAGCGTCATCGTGGTCCTGCATGTGCTTGGCGTAGCAGATTCCGACTATCGGGCACGCCTGCGGTTGTCAAGAACCCGAGTTTCGGGTCGGGCTGTCGCGGCGCAGGTAGTCGATGACTGTCGGGTCGGCTGACTCGCGGCGCTCGACAACCTCGCCCGTGCAGCTGCACATATCGATGATGGCGTGTCCGTTTGAGATCTCGACAACCTGCCACGTAGCGCCGAACAGCACCCAGCCCTCGAGCACGGTGATCGTCAGAGGTTCGTTGCTCATTAAGACCTCAATGCTTACTCGAGCGGGGTACGGCCGGCATACGATCAGCCCCTAGGAGTGTCTGGAAACAGCATCGTTGGCTGCTTGGCGTGGCTGCCGGTAACGAAGGTTACGGGTGTGCCGAGCGCCGTGATTTTGCAGGTTAGGTCGAGATCGAGCAGGCGGAGAGCCACCGGTCAGTTTCCCTTTTCCTCGTGCAGGCAGACTGATGATGCGACACTGACGCCGGCGCGGCAGTGCCGAGCTCAGAGATGGCCCGGCGAGTCGTCAGCTGTGGGTCTGACTCCCGCGTCTTGCGTTGCGCGGGGTCGCCGGGGTGTGGGCAGGACGAGGCGAAATTCGCTGCCCTGACCGGGGGTGCTTTCAAGTTCGATGTGGCCGCCGAGGGTTTGGGCGGCGCGGTGGGCGATCGCCAGTCCTAACCCTGAGCCGCCGGTCGCTCGGTCACGGGTTTCGTCGATTCGGTAGAGGCGTTCGAAGATGCGTTGTTGGTGTTGGGGGGCGATCCCGACGCCACTGTCGAGCACGGCGAGCACCAGGCCACCCCGGTGCTGGCGCACAGCGATCTCGGCGTGACCGCCGGCGGGTGTGTAGCGAATCGCGTTTGAGACGAGGTTCGATGCGATGGTGTTGAGTAGGCGAGCGTCGGTGATTACCGAGGTCGCTCGGAGCGTGTGGCTGAGTTTGACCCCGGCGGCGGCGGCAGCGGGGCGAAAACGTGCCTCCAGTTCTTGAGCGAACGGTGCCAGCGCGACTGGCGCGAGCCGCACCCCGTCGGTCAGGTCCAGGCGGGTGAGCTCGCGCAGATCGGTGAGGAGGTCGCGCAGGCGTCCGGTCTCGGTCTCGATCAGCGCTTTTGCTTCCGCGCGTTGCTCTGTTCCCTCGGCGGCGCCGTCGGCCAGGGCCAGGCCGAAGCCCGAGATGGTGTTCACCGGCGTGGCGATCTCGTGCGCGACGTCGGCCAGGAACTGGCGCTGGTCACGGTCGGCGCGCTCCAGCCGATCGGCCATGCCGTCAAATGCGCGTCCCAGCTTGACCAGCTCCTCCGGTCCCGAGGTGCCCATGCGGGCGCTGAACTCCCCACGCGAGACGCGCTCAGCGGCCGCAATCGCGCGCTGAACCGGGACGCGCACCGCACGGGTAACGAGCGTGGCGGCCAGAATCGCGGCGGCGATCACCAGGGCAAGCACACCCGCCGTGATCAGCGTCAGCTCAAGCGTCGTGCTCGAGCCGGCAGACGAGTAGTCGGTGATCTGCACTTCGCCTCCGCGAAACGGCGCCCGGGTGCCCAGCTCAAAGTCGCGGGCCGGGTGAGCAGGGCCTTCAAAGACTGTGCGCCCTGCCCGCCGCACGGTGATCTTGTCGTTGACAAGTAGTGCTTGCAGGGCAGCGAGATCCTCGCCGTCGGCGCCGGCTTGGACTTGGGCGGCAATCGCCCGCGCTTCCTGCCGCGCCTTGGCGGCATCGTCAGCCTGAGCATGGGAGCTTTCAACGTGCCGGTACAGCAGGAACGCGCCCCCCAGGCCAACGGTGGCGCTGATCACCATGGCCGCCAACAGCCACAGGCGAAGCGACGCGAGGCGGGCGAGCACTCAGCGCTCCAAGCGGTAGCCCACGCCCCGCAGAGAACTTATCTGCAGGTCGTCGCCGAGCTTGCGCCGCAGCCCCGCGATGTGCACGTCAACCGTCTTAGGCTGAAGATAGGGCGAGCCCCACACCAGCTCGAGCAGCGCCTCGCGGGTATGTACCCGCTCGGGATCGCGCAACAGCGCGGCGAGCAGATCGAACTCTCGGCGGGTCAACGCCACCTCGCGCCCGTCGACGGTAACGCGTCGGCTCTGCTCGTCCAGTTCTACGCGTCCGTGGCGCAGCGGACCGCGCTCACCCACAGCACCGTTTGCTCGTCGCAGCTGGGCGCGCACCCTGGCCACCACCTCCGGCGCTGAGAACGGCTTGACCACATAGTCATCAGCGCCGAGCTCCAGTCCCGCAACCCGCGCAGACTCCTCGCCACGCGCCGTAACCAGGATGATCGGCACGCCCGACTCGCCCCGAATCCGCCGGACAAGCTCAAACCCATCCAGGCCGGGCAGCATCACGTCGACCAGTGCGACGTCAATCCCGCCGCGTCGTAGCAGCGAGAGCCCGTCCAGACCGTTATCGGCCTCGACCACGGTGTACTGCTCCTTCTCCAGGTAAAGCCGCAGCAGACGCCTCAGCGCGTGCTCGTCATCGACCACGAGAACACACGCTCGGGCGGGCATTCCAGCGATTCTTCCACAGCTGTCCAACCCGCCACCCGGCCGGGTTCGACTCCAGGTGAAAGGCCTCGGCGCGAACTGGTCGAGCGGGCTGGGCCGGTTCGGTCAATGACCGCGAGCACGAATGGACCGTGGTCGATGGCATCGACCCATCCCGGATCAGTGAGCTCGTCAGCGATCTCGTCTCTCTCGGCGGCCAAGTTGAGGCCGTGATCCCCGAGCACCAGAGTTTGGAAGCCCGCTTCCTCGAATTACTGGAAGAGCGATGAACGCGACTTTGACAATCGCCGCGCTCACAATCAAAGAGGCGGTCCGGCGTCGGTTGCTGTTCGCCTTCGTCGCGATCACCGTTGTCATCGTCGGACTGAGCGCGTGGGGCTTTGACCGCTTGAGTCACTCCCGCAGTCTCACCTCCGGTGAGACCAACCTCGCAGTGCCCGAGGCGCTGGTCCTGTTCATGTTCATGTTCAGCTTCATCCTCGCGCTCAGCGCATCGGCGATCGCCTCTCCGTCGATCTCCTCGAAGGTTGAGTCCGGGGTGTTGATGACCATCGTCACCCGACCGGTCCGTCGTACCGAGGTCCTCCTCGGCAAATGGCTCGGCCTCGCCACGCTGCTCGCCGGGTACGCCAGCGGCGTCTGCGTCCTGGAGTTCGGGGTCGTTCGTTTGACAAGTGGCTTCGTGCCGCCAAGTCCCCTGCCCGCCGGTCTCTACCTGTTTGCCGAAGGGGCGCTCCTGCTGACGTTGGCTCTTCTGCTCAGCACCAGAATCCCTGTGATCGCCGCGGACATCATCGGCGTCGCCGTGTTCGGCGCCGGATGGCTCGCCGGTGTCGTGGGCACGCTGGGCACAGGCTTCAACATCGCGGCGCGGCGGACGGTAGGCCAGATCGGACGCCTCCTACTGCCCACCGATGGGCTGTGGCACGCCGCGATCTACTACCTCCAGCCAGCCTCGCTCATCGCCAAACAGCTGAACAACGCCGGACGCGGAGATCAGTTCTACGCACAGGGAGCCCCATCAGTGGCGTACCTGCTGTGGGTCACATGCTGGTTCCTCATCGTCCTAATCGCCGCGATCGCCAGCTTCGAACGGCGCGAGCTGTAAACAGCGAAACTCGACCGGCCCCAGGATCGCCGCAGACACGCTCGATCGCAACCAGCACTAGCGACGGCAAGCGGCCACCTCACCCCTCGTCACCAGATCCGCAACCGCCGCCGGCCAAGGATTCCGCCCGGCAGACGCCTATCTATACGCGCGCGGCGAATTCCGGCGCCTTGGGCCACGCGTGCGCTGCGCGACAAGTAGGCGTCACGCGATTCGCACATCGCTAATGCGATCCACGCCCGGCGGCCCAGAGGCAACGCGGATCGCCGGACCGGCCGCGACGAGCGCTCTCGCGATCCCCCGCACACCACGCCGCGCGAGCCGCACGCCGGTCCCGGACATGCTGGCGTCGCCCGACTGCAGGTGGTCACGGTTGCGGTCGCACACGCCGGCCGCGGACCCGCCGAGTGGCTGAGGCAGGCGCCGCATGCTCGGTGCGGCGAGTCTCGCAATGCGCGGAACTGGGTATCCACTTCGCTCCCCCGATTCCAGGCAGGGCCTGATTATGCGGCTGATTTGCCGATGAGAGCCTTGTAGGGGTGCGGTTCGGCCGCGAGCGCGCCCTCGAGCAGGCGGTAGAACAACAGCCCGCG
>JBPCPC010000261.1:0-17464 GCA_050999585.1 Solirubrobacteraceae bacterium | reverse complement strand
CTTTGTTCCGGCCGAAGGCCCGCAATGCCTAGAGCTGGAGAAACTGGCGTCCGGCACTTGGTCGCCCTCTCCCCGCCCCCGCCACACTCCCAGCGTCCGGTTCGTGGGCGAGGTCGGCGAGTCCGAGCTGGACCGGCTGCGGTCACAGGCCGCGCTGGCCGTCGTGCCGTCGCGCTCGGCCGAGACGTTCGGGCTGTCGGCCGCCGAGGCGATGGCCGCCGGCCTGCCGGTCGCCGCGTCGCGGATCGGCGCGCTGCCCGAGCTCGTGTTCGACGACTGGCTGGCGCCCGCCGGCGACGCGGGGGCGCTCGCCGAGGTGATCACCCGCCTGCGCACGGACGGGACGGCGGGAGACGCGGCGATCGCACGCGCTCGCCGGCTCACCGCGGCGAACGTCGTCGCTCCGGCACTGCAGGCCGCCTATGCCCAGGCCGCGAGGCGAATCTGACCACCACCGCCACGGCGGGTGCGACGAGGATCAGGGGGGCGGGGCGTCAAGCGCGGATGCGGAATCGGTTCTCGACACCGGCGCCGGCACGCGCGAGCGGCCGGCGGCCATCAGCGCCGCCAGCACGAGCAGCACGCCGAACAGCTGCACGCCCGTCGGCGACTCGCCGAAGATCAGCGCCGCCAGCGCGACCGAGCCCACCGGCTGGACGGTCAGCAGCACCGAGGTCAGCGCGGCCGGCAGGCGCGGCAGCGAGGCGCTGATCAGCAGCCACCCGAGCACCTGCGAGGTGAGCGCCAACACGATCAGCCAGCCGGCGCTCGGCCACGTCGGCACCAGGTGCGCGTCGCCGATGACCAGGCCGGCGCCCACGCACAGCACCGCCCCGACCGCCGTGGCATCGAACAGTGGACCGGCGATCCGCCGCAGGTCCGAGGCCCCGCGACGCAGCGTCAGCAGAAAGCCGCAGTAGGCGATCCCCGCGCCGAGGCCGAACAGCGTTCCCCGCTCGGGGTCGTGCCCGAACGCGCTGTGCTCGAGCACGCCCGAGATCAGCAGCACCCCGACCAGCGAGATCGGCAGCGCGAGCAGGACCGGCCGGCCGGGGGGCTCAGACAGCAGCGCCCAGGCGACGAGCGGCACCAGCACCACCTGGACGTTGGCCAGCACCGTCGACAGGCCCGCTCCCACGTCGGCAATCGAGTGATGCCAGAGCAGCAGGTCGGCGGCGAAGAACACGCCGGCCACGAAGCCCGCCCGCCGCTCGCGCCAGGTGCGCGAGCCGTGTCGGCGGTCCTCCCACCAGGCGAACAGGCCGAGCAGCGGGAGCGCGTAGGCGCAGCGGAAGATCGCCGCCGTCGACGGCGACGCATGGCTGAGGCGTACGAGGATGCTCGAGAACGCGATCGTGACCGCGCCCAGCAGGGCGCACAGCCGCTCGTGGCCCTCCACCGACACGCGGGGCGGCAAGTGGGCGCGCTCGGTCGTCGCGATGGCCATGACTCTCGTCTAGCAGGTCTCGTGGCCCCGCGATGGCCACCGGCGTCGGCGGTCACCGTCCGCTCGGGACAGCTGGCACGATGACGGGCTGGATGTCGGTGGTCACCGAACAGCAGCGCGTCCGCGCGGAGTGCGAGCGGGTGCTGCGCGAGAACTGGCGCGAGGGCGTGCGCGCAACCGACGGCGTGCCGTTTCACTACACCTGCCCGAGCCCCGGCCACTATCCGTGGCAGTTCTACTGGGACTCCTGCTTCAGCGCGATCGCGTGGCGCCACCTGGCACCCGAGCGCGCCGCGCTGGAGCTGCGCTCGCTGCTTGCCGCCCAGCGCGTGGATGGCTTTATCGGGCACACGATCTTCTGGAATCAGCCGCTCGCGGGTCCGCGCCGCTACACGTACAACGTCACCTCGCTCGACGCGCCGATGACCGCCAGCATCCAGCCACCGCTGCTCGCCTGGGCGTGGCGGATCGCGGTCGGCGATCCAGCGCTCGAGCCGGGGGTTGTCCGCCACCACGACTGGCTCAGCGAGCATCGCGACCTCGACGGCGACGGGCTGCTGTGGATCGTGCAGCCCGACGAGTCGGGGATGGACGCCTCGACCCAGTTCGATGCGATCTGGGGCCACCGCGCCCACGGCCTGGCCGGCTTCGTGCTGCTCGTGCACCGCAACCGCCGGCTGGGCTATGACCTGCGGCGGATCCTCGCCGCCGGCGGGCCGGTGGCGTGCGAGGTGACCACCAACGTGCTCTACAACCTGTCGCGCATGGCGCTCGGGCTGCCTTCGCTAACCGAGGCGCTGATCGAGCGGACCTACGACCACGAGCGAGGCTTGTTCCTGCCCGCGGCGCGCCCCGGGCCGCGCCATGAACCGGCGACCACGATCGCGGCGCTGACGCCGCTCGCGCTGCCCGATCTGCCCGAGGAGATCGGGCACCGGCTGGTGCGCGAGCACCTGCTCGATCCTCAGCGCTTCTGGAGCCCCGTGCCACCGCCGTCGGTGTCGCTCGCAGATCCCACGTTCTCGCTGGGGGATCGCGGGCGGTTGCATCAGCTGCGCTACTGGCGCGGGCCGACCTGGATCAACACCGCCTGGCTGTGCTGGCTGGGGCTGGTGCGGCTCGGGTATGACCATCAGGCCGACGAGCTGGCCCGCCGCCTGGCCGCCACGATCGCCGCGTCCGGGCTGCGCGAGTACTACCAACCGTTCACCGGAGCGGGCATGGGCGCGCACGACTTTGCCTGGTCCACGCTGGTTCTGGAGCTGCTGGAAGCAGACCCCGACGCGGCTCGCTGCTCGTTTCTCAAACGTTCAACTTGAGGCGCTAACTTCAGGGTCATGGATACCGAACGAGAGCTGGCCCTCACCGACGAGCAGTGGCGGGCGCGCCTCTCGCCCGAGCAGTACGAGGTGCTGCGCAAGCACGCGACCGAGCGGCCGTTCACCGGCGAATACGTCGATGTGAAGGACGACGGCACCTACCGATGCGCCGGATGCGGCGCGGAGCTGTTCTCCTCAGACACCAAGTTCGAGTCCGGCAGCGGCTGGCCCAGCTTCTATGAGCCCGCCGACACCGAGAACGTCGAGCTGCGTGAGGATCGTAGCCTCTTCATGCGCCGCACCGAGGTGCTCTGCAAGCGCTGTGGCGGCCATCTGGGTCACGTCTTCGATGACGGTCCCAACCCGACCGGCCAGCGCTACTGCATCAACTCTGCGGCGCTGTCGCTGGACGACGCCGGCCAGAGCGCCGACTGAGCCGAGGTGCCCTACTCCGACCGGCCCGCCCGGCGCTCGCGCACCCTGTAGAAGGCGTAGCCGCCGACGACCAGGACTCCCAGCGCCACGGCCGCGTAGACACCGAACGTCGAGATCACGTTAGCGGCCGCTGAGCCGGCGAAGTAGCCGACCAGCCCGTAGGCGATCGCCCACGAGATCCCGCCGGCCGCGTTGTAGAGAAAGAACTGAAGAAAGCGCATCTCGTTGATCCCGGCCAGCCACGCGGCGGCAAAGCGCACGAGCGCGATCCAGCGAGCGAAGAACACCGCCTTGGGGCCGTGCTTGTCAAAGAAGCGGTCGCCCGCGGCAACGACCTGCAGGCGGCGTTTGTGCAGCGGACCGGGGTGCTCGAGCACGTCGCGACCGAACCGGCGACCGAGCAGATAGCCGAGGTTGTCCCCGGCGATCGCCGAGGCGGCCGCGATCACGATCACCAGCCAGATCTGGAGCTTGCCCTGGCTGGCCAGTACCGCGGCCAGCACGAGCGCGGTCTCACCGGGCGACGGCACCCCCATCGACTCCAGCCCGATGATCGCCGGCAGCACATAGCCCAGCCCGCTGGAGATGTTGATGATGGCAGCCAGGACGAGCATCGACTAGATCACGGTAGGGTGCCCGCTCCCCGCACGCCTCACGTCGCGCCGGGCGGACGCCGCAGCACCGCCATCAGCGACAGCCCGAAGGCCAGCGTGTGGCCGCGCGCCAGCCATTGCGCCTCGAGCGCCAGCGGCTGCTCGAGCACCTGGTTGAGCCATGCCGGCCCGATCGCCAGGTCGTTGCTGTAGCCGTTGTGGGTGCCAAATCGGCGCTGGGCCAGCCGCACCGCCGCCGCGGGTGCCAGCAGCAGGCTGTTGAACGAGCTCAGGCGCGTGACCGTCCAGCCAGCCGCCTGCGCTGCCGTGCGCAGAGCCGAGCGCGAGTAGCGCCGGTAATGGTGATTGGCCTCGTCATGCAGCGACCACAGGGCCGGGTAGGCCGGCACGGTGACGAGCAGCCAGCCACCGGGGCGGCACACACGCCGCAGCTCAGCCAGGGCTGCCCGGTCATCGGGCGTGTGCTCAATCACGTCCAGGCAGGTGATCAGATCAAAGCTCGCGTCCGCCCACGGGAGCTGCTCCAGACGGCCGACACGCACCTCGCCGTGCCCGCGAGAGCGAGCCAGCTCGGCCGCCTCCTCGTTGAGCTCGATCCCCGTCACCTCGCCGTAGCGGGCGAGATCCTGCAGCGTGCGTCCCGAGCCACAGCCGGCATCGAGCAGGCTCGGGTTGCCGGGCAGCGGCAGCTGCGTCAGCTCGGCGCGGATGACCCGCCGGCGACCCCGGTACCACCAATGGTGCTCGTCGACCTCGAGCATCGCCTTCATCAGACTGTCGTCCATAGCGTCGAGATGCTGTCAGGTACGCGTCGTCACCGTGGTGAGCGTGGTTGGCGATGGCCTGCTGGGACGCTCAAGTCGGGCGTCCGCGTCGGCGGGTCAGGTCGCGCCGGGGCAGTTCAGGCCATCGCCACGACATCGTGCTCAGACGCGGGCGCCCGGGGCAGCTTGAGCGTGAACTTCGCGCCGACGTCGGTGCCTGACTCGAGTACGAGCTCCCCGCCCATCCGCTCGGCCAGCTCGCGCCCGATCGCCAACCCGAGCCCAAAGCCGGACTGTCCGGCGGTGTCGCGGCCGCGGGTGAAGCGACTGAAGATCGCGTCGCGCTCCTCCGCGGCCACCCCCGGGCCCTGGTCACAGACGCTGATCGCGACATCGGGGGCGCGGCGCAGCTCCACTCGGATCTCCGAGCCCGTCGGGCTGATCCGCACGGCGTTGTCGAGCAGGATCCGCA
Source organism: Solirubrobacteraceae bacterium (assembly GCA_050999585.1). GTDB lineage: Bacteria > Actinomycetota > Thermoleophilia > Solirubrobacterales > Solirubrobacteraceae > Palsa-465. The sequence goes on along the minus strand of JBPCPC010000261.1, from coordinate 12,413 downwards.
GAATCCGCGCGATGCTGCCCGGGTCGCCCAGCGCCCACACCGAACCGCCCTGATCATCGAGCGCCGAGCGGATCCCGCGCTCCTCGGTCCCGAGCTCGAACTCAGCCAGCACGGCACGGCTCAGCTCGCCGAGCTCGACCGGCTCAGAGCGCAGGTCCACCTGCGCGTCGATCCGAGATAAATCGAGCAGGTCGGCGGCCAGCCGACCGAGGCGCCGCGACTGAACGCGCGCCCGGCCGAGCAGCGCGCGGGCGTCCTCCAGGTCCGGATCGGCGTACTGGAGATCGTCATTGAGCAGCTCAAGCATTCCGTCGAGCGAGGTCAGCGGCGTGCGCAGCTCGTGCGAGGCGGTCGCCACAAACGATCGTCGCGCCTCCTCCTGGCTCTGCAATCGCTGCTGCATCGCGGCCAGCGTCCGGGCCAGGTCGCCGACCTCGTCCCGCGCCCGGTCGACCGGGACCTGCACGACGGGTCCCTCGTGCGCCAGCTCGAGCGCGGCCTCACGCAGGCGGCGCAGCCGTCGCACGAGCGTGGCCGCCAGCGGAATCCCGAGGATCAACGTCAACGCCAGCCCGGCCAGTGCCGCGTCGATGAACGCCCGACGCACGACCCTGACCGCATCGGCCACCTGATCGATCGACTTGCGGGCGACCAGCACGTAAGTCAGCCGGGCATTGATGAACGGGATCGCCGCCTCAACGTATTCGTCGCCGTCCACGGAGACGAACCGATAGCGCGAGCGGTGGGCGCGAAACGCGTCGATGACGATCGGATCGGTGCCGTCGACGACGTTCGGCCCGCTGTTGGGCCCAACCACGACGTTACTGTCGGTGCCGTTGATCCCCGGGAAGCCGAGCACCGTTACCGTCGCGCCGCTGGCCCCCGCCAGCTGCTCCTGAAGGCGCTGCAACGGCCTGTCCGGCGAGCCGGCCTCGTTGATCGGCGCGAGCCGCTCGAATCTGCGGATCGTCGGCTTCTGCAGGTGCTTGTGCAGCGTGTTGCGCTCGGCGTTGCGCAGGCTGTGCTCCAGTGGTCCGAGCAGCGCGAGCGCGGCCACGCCCAGGGTGGCCACCGTGGTGACCAGCACGGCCCCCACAATCCGACCGCGCAGGCCGAAGGCGCCGCGGCCCCGGAGCCGCGATCGCGCAGGCGTTAGTGCTCCCCGCGGCCGATCATTAGCCGCCCCGCAGTCGGTAACCGGCGCCGCGCACGGTCAGGATGTAGCGCGGCTTCTCCGGTTCGGGCTCGAGCTTCTCGCGCAGATGGCGGATGTGGACGTCGATCGCTCGCGGGTCCCGGTAGGCGCTGTCACCCCAGATCGCCCGCAGCAGCTCCTGGCGGTTGAGCAGCCGGCCGGGATCGGCCATCAGCGCGTCGAGCAGCTCGAATTCCGAGAACGTGAGCTTGACCGGCTCGCCGCCGATCGTGACCTCGCACTGCGCGCGGTCCAGCGCGATCGGCCCCACGGCGAGCACCTCCTCGCCCATCGCCCGCGTGCCGGCTCGGCGCAGGACCGCGCGGATCCGGCTGCGCAGCTCAGCCAGCCCGAACGGCTTGGTGACGTAGTCGTCGGCACCGGCCTCCAGCCCGAGCACCGCGTCGGCCTCGGAGTCCAGCGCGGTGAGCATGATGATCGGCACCACGTTGCGCCGGGTGCGTAGCGTGCGGCAGACCTCGTAGCCGTCGGGGCCGGCTCCGAGCGCGACATCGAGCAACACGATGTCAAAGCTCTCGGTGCTCGCGCGGTCGATCGCCGCGCGACCGTCGGCGACCGCGAGCACGCGATGACCCTCGCGGGAGAACGAGCGCGTCAGCATCTCGCGCAGATCGGACTCGTCGTCGACGACCAGGATGCTGAGCGTCGCATCGGAAGCCCGCCCGGAAGGCGGCGTCTGGCTGGGTTGCGAAGAGGCCACGTCGGTGGATGCGATCGTATCGAGCGTCACCGCCGGGACCTCCGCTCCGATCAGACGGCCTCGAGCTCGCGTGCGTCGGCCACCCTGGGCTCAGGCACATCGATGGCGGCCCGACGCGGCGCCAGGCGACCGACGTCGGCCCACGCCCACAGCGCCGCCAGCCAGGTGAACGTCGCCAGTGTGACGTGGACCCACACCATGTCGGCGGGCAGGTGCAGCTCGTATTGCACGCTGCCGACCAGACCCTGGGCGGCGACCAGCACACCGAGCACAGTCAGCGGCTCGAGCTCGTCCGCTGATGCGCCCCGGTGGCGGCGCAGCAGCCAGACGGCGATCACCGCCACGCCGAACACCGCCGCGATCGTCGCGTGGCGATGGATCACCCACATCAGCGTGTCGCGACCCTCGAATGTCAGACGGTGGACCTTCTGGCCCGAGACGCCGCCGGAGTGTGGACCGGCGGCGGTCGCCGCCGTGCCGCCGAAGATCGTCACGCCCGCCAGCAGCGTCAGCCCCCGCACCGACCAGACGGCCGACCGGTCCGAGCCCCGGGGACGCAGGGGGCCGGGGTCCTCTGCGCGCGCCCGCCAGGCCAGCGCGACGGCAACGATCAGGATCAGCATCGAGAGGCCAAAGTGCGCCATCACGAACCCAGGGGCGAGATGCTCGCGCACGGTGTAGCCGCCGAGCACCGCCTGCGCCAGCACGCCGACCGGGAGCAGCAGCGCCGGCACCACGAGGTCGCGCCGGAACGGCCGGCGGGTGAACGTCAGCACGGCGGTCACGACCGTGAGCACGCCCACCAACCCCGACAGCGCGCGGTTGCCGAACTCAATCAGCGCATGGCCGGAGAGGGGCGGCAGCGGCCCGCCGTAACAGCGTGGCCAGTTCGGGCAGCCGAGCCCTGAGTCAGTGAGCCGCACCGCCGCTCCGGTCATCACGATCAACGTCAGCGAGGCGAGCGTCGCGTACGCGACCCGGCGGTAGCCGACCGGACCGATCGCCAGGCGCTCACGCATCGTCGCCGGCGATCGCATAGGCGGACGGCAGCGAAGCGCGCAGCTGCGCCAGGCTCGGGGCGTTGCGGTCGCGCGGTGAAACGGTCAACCCTTCAGGCCAGTCGATAGCCAGCTCGGGGTCATGCAACGCGAACCCGTTCTCCCGTTCCGGGTCGTAGTAGGTCGTGATCTTGTAGGTGACGTCGGCGAGCTCGGAGAGGACGCAGAAGCCGTGGGCGAAGCCGTCGGGCACATACAGCTGCCGGTGCTCGGAGTCGTCGAGCCGGAATCCCTCCCACTCCCCGAACTGCGGCGAATCGGGTCGGATGTCGACGATCGCGTCGTAGATCGAGCCGCGCACGCAGCGCACGAGCTTGGCCTGACCGGGCTGGAAGTGCATGCCGCGCGCGATCCCCGCACGTGACCGGGAGTGGTTGTCCTGGACGAACTCGTCGGGCACGCCGAGCTCCGCGAACATGGTGACGCGGTAGGACTCCAGGAAGAATCCACGCTCGTCGCCGTGGACCTCCGGGGCCAGCAGCACGGGCCCCATGAGCTTGGTCGGAAGCTTCTGCATCGCGAAAGCGGTCGCGGTTGACGATACCGAGCCGCCTGCCCCGGCGCTTCAACCCCGCGGGCCGTCGAACTGAGCCAGGGCCGCCTCGACCGCTCGCGTGGTGCGCTCGGCGTCGCCGGTAGCCAGCAGGTCCAGCAGCGCTCCGCGCAGGACGGCCAGCACCAGCGTGCGGCGGATCTCGCCGGCCGCGGTGTCGCGCTGCACCGGCGACTGGGCGGTGGCCAGCAGCGCCAGCCAGTCATCGACCGTCGAGGCCGCGAACCCGCCCCACGGTCCCGCCGGCTGTACCAGCGCCTGCGCATAGCTCTCAAGCCACAGCCGCAGCAGGCCCCGATGCTCGGGCGCGACCAGCCACCCCCAGATCTCGTGCGCGACCCGCGCCAGCCCGGCGGGCGGCTCGGACCCGAGCCGCTGCAGCAGCGCCACCTCGTCAGCTCGCGCGCGGGCCAGCAGCGCGCGGACCAGCCCGGCCTTGCTCTGAAACAGGAACAGCAGCACGCGCGGGCTGGAGCCGATGGCAGCCACCAGGGGCCGCAGCGAAATGCCGGCGAGGCCGTGCGTCAGCACGTAGGCATAGGCGCGCTCGAGCAGCTCGTCTCGCCGGGCCGAGGTCACAGGAGCCGTTTCCATCACGCCCGGATTGTACTGACACGACCGTTTCAGTAGGCTCTAGTGCGAGATGTCGTCGCAATATGCATGTTAACCATGCATTTCGCTACCATTGGTACCTGTGACGAACCTCCAGATCCGAGGGGTGCCCGACGACGTGCACCGGCGACTGAAGGCGCAAGCCGCGCTCGCCGGCCAATCCCTGAACGAGTTCATGCTCGCTCGCACGCGCGAGATCGCACGCTTGCCCACGGTGGGAGAGCTGGCTGCCCGGATCGCTGAGCGGAAGCGCTACACGGGTGAGTCGAGCGCCGCGCTGATCCGCGCCGATCGCGACGCTCGTTGATCGTCGTCGACGCCTCCGTCCTGACCGATTTCCTGCTGGGTCGCACCGAGGCCGTCGAAGCACTGGTATCCGAGCTGACAGGCCGCGAGCACGAGCCTTTGCACGCGCCAGAGCTGATCGACCCCGAAACGCTCAACGCCCTGCGCAGGCTGGCAGGCCGCGGCGCGGTCACCGACCAGCGCGCGAGCGAGGCGGTCTCCGATCTTGCCAACACGCGACTGATCCGCTATTCGCACGCTCCGCTGCGCACCCGCGTGTGGGAGCTGCGTCACGACCTCACTGCCTACGACGCCACCTACCTCGCGCTCGCCGAGGGGCTTGCCGGCTCGATTCTGCTGACCGGCGATGGAGGACTGGCGAGCCGCGCCCGCTCGTCATTGGGCGACGATCAGGTGCATCAAGTTCAGTAGGCGCGCCCCCGCCCCAACAACCTACACCGACCACTCGCCGCCGGTCAGCACCGGCACCTCGCGACCGTCCCGGGTCGTGCCCGTGACGTCCACGTCCGGGCCGCCGATCATGAAATCGGTGTGCACGCCGCTGGAGTTGACCCGCGCCGCCCCCGCATCGTCGGTGGCCAGGTGCTGGAAGCCTGAGCCGAGCGCGATGTGGCTGGCGGCGTTCTCGTCCAGCAACGTGTCGTGGAACACGGTGCCCGTCCGGCCGACGCGTCCGCTGCCGTCGACCAGCGCCACCTCGCCGAGCCGGTCGGCGTCGAGGTCACGACGGATCACCTCGCGCAGCAGCGACGCGCCCTCATCGGCGTCGATCTGCACCGCGCGCCCACCCTCGAAGCGGATCCGCAGCCCGCTGACGACGCGGCCGGTCACGAGCAGCGGCTTGGTCGAGGTCACGGTCCCCTCGGTGCGCTCGGGGTCAGGGCTGGTGAACACCTCTTCGGTCGGCAGGTTGGGCACGTGGTCGCGTCCCCAGGCGTTGGTCAGGCCGCCGCCGTGCCACTGCAGCCCCGGGAGCAGGCCGACCACCAGATCAGTCCCCGGGCCGCGAAAGTGCAGCGAGTCCAGCTGTGCGGCGCTGAGACGGTCCGCAGCCTCGCGCAGCTGGGTCGAGCGCTGCCACCACGCGGCGGCCGGGTCGGGCTCGTCCAGCCGGCAGACGTTGGCGATCTTCGCCCACAGGGCATCGAGCGGGTCAGACTCGGACTGGCCGAACACCAGTCGCGCCCACGCCTCGGTCGGCCCCGGGATGATCGTCCAGCTGATCTGGCCGCGGTCGATGACCTCGGCCCACTCCACCAGCGCGACGCTGTCCCGACCGATCCGCCCCGCGTCGAGATCGTCCAGCAGGCCCGGCGCCGCCGGGCCGCTCAACCCGATCCACGCGGCCTTCATCTCCGCCATCTGGCCCGGGCGCTGTCGCTCCCACGGGATCACGCTGCCCAGCGCCGCCTCGGGAGCGCGCTGCAGCCGGGCGCGTCCCACGTAGGGATCCGCGTAGTCGACCTGGACCTGGTGAGCGCCGCGGTCATAGCAGGCGGCGGCGATCGCGCGAGCGAGCTCCTCCTGTCCGAGCTTGGCGCTGACGATCACGGTCTGCCCGGGCACCACGTTAATCCCCGCGTCGACGGACAGGTCCGCTAGGGCTGTGATCCGGGGGTCGATCGACCGAGCCTAACGCAGCCCGCTGGCTAATCCGCCCGCTGCGCCGACAGGAAGGCATCGGTCTCCGCCAACGCGTCCGGCGTGCCGATCTCGTAGAAGCGCTCCTGCGCCGCATAGCCGAACAGCTCACCGCGCTGCGACAGCTCCTGGTAGAGATCTGACAGCTCCGGCACCGCCGGACCGACGAGATCCAGCGCATCGGCTCGCAGTCCACCCAGGCCGTAATCAATCCAGGCCATGTCGATCGTCGGAGCGCGCTTGTCATAGCGGACGCGGTGGCCGTCAAAGGCGGCGTTGGAGACGTCCCACCGGCCCTCGTTGAGCAGCACGGTCATCATCGCCGGCTGCTCGCTGCGCTCCCAGGCCCCAGCAGCTGCGAGGTAGTCCAGGCGCAGGTACGTGTCGCCGTAGAGGACCAGGAACCGCGGACCGAGTGCGGGCGCGGCCTTGCGCAGTGCGCCCAGGGTCCCGATCGGGCGCGGTCCGTCGTAGCTGTAGCCGATCTGCACCCCGAAGCGCGCACCGCCGATCCGGCTCTCGATCAGCTCGCCCAGGTAGCCGACGCAGAGGACTACGCGACGGGCCCCGTAGCGAGCCAGCAGGCGCAACTGATGCACCAGGAACGGCTCGCCAGCCACCTCGAGCAGCGGCTTGGGGGTGTCGCGCACCCTGGATCCCAGGCGCGTGCCAAGCCCACCGGCGAGGATGCAGACCGGGGGCAACGCCTCCAGGCTCACGCGTGCACGTCGCGGCGCATCGCCGTGAACGGCGGCGAGCGGGCGTAGGCGGCCTCGATCGTCGACCACGCGTACCGGGCATCGTCGAGATCACCCAGTAACCGGGCCTCGGCCGCCCCGCCGCTCAGGACGCCCGCGAGGTGCTCCCACTCCCGCGACCAGGACAGGTCGGCGGACCCGTAGTCACGCTCCTGCAGTGCGGGCGGTCCCATCTCGGGACTCATCCGGTAGATGCGCAACTTCTGAGGGCCGTAGGAGCCGACCAGGCCGTCCACCTGCAACTTGGCGTCATGGCAGTAGACCTCGATCGAGAACAGGTTCTTCCATTCGGTCCAGGTGACGTGCAGCATCGCCCACGGTGCGCTGCGATCGACGTCATCACCGAGCACCAGGGCGGCATTGTCCTCGACCGGCATGTCCCAGAACTGGGTCTTGAGCAGCGCGCTGTGCAGGGGCAGCGGTCCGGCCAGCCAGTGGGTGAGGTCGAGCAGATGCATGCCCTGGTCGATCAGCTCACCTCCACCCGACCGCGCGGGTTGGGCACGCCATTCACGGTCATAGCCGAGCCGGCCGCCGTGTCCGTAGCGGGCTCGCACATGCATCAGCGGCCCGTGCCGGCCGGAGTGAACCTCGGCGGCCAGATCGGTCAGGCCCGGATGGAAGCGGTGGTTGAAGCCGACCTTCACCCGCCGGCCGGTCTCAGCCACCGCCTGCCTGAGCTGATCGACCTCCCCGGTACCGAGCCCGGCGGGCTTCTCGACCAGCACGTGGGCGCCTCCCCTCAGGCAACGGAGCGTCAGCGGCGCCAGCCGATCGTGCGTGGTCGCCACGACGACGACGTCCGGGCTCAGCGCCAGCAGCTCGTCCAGGTCAGCGCAGGCCCGACCACCATGAGAGCGCACGAGCGCGTCGGCACGCTCGGTCACCGGGTCGACAGCTCCGATCACGCCGTCCCCCCCGTCCAGCGCAGCCGCGCGCTTGTGTCCGATCAGCCCGCAGCCGACGATGCCGACCGTCAGCGCGGGCCGCGCGAGCTCACGCATACTCGTCGGAGTGGGCTCCGACGAACTCGAAATCGAACGGCAGCTCAAAGGCCCCGGCCGCCGCCATCGCCTGCCGGGTGTCAGCGGGGTTGCGCGCGTAGACGAGCAGGAAGCCACCGCCGCCCGCCCCCACCAGCTTGCCACCGACGACGCCGCTGCGCCGGGCCAGCGTGTACAGCTCGTCGACGCGCTCGGTGGCCATTCCGGGCGACCGGCGGCGCTTGTTCAGCCAGTGCTCGTGCATCAACTCCGCATAGGCGAACAGGTCACCGTCCAGCAGCAGTTCGCGGCTGCGCAGGCCCATCTGCTTCGTGCGATGCATGTTCTCGAGCATCTCGTCGTCGCCGCCGCGTGTGCGCTGGTCCTGGTCAGCCAGCACGGCGGAGGCGTCACGGGCCTCGCCGGTGTAGAACAGCAGCAGCTGCTCGCGCAGTGAGCGCAGCGTCTCGGGTGCCAGCTCGAGCGGCTCGACGCTCACCTGGCCGTCCCGGGCGAACGTGTAAGCGCAGATACCGCCGTGCGCGGCCACGTACGGATCCTGTTTGCCGCAGGGCTCCTTGAGGATCTCGATCTCAATCTCCGCGGCCGATTCAGCCAGCGCCTCCGGCGTGATCGATGTCCGCCGAGCGTGGGCCAGGCCCTTGAGCAGGGCGACGGTGAACGCGCCCGACGAGCCCATCCCCGTGCCGGCGGGCACATCGGCCACCGAGGCGATCTCCACCGGGCTGCCCCGCCAGTGGCGCGTCAGCGTTTCGCGCAGGATCGGATGGCGGATCTCGGCGATCTGCTCGACGTCCTCGGTCTCTGAGTACTTCATCCGGTAGCGACGCTGGAACACCGTGTGCATCAGCATGTAGATGTACTTGTCGATCGCGCCGGCGACGAGGAAGCCCCCGTGCTCTCCGTAGTAGGACGGCAGGTCCGTGCCGCCGCCGCCCAGCGAGATGCGCAGCGGGGCGCGGCTGAAGATGACGCTCATCGGTGTGCGGCCTTGCTCACGCGCTCAATCTATCGTCCGCGCTGGACCGCGCCCGCTCAGGTGAGCGGGTCGATCAGGCGCTGCGCACCGACCGCCGGCGCCGGGTCGCGCGGGAAACGGCGGCGACCAGGAGTAAGCCCAGTACCGCCAGCAGGCTGATCGCGCTGATCACCTTGCCGGCTGCGATCGCCCCGCCGGCCGCTGACAGGGTGATCCGCACCGGCCCGCTCACCGTATTCCGGCGCCGCGCGACCACATGGCCCTCCGGGGTGCGACCCACCGGCACGATCCCGCCCGGGACGTGGACTGCGTACGGTCCGCCGGTGATGTTGGTGGCAAACGGAGCGGTGCCGGGCGGGGGAGTGACCGTCAGCGCTTGGTGATCGCCAGAGATGAAGTACGGATCGATGAACATCTGCCGGTCGCCGGTGTAAACGATGCGCGCACTGGCATCGGTGTAGCTTTCGTCATACCAGGTCCGGGGCGTCAGGTGCGTGGACTGAAAGACCGCAGACCGGTTGCGGTATGACTTGACACTGTCGGTCGGCCCCTCCCCCAGTTGCCAGACACACAGCGTGATGCTGACCGCCGCCGCCAGACCCAGCCCGCGTCCCAACAACCCGCGCCGAAGGCCGGGCCGGCGCTCTCTCTGTAGCGCCAGCGCGCCGATCAACACCAACGCCGCAATGCACAGCGAGATGTAGGTGTCGAGCCGATACGGAAACTGGACCTGTCGCAGCGTCGTCGGAAGCGCATTCCATAGCGGCCCGATCATGGTCACCGCCAGCAGCAGCACGAGCACGACCGCCACGGCCATCGCAGCGCGGCGCAATCGCCTGCCCGCGGCGGACCACAGCGCGAACGCCGCAACCAGGGCCCAAGCCAGGAACCAGTCGGCGGCCTGTACGTAGAGACCGGGGGTGGTGGACGCTGAGGGCACCGAACGCAGCGGGTTGAACAGCACGCCGGGAGAGTTGAAGAAGCCGGTATAGGTCCACACGTTGGGGGCCTGACTCGAGATCCCGACACGGGATGCGTAGATGAGGTTGGGCAGCAGGGACCACGCATCCACTCCGGTCGCGAGCACGAGCAGGCCGACCACTGCGAGTAGGCGGCGGCGGGGCAGATCGCGGGGCCGCGCACCCAGTGCCCACCAGAACGCGCCACCGAGAATGATCATCGTCACCGTGCCCAGCAGCAGGGTGACGTTGTGCGTTCCGATAAACACGATCGCGGCGAGCACGAACAGCGTCGCCGTTCGCAGCTCGACTCGCGGTGCTCGCGCCAATCGCACGCCACCGGCAGCCAGCAGGGGGATCGAGGAGGTGGCGACGAACTCAGTCCATGCGCCCCGTCCATACAGATTGGTCACGTAGTACGCACTCGTCACGAACGCGATCGCTGGCGCATGAGCCAGCCAGGAGCGGACGCCGAGCTGGCGGGCCAGCCACAGCAGACCGCCGTAGGCGCTCGCCACCGCCAGCATGATTGAGGCGACGTAGGCGACGACGACGCGATCGCCCAACAGCGCCGCCAGCGCGCCGGTCGCGGCGTAGGACGTGCCGCCGTAGAACTCGAACACCGGGTAAAACACGCCGACCTGGGGGGCGCTGATGAAGTAGGTGGGCAGTAGGTGGTGACTGATCGCGCTCTCCTGCACCCACACCAGCCACAGATGGTTGGTGTAGTCGTCGATGAACCCGTTGTGAGTGAGCAGAGCGGGGCCGGCGAGAAGCAGCACCCCCGCGATAAGCGCCAGCCCGTCCGCCCAACTTTGTCGTCGACCGGCGGAGCTAATCCTGACCGCGGTGCGGGCCGCTGCCGTGGTCGTATCGCTCATCTGGGCGACCGTTGAAGCAACCGATCGACGGCGGCGCCCAGATCGGCGGCGACGGCGTCCGGGGCCAAGTCATCGCAGCGCTTGTGGGCACTGCCGGGATGCTCGATCAGCGCCGTGTGACAGCCCGCCGCGCGGCCGGCCAGCACGTCGACGTCGGTGTCCCCGATCATCCAGGAGCGCGCCAGATCGATCCCCAGCTGGCGTGCGGCGTCCAGGATCATGCCGGGGGCGGGCTTGCGGCAGTCACAGCGCCGAGTCAGCTCCGCCACCGAACCGTCGGGATGATGCAGGCACAGGCGGAAGTCGTGAAAGCGCACGCCCTGCTCGAGCAGCAGCTCGATCACCCGAGCCTGGATCCCCAGCAGCTCGGCCAGTGAGATCCGGCCCTTGGCCGCCGCCGGCTGGTTGGAGACGCCCACCAGTGTCCACCCCGCCGCGAGCAGCCGTCGCAGGGCAGCCGCGGCACCCGCGATCAGGACCACGTCCCGAGCGCGCAGCGGCGACTCCGGTTTCCTGCTCAGCGGGTCGGGGACCAGTTCGTTGATCACGCCGTCGCGATCGACGAATACGGCGGCGACGCTCAGATCGCCCATCCGACGGGATGCTCGCTGAGGCGCTCCATGCGGTCGGCCAGCAGCCGAACCGCGCGCCGGGGGAGCAAGTCGGTGGCCGCCGTTCGGCGGCTGACGCCGAGGTTCTTGAGCACCTTGAACGCGATCACGTAGTCAAAGCCCCGGCCGAGCGGCGGATGCTCGGCCCGCAGACCGGCCAGGGCGAAGGCACGCTCGAGCGTCCGGGGCTCGAAGAACGAGATGTGGATCTCGGGCACGATATAACGCCAGCGCGCGAGGTCTTTGGCGTGCGCGCGCGCGTTGCCGGTCGTGATCAGCAGCAGCCCGCCGGGCTTGAGCAGCTCGCGCATCGCCCGTAGCTCGGCCACCGGATCGAGGACGTGCTCGAGCACCTCAACCGCGGTCACGACGTCCGCCGACCCGGCCCAGCCGGCCAGCGCATCGGCGCCCCGCACGGGAATCCCGAGCGCCGCGGCGCGCTGTGCGATCGCGCCCTCCTCAAACCCGACCGCATCCACATGCTCGCGCTCTCGCAGATACCGGACGAGCCCGCCGTTGCCGGCGCCGAAATCAATCCAGCGGCGGCCGGAGAGCGGCCCGAGCAGATGAGCCACGATCATTGCCAGTCCGCGCCATTCGTATTGACGCACGGTCTTGGTCGGGTGCTCCAGCTCGTAGGCGTAGTCGACCAGCGGGTCGGCCCCGCGGCCGGCGTAGTAGTCCTCGTCGTAAATGCGGGCGAAATCAGTCAGCGGATCGACGATGAACGCGTATCCGCATTCCGCGCACCGCGCGAGCTCGAAATCCCGACCGCTGTGCGCCCCGCGCACGGTGCCGACCGGGCGCGTCCCCGAGCCGCAGATCCGGCAGGCGCGAACGGTGGCATCAGTGGCCATCAATCTTCCTTGAGCCCATGTCGGGACTCGACGATGTACTTCGGCCGCTGGCGCGCCTCGTCATAGATCCGCCCCACGTACTCGCCGATCACCCCGAGGGAAAGCAGCTGGATGCCGCTGAAGAACGCCACCACGATCACGACCGTCGGGTTTCCGACCGGAAACCCGACCCCGGCGAGCTTCAACACCACGTCGGCGATCGCCAGCAAGAAGGCAAAGGCAGCGAAGCCAAAGCCAGGCAACGAAATCGTTTGTAGCGGGTAACGCCAAAAGCCGAC
>JBPCPC010000259.1:0-5324 GCA_050999585.1 Solirubrobacteraceae bacterium | reverse complement strand
CTGGCGTTCAAGATCCACTTCGGTGACCGCGTCCCCGACACTGCAAACTGACCGTCACCAGTTGACACTACCGGAGTAACCGTTAACCTACCCATCAGCCGCCTACACAGTTAACCTGACGCCCTCGGGACCACCCCATGAACACCGTGTGTGTTTCTTGGAATTGCTTCCAAGTAGCACGTTCAAGAGCGCCAGCGTTGGTGGCGCGTGTTGGTCGCTATGGGATGGCGACCGGGGCGTCGGGAGGGAGCACGATGTGGCTCTCAGACCCGTCGTCCCTGGTGCCGATCACTTCGATCACATTGCCGGTGGCGGCATGACGGGCGGCGGCGTAGCGAACCGCAGTTTGCTCGTCCTTCAGCGTCCAGCCCCGTCCAGCGTCGCAGTCGATCACGTTGTAGTGCCCAACCATGCTCACAAGGTTATCGTGAGCCAGGCCGCGGTCCTCGACGCGGCGTTGAGGCTGGCCTCGCGTGACGGTGCTCCGGCTCTGTCGTTGAATTCCTGCCAGGGAGCGGGCTGCAGCGGAGTGGGGTGCGCCTGGTGGGGACGAGTGGTGGATAGATGCGCGTGCTGATCACGGCGTCTACCTGGGAGGTTGGAATGGGCTTGGTTCCGGAGGACGGTGCCATCGCGCGGAGCGACGAGCCGGAGGCGAGAAGTGACGCGCGGTGGCACGAGCGCGCCGCCGCGGCCACCCCCGACGGCATCGCGGATCGGTGGCCAGCGCTCGCGCCGGTCGCGGGCGCGGTTCGGTGGCTTGAGATCCAGCGCGATCTGGGTCGCTCACCGCGGACGGTGGAGACGTACGCCCGCTCGCTGGTTGACTATCTGGCGTGGTGTGACCGGGCGAGTGTCGAGGTCGAGACCGCGGGGCGGGCGGAGATCGCCGGCTACGTGCGGGATCTCCGCGAGCGTCCCGGTCGCCACGCCGCGAACGTGGTCTCGCTGACCTCTGGGATCGGGCTGTCGAACGCGACGCTGCAGCTGCGGGTCACGGTGGTGCGCTTGTTCTATGACTTCCTCGTTGAGGAGCAGGTGCGGGAGCTCAACCCGGTCGCGCGTGGGTACCGGTCGGCGGACGGTCGCGCTGGTCGGCGTGGTCTGGTCGCCCGCGCGGATCCGTTGCCGTGGATTCCGACCGAAGCGCAGTGGCGCGCGATCCTTGATGTCGCCGCTGGGGAGGGGGTGCGGAACCGGCTGATGCTTGCGTTGGCTTACGACGCTGGTTTGCGGCGTGAGGAGTTGTGTCTGCTGGAGAGCGATGATCTCGATCCGGCGCACCGCACGATCACCGTTCGGGCGGAGACGACGAAGTCCAAGCGCGGCCCGGGTGGTGCCGTACTCGACGGTCGCTGGGCAGCTGCTCGCCGGGTATCTCCGGCATCGTCAGACGATCACGACGGCGCGTGGTGCGATGTGCGTGTCGGAGTCGCCGCGCAACCGCGGGCAGGGGGTGTCGGCGTGGACGTGGTCAAAGGTGGTTCGGTCGATCGCGCTGCGGGCCGCGGTGCCGTCGTTTAGCACCCACACCTTGCGACATCTGTGTCTGACGGATCTCGCGCGGTCGGGGTGGGAGATCCATCACATCGCCTCTTTCGCGGGGCACCGGTCGACGGACACGACGCAGCGCTACATCCATCTGTCTGGCCGTGACCTGTCCGAGCGGCTTGCGCGCGGGATGACGCAGATCCATCGGGCGCGGATCGCGCAGCTCGGCGAGGTGCTCGGATGACCGCCTTTCTGGCCGCCGTGCCCGAGCCGCAGCGGCGGTGGGTACCGCGGCTTGACCGGGCGCGCTACGACCGTGGCGCTGAGTTGACTGGGGGTGAGCGCGACGCGTTGGGGCTGCTTGCCGTGCATCGGTATCGGTGGCCGGCGGGCGCCGCGAGCGCGCTGGCGCGGGTGATCGAGCCGATCGATGACGCGCTGGACGTGATCGATTCACACCCGGAGTGGTGGGGGCGCTCATCGACCCGCGGCCTGCTGCTCGCTGGCGCGCGCGAGCACGGGCTGATGTTCTGGGGTTGGGACCGCGAGCAGTGGCTGCACACCCTCCGCGGCGCGAACAACAACTACCGCCAAGCGGTCGCTGCTGTCGGGTATCTGCTCTGCGATCAGCGAGATCTGCACCACGCGTTCCGCGGCTGGAAGCTGCGGCTGCTGACCGGTCGCGTGTTCGGCCCAGAGCCGGTCGATCACGCGGTCGCTCGCGTGCAGGGCTATCTCGACGGACTTGGACAGGCGACTGTGCTGCAGCGCCCGAACATGCAGGGCGCGCTCTATGACCTGATGCTGCTCGCGGGCAGCCCGCTGCTGGAGGACCTCGCCGGGCACGGTGACCTGCTCGCGTGGATGCGCACCGGCGAGACGAACAACGCGTGTCGCTACGGGATCGAGCAGCTCACGCGGACCCTGGTCGACATGGGCGTGATCCCACGCATGCCCTTCGCGACGCAGCCGTCGCGGGAGGAGTGGCTCCAGCGCAGCCAGGCCGGCGAGATCGACGTCCCGCCCGAGTGGCTTGCGTGGACTCGCCGCTGGTTTGAGACCTCAACGCTGTCGCGCAGCAGCCGCGTGCACACCTACTACGCACTGATCAAGGCCGGGCGCTGGCTGCACGCTGAGCATCCCAGCCGCGTCGATCCGCAGAGTTGGGATCGCGAGCTCGCCGCCGCATGGATCGCCGCGGTCAACCGGCTAAAGATCGGCGAGCTGTCCAAATCGCTGAACGCCAACGCGATGCGCGCCCGCTACGGCGAGACCCTCTCACCCAGGTCAAAGGCGTCGCTGATCGGGTCGCTGCGAACATTCTTCTGCGACCTGCAGGAATGGGAATGGATCCAGCGCAGGTTCGACCCACCCCGAGCGCTCGGGATCCCGAGATCGATCTTGGCGCTGATCGGCCCCGACCCGCGGTGATCGCCGACGACATCTGGGCCAAGCTCATGTGGGCCGGGCTGAACCTCAACGTCGAGGACCTTCCCGAGCGACGCTGGGGCGGCTCGTGGTATCCGCTGGAACTCGTCCGCGCGGTCGCCCTGTTGTGGCTGTTCGCCGGTCAGCGAGTCGATGAGATCCTCCGCCTCCGCGTCGGCGCGGTCCGCTGGCAGAGCACTCCGGACGACACCGATGACGGTGATGGGCGGGTGTGCCTGCTCGACGTGCCGGTCAACAAGGCGACGAGAGCGTTCACTAAGCCGGTCGACCGGCTGGTTGGTGAGGCGATCGACGCCTGGCTGGCCGTCCGCCCCGCACAACCCAAGTTCGCGGATCGCAAGACCGGCGAGCTGGTCGACATGCTGCTCGCCTATCGCGGCGCTCAGCTCGGCGAGAAGTACATCAACCGGGTGCTCGTCCCGCTGTTGTGCGGCAAGGCCGGCGTGCCGCGGGAGGACGTGCGTGGCGCGATCACCAGCCACCGAGCCCGGGCGACGATCGCGACCCAGCTCTACAACGCCAAGGACCCGATGTCGCTGTTTGAGCTGCAGGCGTGGCTCGGTCACTCCAACCCCAGCTCCACCCAGCACTACGCGCGGATCACGCCGCTCACGCTCACGAAGGCCTACACCGACGCCGGGTACTTCGCCCGCAACATCCGCACGATCGAGGTGCTGCTGGACCGCGACGTGATCACCAACGGTCAAGCGGCGAGCGGCGGGCCGTTTGAGTTCTATGACCTCGGGCACGGCTACTGCTCCTACGGCTTCTTTGAGCAATGCCCGCACCGGATGGCATGCGCCCGCTGCGACTTCTACATCACCAAGCCGTCTACCCAGAGCCAGCTGCTCGAGAGCAAGGACGAGATGCAGCGGATGCTCGTGCAGGTCCCGCTCACCGACAACGAGCGGGCCGCCGTCGAGGGTGACCACGATGCGGTTGACCGGCTGCTGAACGGTCTGATCGACACGCCCACTCCTGGCGGCACGACCCCGCGTGAGATCGCGCACCTCGCCACGCCGGGCTGCGACCCGCCGCTTGATCCAGACAAGCGGGTGACCCAATGACCGGTCGCCCCAACCCCACTTCCTGCGCCAGCCGGTGCCCGCCTGCGGATTGGTACTCACGTCCCGTGTGCCGGGGCCGGCGGCTCGCCGGGATCGAGGCGTTGGAGCGCAGCACGGATCCGGGCTTCGCCTGCGGGCAGCTCGGTCAGGACGGGCCGCAGCCGCTCGGCCCGCGACAGCGTGATCAGCAGATCGCCAATGCTCGTCTCGGTGCGGCCGTCCTCAAGCGCCCGAGCGGCCGCTCCGATCAACACCCCGGTGACCTCGTCGTTGGGGCGAACGTCAAACCCGCGAAACGGGTCCGTCGACGGGCCCGCCTCAGCACCACGAGCGCGTCGCCATCGCGTTCGCGAACGCTGGCTGGCTGGCGGGTTGAGCGGGGTGAAGTCGGCCAGTTGCCGAAGCACGAGGTCGCGGATATTCGTGGCGTCGAGGTCGAAGTCGCGCAGGACGTTCATCCCCACACCCTCCTCGATCGTGGTCAGGGCGAGCAGGATGTGCTCGCTGCTGATAAATTTGCGATCGAGTGCTGCCGCTTCTGTGGAGGCCTGCTGGAGGAGCTGCTTAGCCCGTGGGGTGAACGGCATCAATCCCTGGACCGGCTCGTCGCCCGAGGCGACATATCGTTTGACCGCCAGCCGCGTCTTCTCCACCGACATGCCCAGAGACGCGAGCGTCCGGGCGGCGAGGCCTTCCTCCTCACGCAAGAGTCCGAGCAACAGAGCCTCGGAACCGATGTGGCTAAAGCGCAGCGCGCTGGCCTCCTCCTGGGCGAAGACCACGACCTGGCGAGCGCTCTCTGTCAACTGCTCAAACATGACTACAGCATCGCACCCTGGCGATCGGCCATCACGAGCCGCGCAGCCCGCGGACGGTCAAGCGCCGGCAGAGGCCTCGGGCGGGTCGATCGCGGCGTCACGGCGTTTGATCGCCTCGCTGACCTTCTGCTCATCGATCCCGAGCTCAGACGCGAGGCGGATAGCGGTCGGCTCGCGCGTCAAGGCGAGCCACACATCATCGATGTCGATCTCGGTGCGACTGTCATCCAGCGCGACCGCGGCCGCCGCCATCAACAACCGACGCAAGGGCGGGGAGGGAATGACCTGGATCCCACCGATCGAACGCTCGACCCGCTCGATCGTGGGAACCGGGACGCCACGATCCGGAGGTATCAACCCCGCGGGCAGCGCCTCGATCACCGCCCCGCGGATCGCCTCCGGATAGAGATCCCATCCCTCGCGCAGGATCCGCATCGCGACGCTGTCCTGCTCGCGAGCGATCCCGAGCAGCAGGTGCTCGGTCCCGACCGCGTTCCTG
>JBPCPC010000250.1:0-34600 GCA_050999585.1 Solirubrobacteraceae bacterium | reverse complement strand
GCCGCCACGATGGTGACCGCCGGCGTGTACCTGATCGCGCGCATGCACCCGCTGTTCGAGCTCGCCACGACGGCCGCCGATGTCGGTGCGATCGTGGGCTGCGCGACGCTGCTGATAGCCGCCACGATCGCGATCGTGCAGACCGATCTCAAGCGCGTGATCGCCTACTCGACGATGTCGCAGATTGGTTACATGATCATGGGCGTCTCGGTGGGCGCTTACTCGGCCGGCCTGTTTCATCTGATGACGCACGCGTTCTTCAAGGCGCTGCTGTTCATGTCCGCCGGCTCGCTGATCTCGGCGATGGGCGGCGAGCAGTCGCTGGACCGGATGCGCGGTTTCCGCAAGGCGATGCCGTTCACGTTCGCCTGCTTTGTGATCGGCGGCCTGGCGCTGTCGGGACTGCCACCGTTCTCGGGCTGGCTGTCCAAGGACGACATCATCGGCTACCTGGACAATCGCGGCGGCGGCTTTGAGATCCTCGGGATCCTTGGCTACGTCGGCGCGGCGCTGACCGGCATCTACACGTTCCGGATGATCTTCCGCGCGTTCTTTGGCGACCCGTGCCCGGAGGCGCAGGAGCTGGAGCACGGCCACCTGCACCACGCCGAATCGGGGTTCAACCCGGGCACGGGCGAGCAGGAGGACGCGGCGGTCGGCTTCCCCGGACCCGAGCACCACATCGCCGAGCGCGACTGGGCGATGAAGTTCCCGATGGCCGTCCTGGCGCTGCTGGCGGTGATCGGCGGCACCCTGCAGATCCCCGGCGTCGATCGGGGCGTGGCCCGCTTCCTGTCACCGACGTTCGCGGGCTCGCGGCTGGCGCAGCTGGATCCATCCAACGGTACGGAGTGGGTCGGGCTGATCATCGGCGCCGTGATCGGCCTGATCGGGATCGCGATCGCCTACCGGGTCTGGGTGGTCCGGGCCGGTACCGCGACCGAGCTGCGCGAGCGCGTGCCGGCGCTGCACACGTTCCTGTATCGCAAGTGGTACTTCGATGAGCTGATCGACTTCACGGTCGTGCGCCCGGTCCAGTGGGCGGGGCGGTTCGCCGAGTCGGTGCTGGAGCGCGGCGTGATCGGCGGCGGCGTCACCGGCTCCTCCACCGGCGCCGTGCGCGCCGCGTCGGCCGCCGTGCGCCGTGCCCAGACGGGCTTCTTGCGCTACTACGTGGCGCTGATGATCGTCGGGCTCGCCGGCATGGCCCTGTACTTCCTGATCGAGGCCACATGACGCTGACGATCCTGATCTGGCTGCCGCTGGCGATCGCGCTGATCGGCTCCCAGCTGCCGGCGCGCCTGGCCGGGCGGATCGCCGTGCTCTCCAGCGTCGTCACGCTCGGGATCGCGATCTCTTTCCTGGCGCGATTCACGTCCTGTCACGCCGGGCTGCAGTTCGTCACCGACAAGGTGTGGATCTCATCGCTGGGGATCCACTACAAGCTCGGGCTCGACGGGCTCAACGTCGCGCTCGTGCTCGTCACCACGATCGTGTTCTGCGCCGCGATGCTGTACTGCGTCGGGCGCGAGTGGGACCGTCCGCGCACGTTCTACTTCCAGTTCGCGCTCGCGCAGTCAGGCGTGCTGGGCGCGTTCTGCGCCCAGGACCTGGCGCTGTTCATCGCCTTCTTTGACCTGATGCTGATTCCGCTCTCCTTCCTGTCGGGCATCTGGGGCGGCCAGGACCGCGTGCGGGCCACGACCAAGTTCGTGATCTACACCCTGGTCGGCTCGTTCTTCATGCTCGTCGGCGCGATCGCCACCGGCGTGCTCGCCTCCAGCCAGCACGGCACGCCGCTGACGTTCGTGCTCAGCTCGCTGCAGGGGCTGCCGTTGTCGCACAGCTCGCAGATCTGGATCTTCCTCTGTTTCGCGATCGCGTTCCTGGTCAAGATGCCGCTGGTCCCGTTTCACGGCTGGTTGCCAGACGGCTACAAGGCGATGCCGATCCCGGCGGTCGCGGTGTTCTCGGCCATCTTGTCTAAGGTCGCCGCCTACGGCTTTTTGCGGATCGTGCTGCCGCTGTTCCCCTATGCCGCGGTGCACTTCCAGCTGATCATGCTGGTGATCGCGCTGGCCTCGATCCTGTGGGGCACGGTGGTGGCGCTGACGACGCCCGACGCCCGACTGGTCGTCGCCTATTCGAGCGTCGCGCAGCTGGGTTTCATCACGCTCGGCATCTTCTCGCTGCGTGCCCAGGGCGGCCAGGGTGCGCTGCTGCAGATGGTCAACCACGCGCTGGTCACGGCGCCGCTGTTCTTCATCGTCGCCGCCTGGGCGGCGCGTGCCGGCGGCTCGGAGAAGCTCGCCGACATGGGCGGGATCGCGTTCCGCGCACCGATTCTCGCCTCACTGGCGCTGATCATCACGCTGGCCACGCTGGCGATCCCCGGCTCGTCGAACTTCGCGGGAGAATTCCTGATCCTGCTCGGCGTGTTCAACGCCAAGCTCCCGATCGCACTGATCGCCTCCGTCGGCGTCGTCGGGGCGGCCGTCTACGCGCTGCGGCTGCACATCCGCGCGATGCACAACCGCGTCGGCCCGCAGGTCAGCTCCCGCGAGATCGGGATCCGAGACGCGATCGCAATCGTGCCGGTGGTGATCGTGATCCTGGTGTTCGCGTTCTATCCCCAGTTCGGCCTGCGCCGCTCAGAGCCGTCGGTGAACGCGGCGCTGGCGGGAACTCAGGCTCAGCAGCATTCCTATGAAGCCTCGCGAACGATCGCTTCTCCATGAGTCCGCTGCTGCTCACCGCCGCCGCCGGGCACCTGCACGGACCCCACATCGACTGGGCGTCGTTCATGCCGTTTTTGATCGTCGGCGGCGGCGCGCTGATCGTGCTGCTGATCGGGTTGCTGCCCGGCCATACGGCGCGGGCCAGCATCGTCCCGCTGGTGACGCTGGTCGCGCTGGCGGCGTTCATGGTGATCGCGATCAGCCGCTTCAACGATCCCGCCTCGATCATCTCCGGCGCGCTGGCGGTCGATCAGCTGTCGCTGCTGCTGGACATGATCTTCGCGGTGGCGGCGATCGCCTGCGTGTTGCTGTCGCTGCGCACGCGGGCGCCGGAGACCGCCGGGCACGGCGAATACCACGCGCTGCTGCTGTTCAGCGTGCTCGGCATGGCGATCCTGGTCTCGGCCCAGAACCTGGTCACGGTGTTCGTCGGCTTCGAGCTGCTGTCGATCCCGCTGTACGTGCTCTGCGCCTCGGAGTACCGCCGCGAGGGCTCGCTCGAGTCAGGCCTCAAGTACCTCGTGATCGGCTCGGTCGGCTCGGCGACGCTCGTCTACGGGCTCGCGCTCGTCTACGGGGCGACCGGCACGACGCAGTTCTCCGGCATCGCCGCTCGGATCTCCTCGGGTAGCCTGGCCGGAGGTCTGCTTGGCGATCCGCTGTTGCTCACGGGCCTGGCCCTGGTGATGGTCGGCTTCGCCTTCAAGGCCTCGGTAGCGCCGTTTCATCAGTGGACCCCGGACGTCTACGAGGGCGCGCCGACGCCGATCACCGCGTTCATGGCCACCGCCACCAAGGCGGCGGCGCTCGGCGTGTTGCTGCGCTTCTTCGACGTGGCCGTGATCGACGTCCAGAACACATGGGCGCCCGCACTGGCAACAATCGCCGCGATCACGATGATCGTCGGCAACGTCGGCGCGCTCAGCCAGTCGTCGATCAAGCGGATGCTCGGCTACTCCAGCGTCGGCCAGGCCGGCTACATGCTCGCCGGAGTGGTCGTGGGCACCAAGCTGGGGGTCGACGCCACCGTTCTGTACCTGGCGATCTACCTGCTGATGAACGTCGCCGCGTTCGCCGTCATCGTCGGGGTGCAGGGCGACCGGGCCGACGGCGATGACCTCTCAGGGCTGGCCGGCCTGGGGGCCCGCAACCCGTGGCTGGCGTGGCCGATGACGATCGCCATGCTGGCGCTGGCCGGAATCCCGGGCACGGTCGGCTTCATCGGCAAGTTCCAGCTGATCCACGCGCTCGTCAACGGCGACTACACCTGGCTGGGCATCGTGCTCGTACTCGGCTCGATGATTTCGCTGGGCTACTACCTGCGGGTGATCGCGACGATGTGGATGCGCCCGGGGCTTCCGAGCCCCGGACCCGGATTCGTCAGCGACCGCGCCGGTCTCGGAGCCAGCGTCGGGCTGGCGCCGATCGCCGGCGGATCGCGCGAGGTCGACGGGCTGCTGGGAGACGATCTCAGCCGGTCCTCGTCGCGCGCGGTGCCGCTCCCCGAGGTGACGCTCGTGGCGGTTGCGTTCGCCGCCGCCAGCATCGTGTTCGGGGTCTTTCCCTCGCCGCTGTTCGACCTCGCCGCGCACGCCGGCCGGAGCTTCGGCGGGTTGTTCTGATCGCGACGTAGGCCCGCAGGGCCCTTCGATACAGTTGACGCGGAAGCCATTCGCTGTTGGGACTGTGAGGTCATGGCGGCTATGCGGAGTGTGTTCGTCGGCCGGGTGCCGGAGCTGGCGTCCCTCTCATCAGCTCTGCAGGCGGCGCAGACGTCCGAAGCGCAGATCGTGTGGGTGCAGGGCGAGCCGGGGATCGGTAAAACGGCCCTGGTGCACCATTTCCTGTCGATCGCCGAGCACGCGCTCGTGCTGCGCGCCAGCGGTGACGAGAGTGAGACGGCGCTCGAGTACGGCGTCGTCGAGCAACTGCTTGCCCAGCGCAGCGGGTTCTCGGTCGCGGCGGCGCCGGCGCTGGCCGCGTCGACCGGCGCCGCCGAGCGGAGTGTGTTCTCGGTCGGGGCGCGAGTGCTGGCGGCACTCGGATCCGCCGACCGGAGGCCGACGATTGTCGTCGTGGACGATGCCCACTGGGCTGATCTTTCCTCGGCCGGTGCGCTGCTGTTCGCGCTGCGCCGGCTGCAGGCCGATCCCGTACTCGCGCTCATCGTCAGCCGGCCGGACAGTCTCGGTCGCCTCGGTCCCAGCTGGCTGAGACTGCTGAACGACCCCGAGCGGGTGCAGCGCGTGCGCCTCTCGGGGCTGACCGGGCCCGACGTGAGCCAACTGGCCAGTTCGCTAGGGTACGGATCGGTCACGGTCGCCGCCGGTGAGCGGCTGCGCGGACACACCGACGGCCATCCGCTGTACATCAAGGCCCTGCTCTCTGAGCTGCCGCCGGCCACCCTGACCTTCGACGACGGTCCGTTGCCGGCGCCCCGGTCATTTGCCTCGACGGTCCTCGCCCGGCTGACCAACGTCAGCGGCGACGCGCAGGACCTCGTGGCTGCCGCGGCCGTCGCCGGGCCCCGCTGCGAGCTCGCGTTCGCGGCCGCAGTCGCGGGCCTGGGCAACGGCTTCGCGGCGCTTGCGCAGGCGCGGGACGCCGACCTGCTCACGCTGGCCCCGGGGCGGGCGCCCGAGCAGGTGACGTTCACGCACCCGCTCGTGCGTGCCGCCGTCTATGACGACCTGTCGCCGACCCGGCGCCGCGAGCTCCATCTCGCCTGCGCGACGCTTGATCCGGGCCCGGCGTCGCTGGCCCATCGCGTGGCCGCCAGTCAAGGTGCCGACGACGCCCTGGCCGCCGAGCTGATGCTGACAGCCGAGCGCGACGTCGCGGCCGGCACCCTCGGCATCGGAGCCGAGCATCTACTGTGGGCATCGCGGATTGCCGCCAGCCGGGGTGCCCGCGAGTACGCGTTGCTGACCGCGGCCGAGTGTCTCATGCTCGCCGGCGACGTGCCGGCCGCGAACGGCCTGCGTGACGCCGTGATCGCCTGCCAGGATGGTCCGCTGCGGAGCTTCGTCCTCGGCGCGCTCACGGCCTCGAGGGGCCGGCTTGTCGAGGCCGAGGCCGAGCTGGCGGCCGTCACCGCCCGCGAGGACTTCGGGGCGCACCCGGAGCTGTTTGGCCAGGTCACGTCCGCGCTGGGGATCGTGTGCGCCTACCTCGGACGGGGCGCGGACGCGGTCACCTGGGCCCGGCAAGCCCTCGACGCGCCCGGCAACCCGCCGACGGTCGAGGTGACGGCCAAGCAGGCGCTGACCCTGGGATTGGCGATGTCCGGACGGGCTGCGGACGGGATCGCGGAGCTGGCCGGCTACTCGGCGGCGCGGCTGCAGCCCGGTCCGTTCGAGGCCGAGCTGATCACCAGCCGGGGCAACCTCAAGGCGTGGTGCGGGGATCTGACAGGCGCCGTCGAGGATCTGTCAGCGGTGATCAGGTGGTCGCGAGCGGGGTGTCCGTTGCGCAGCCTCCCGAACGCCTACGGGGCGTTGGCCGACACCGAGTACCGGCTCGGGCGGTGGGATGACGGCCTCACCCACGCCGAGATCGCCGTGTCGCTCGGGCAGGACACCGACCGTGCCTGGGACCTGGCGTTCGTCCACGCGGTGGCCGGTCAGCTTCACGCCAGCCGCGGTCACTGGGTGATCGCCGCCGAGCACGTGGCCGCGGCCCGCCGGGCCGCCGAGGTCGCCCCGCTCCCTCTCAACATCTATTACGCGTCCCTCGCGGCCGCCCATCTGGCGTGGATTCGGGGGGACTGGGACTCACTGCTGGCCGCGCTGGCCCCGCTGCGCGATCCGTCGACCGGTCGCGTCCGGCCCGGCGGCGGGCCGCGGGCATGGGGGCTGCTGGAGGCCGAGGCGTTGCTCGGCACGGGGCACCCCGACGAGGCCGAACGGACGCTCGATGAGCTCGACGGGGCGATGGACGAGAGCTCCAGCGACGTGAACGAGATCGAGCTGTGGCGATTGCGCGGCGCGCTGGCCCAGCTCCGCGAGCAGCCCGCGCAGGCCCGAGCCGCGTTTGCCCGCGGTGCCGCGGCCGCCAGCGACGCCGGCTCCCCATTCGTCCAGGGCGGACTAGAGCTCGCCAACGGCCATTTTCTGCGCAAGACGGGCAACCGGCGAGCGGCGATCGGCGCGTTGCGCGCCGCCCGGGAGCGGTTTGTGCAGCTGGGCGCGGCGCCGCTCGTGGCGCGCTGCGACGCTGAGCTCGCTGCCTGCGGCGTGCGCTCGCGGGCGCACACGACCGACAATCACTTCGGTCTGACCGCGAGAGAGGAGGTCGTGGCGCGTCTCGTCGCATCGGGCAAGTCCAACCGGCAGGTGGCCGACGAGCTGTACGTGTCGACCAAGGCTGTGGAATATCACCTGGGCAACGTGTTCGCCAAGGTGGACGTCCGCTCTCGCCACCAGCTCGCGTCGCGCCTGCGCGATCCTGGGGGTTTTACTAGGGAGGACCCCAGTGCGACGAGCGGGGCTCCCTGAGATGCTGGCGGTAACGTCGGCAGCGCACAGGAGAGGCCGTGGCGGTGGAGCTCGTGATGCAGGTGGCACGCAGTCAGGACAATCGCCTCAGTGGCACCGTTAGCCTGACGCCGGCCGCGGATCCCCGCGGCTTCTCTGGCACGCTGGAGCTGATGCGCGTGCTTGAAGACCTCGTTCCCTGCGACGGCGCGGCCGAGCCGGCTCGCCCCGGACCACGCCCATGACCAGCGCTCTCTACCGGCTGGCGCAGTTCTGCACGCGGCGTAAGTTCGTCGTCCTCGGGGTGTGGTTCGTCGCGGCGGTCGCGCTGGTGGGGATCTCCCACCAAATGGGCGATAACACCAACGACAACCTGTCGCTGCCGGGTACCGACAGCCAGCGCGCGACCGACACGCTCACCAAATCCTTCCCGGATCAGGCCAACGGCACCAGCCCGATCGTCCTGCACGCGAAGAGCGGAAAGCTGACCGACTCCAAGTACGCCGACGCGATCAACCAGTCAGCCGCCGACGTCGCCAAGGCGCCGAACGTCGCCTCGGTGGTCAACCCGCTCACGCCTCAGGGCGCGTCCACGCTGAGTAAGGATCAGTCGACGGGGTACCTGTCGGTGACGTTGTCGACCAGTCCGGGGTCGCTGTCGGTGTCCGATGTGCAGACGATCATCGACGGCGCGAATCCGGCCAAGGCCGCCGGGCTACAGGTCGAGACCGGTGGACAGCTCGGGCAGAAGGTGTCCAAGACCTCCACTGAGTCAAGTGAGCTGATCGGAATCATCGCCGCGATGGTGATCCTGACGCTGACCTTCGGGACCGTCGCGGCCATGGTGCTGCCGATCGTGACCGCGATCCTGGGGCTGCTGACGACGCTCGCGATCATCCGCATGCTCGGGCACGTGGCGACCGTGCCCACGGTCGCGCCGACGATGGCCACGATGATCGGGCTCGGGGTCGGGATCGACTACGCGCTGTTCATCGTCACCCGCCACCTGCGTGGGCTGCACGACGGATTAGAGCTGCCGGAGTCGATCGCCCGGGCGACGGCGACGTCGGGCGGGGCAGTGTTCTTCGCCGGCTGCACGGTGACGATCGCGCTGGTGTCACTCGCCGTGGCCGGGATTCCGCTGGTCACGACGCTGGGCCTGATGGCCGGGATCGCCGTCGTGATCGCCGTGTTGGCCGCCTTGACCCTGCTGCCCGCGCTGCTCGCGATCGTCGGGCCCCACATCAACTCGCTGCGGGTCCGCACCCCGCCGACCGAAGCGCAGGCCCGGCGGGGCCTGTGGGCGAAGTGGGCGGCCGAGATCGCCAAGTACCCGGCGATCGCGGGCCTGGTGTCGCTGGCGATCCTGGTCCCGCTGATGGTCCCACTGCTGTCGCTGAACCTGGGCCAGCAGGACGTCGCCGCGCTGTCGACCTCGACCACGGCGCGCCAGGCGTACGACCTGATCGCCAAGAACTTCGGCCCCGGGGTCAACGGGCCGTTGCTGATCGCCGTGTCGCTGAAGCAGCCGGCCGTGGCGTCGTCCTCGGGCAGCTCGGGTTCGTCGAGTAGCTCCCAGAGCGATCCCCGCACGACCGATCCACGGCTGGTGACGCTGCAGAAGGACATCAGCTCGACATCCGGGGTCGCGGCGATCACGCCGATCCAGATCGACAAGGCGGGCACCACCGCGTTCTTCAATGCGATCTCGACGCACGGACCGGCGGAGAAGACGACCACAAACCTCGTCAACCACCTGCGCTCGACCGTGATCCCCGGCGCCGAGAAGGGCACCGATATGAAGGCCGACATCGGCGGCAGCACCGCCGCCTATGACGACCTCGCCGCCAATATCTCGAGCAAGCTCCCGGTCCAGATCCTGGTGGTGATCGCGCTCAGCTTCGTGCTGCTGATCCTGGCCTTCCGCACCGTTGTGATTCCAGCGCAGGCGGCGGTCATGAACCTGCTCTCGATCGGGGCGTCCTACGGCGTGCTGACCGCGATCTTCCAGTACGGCTGGCTGAGCGGGTTGATCGGGCTGAGCGGCCCCGTTCCGATCGTCTCCTACGTGCCGCTGTTCATGTTCGCGATCCTGTTCGGCCTCTCGATGGACTACGAGGTGTTCCTGGTCAGCCAGATCGAGGAGCACGTGCACGCCGGCGAGGACAACGACAGCTCCGTGATCTCGGGTCTGGTCACCAGCGCCCGGGTGATCACTGCCGCCGCGCTGATCATGGTGTTCGTGTTCGGCAGCTTCCTGCTCAACGGCGACCCGACGATCAAGCAGTTCGGCATCGGCCTGGCGGTGGCCGTGATCCTCGACGCCACGGTCGTGCGCTGTCTGCTCGTGCCCGCGCTGATGGTGCTGATGGGCAGGCTGAACTGGTACATCCCGCACTGGCTTGACCGCGTGGTCCCGCACCTGAGCATCGAAGGCGCGGAGTTCTTCGAGCAGCGCGACCGGCTGGCCGCGGCGGCGCCCGACCCCGAACCGGTTGCGGCCGCACCCGCCGGCCCGGGCGCGTAGGCCACCCCGAGCTGGGAGACGGCGGGACGCCAGCCCGCAGCGCCGGTGAGTAGTCTGGCCGTCATGCCGCCGGTCCCCAGGGCGCTCGTCTGGGCGACCGACCTCGACGTCCTGCCGATCGACCATCGCGTGCAGCGCCGCGACGACTTCCTCGTGATCCGCTCCCCGGGCAACCCGGCGCACTGGTGGGGCAACTTTCTGCTGTTCGACGACGCTCCGGGCCCCGGCGACGGCGCCCGCTGGGAGCAGGCGTTCGCCACCGAGCTCCCCGAAGCGCGTCATCGAGCGTTCGGCTGGGACCGGGTGGACGGCGAGCTCGGCGACGCCCGGACCGAACTGGCCGACCGTGGCTACACGCTCGATCGGTCCGTGGGACTGACGGCCGCGCCCGCCGACGTTCGCCCCCACGCCCGGGCCAACCGCGAGGTCTCGGTGCGGGCCCTGGACCCGGTCGCCGGGCACGAGCAGGCGCTGTGGGATGCGGTGATCGAGGTGCAGGTCGCCGGGCGTGATCCGATCCACGCCGAGGGCCCGCACCGGGAGTTCTGCTGCGCCCGAATGCGCGACCTACGGGAGTTGTTCGCCGCCGGGAGGGGCGCCTGGTACGTCGCCCTCTCACCCGACGATCAGGTGCTCGGCAGTTGCGGCGTCGTCGTCACCGCGGGCCGCGGGCGCTTTCAGGCCGTCGACACCGCCCAGGCGCACCGCCGGCGCGGGATCTGCTCACGACTGATCGTCGACGCCGCCCATCAGACCGCTCACCGCTACGGCGCCGAGCGGCTGGTGATCGCGGCCGACGCGGATTACCACGCGCTGGGCCTGTACGAGTCGCTCGGGTTCGCGCGGCGCGAGCGCACCGGCCAGGCCTATCTACCTCCGGCACACCCAAGATAGGACGCAAAGCTCCATCAGGGTCCGTCCGGCCGGACGTCAACCTCCATAGGGTCTAGATGCCCGCGAGACGGGGCTAGCGGAGCGGGCTCGCGCCGCGGGGGCGCTACCCGCTCTGCGGGGGGCCGGCGCGTCACGATCTCGCCGGCCGCGGGTCGTTGCGGGACATCTGACCGGCGCGCAGCTCGGAGTGCATTTCCCACGGTGCCTGTGGCAGTACGTGCCCGGTTTCAAGCAGGGACTTGAGATTGGCGCACACGGCAGGCCATCCGGCGGCGACGGCCTCGCGGGCCTCGTCGCCGGACAGGTTCGCATGCGTCACGGTGAGCCGCACGATCTCGTGATAGGGCTCGATCTCGAAGGTCACCGTTGACGGCCCGTTCGCGGGAGCCTCGCCCGGAGCGTCGAAGCTCATCATCAAGCGGCGGGGCCGCTGGGACTCAAGCACGGTGCCGACCACGTCAGCGATGCCTGAGCCGTCGACGCGCCGATGCTCCCATCCCGAGCCTGCCTGCCAGTCGGAGACGTTGCTGTGCCCCCAATACTGAGCGGTCAGGTCCGGATCGGTGAGCGCCTCCCACACCCGCTCGGGCGAGGCCTTGATGTAGGTGACGTACACGTAGTCCGGTCGGTCGCTCATCGACTGCTCCTCTGCTTGTCGTTTGATTGCGCTCAGCGTGCGCAGGCGGGGCGCTTCGAACTTCTCGATCCAGCGCTCCTGGATCGTCCACAGGGGGACGGGATTGAGGTAGTGAAGCTTCGCTCGGCCCCGGCGCACGGTGGTGATCAGGTTGGTGGCCTCCAGCACGTCGAGATGCTGGGTCGCTGACTGGCGAGCCATCGCCAGTGGCTGGCATAGCTCGCCGAGCGTCAGGCCGTTGCGCTCGCGCAGTCGGTCCAGGAGCGCGCGTCGCGTTGGGTCCGCCAAGGCTCTGAATACGTCGTCGTTGTCGCCCATCAGCGACATTATGCAGGCATCTACCTGCGTAATGCAAGGTGTCCACTCGAGGCAGACGACGACCTCCGGCTCGTCGACCGGTTCTGGACTGTCCTACCCGGCTGACGCGGCGTAGGCCTGGCTCTCGCGGCGCACGATCGAGACCAGGTTGCCGAGCATCAGGTTTCCGTCCAGCAGGTGCAGCCCCCAACTCGGATTCGGACTGGCCATCGGCGTCTGCGCGCCGTCGCGCGGCGTGACCTCGAGCACGTGCGCCCCCGCCCCGGAGGTGCAGCGCGCGGTGTAGGCGCCGGGCTCTGAGACCCAGGTCGTGGTCGGCATCGGCTGCGTGAAGTGCAGCAGCGAGATCCCGACCCCGATCAGCGTGTGGGGGGCGAACGGCGCGGCCGGCAGGATCGGATCGGCGAGATCAGATTTGCCGGTCAGCGCGGCAGGGTCGGTGCACACCACCGACTGCGCGGGTGTCGGGCTGAGCCCGAACAGCGTGTCGGCCGGCGGGGGCTCGTCGAACGTGGAGAACGCGATCACGCAGTGCAACGCGCCCTTGCGGCGGCAGGTCGGGATGTGCGCAAAGCTCCCGCCGACGTCGGACCGCCCCCTGACGGTGACGTTGGCGCCGAGCAGAATCGCCGACAGCATCCGCCGCCGCAGCGCCGGCCGGGTGTCGACCTGCTGGGCGATCACGTGTGTCATCAGGATCGCGCCCTGCGAGTGACCGATGACCACGAACCCACGGCCGTGGTTGTCGTGAGCGAGGTAATCGTCAAACGCGCGGCGCACGTCGGTCAGCGGCGTGGTGAGCTGCTGCTGGATCGCGGTGCCGATCGGCTCCGAGGTCAGTGCCGGAACGGTCCCCTGGCGGTACATCGGCGCGTACACGTTGCAGTACTGGGAGTAGCGCGCCGCCTGCAGCAACGCGATCGAGCGCTCCTCGGGGTCGATCTGCAGGTTGGCGAACGGTCCCTTCTGGTCTGACACCGTCGGGTAGACGTAGAAGCAGTCGATCTTCGGCCGCTTGGTCGCGCGCGGGTGGCTGACCCGCAGCCTGGCCAGCCGCGGCGAGTACACCGTCGTTGAGAGGCCGGGATCGCACGGGTCCGGCCGCACACCGGGGTGGCACAGCCAGACCGTCCTGGCCTGGGCGCCGCCGGTGAGCGCCAGCAGCATCAGGCACGCGGCCGCCACGATCCCCGCCGGCGCCAGGCGGCTATGGACGACCTGCCTCACCTCAGCGATCGTAGCTCGCCGGTGCGAGATTGTCCTCGCCCCGGGCGGGTAGCTGAAGGGAATGCGAGACGAACGACAGGGCCATCCCGAAAACCAGCCGCTCCCCGGATCGGTCTCCGATCAGAACGGGGAAGAGGCCGAGCCGGGCCTCGACGGCCAGGACGCCAAACGTCGCCCGACCGGACCCGCGGGCGGAGGTGATGACCGCGCCGGCGGCGAGTCCGGCGAGGGCTCGCAGTCATCCGGCGACCCCAACAGCGCGGGCTGACCGCCCTCAGGCGGCCACGTACACGGTTCCCTCAGGCCCGGTGGCAAGCGCGCCGCGGGAGAATTGCATCACGCCGTCGTCGACCCCGCCGCGGCGGAAGTCGCGACGATCCAGCGCGTAGTTCTGGCGCACCCGCCACGGGAGCTCTGATCCCTGCTGCGGGAAGTCCCTGACCGAGCGCTGCACATATCCCGAGCTGAGGTCGATTAACGGCTCGCGCTGCACGCCCGGTGGGTCGTCAGGAGCGACGCACTCGCGGTACCCGTGCGCGCGCATGTGGTTCAGCAGGCGACACACGTAGTCAGCGACGAGGTCCGCCTTCAGCGTCCACGACGCGTTGGTGTAGCCGATCGTGAGGGCAAAGTTCGGCACCCCCGAGAGCATCATCCCGCGGTAGGCGAGCTTGTCGGGCAGCTGCACCGGCTGCCCGTCGACCGACAGGCTGGCGCCCCCCAGCGCCTGCAGACGCAGACCGGTGGCGGTCACGATGATGTCGGCGGCCAGCTCCTGCCCGGACGTGAGCGCGATCCCGTGCTCGGTGAACGTCTCGATCGTGTCGGTCACGACCGACGCCCTGCCGCTGCTCAGCGCGCGGAACAGGTCACCGTCCGGGCACACGCACATGCGCTCGTCCCAGGGGTCATAGCGCGGCCGGAAGTGGGTGTCGACGTCGAAGCCCTCCGGCAGCTGGCGGCGCGTCATACGGCGGATCGATGCCTTGACGAGCTTCGGCCGACGCCGGCTGAGCTGATAGCTGAGGCCCATCAGGAGCACGTTCTTTGAGCGAATCAGCTGATAGGCGGCCATCTCCGGCAGCCAGCGGCGGGCCCACCGGGCCAGCGGGTCGACCGCGGGCAGCGAGACGACGTAGCTCGGCGAACGCTGCAGCATCGTCACGTGGGCGGCGGCACGTGCCAGCGCCGGGAGCAGTGTGATCGCGGTCGCGCCGCTCCCGATCACGGCCACGCGCTTGCCGGCGTAGTCGAGGTCCTCGGGCCAGGCCTGAGGATGGATGATCGGCCCGGCGAACCGCTCGGTGCCCGGGAACTCGGGGGTGTAACCGCCGTCGTAGCGGTAGTAACCGGTGCACATGAGCAAGAACGAGCAGCTCAGCTCCAGCGTCTCGGCGGTGTCGGTCCGCTGCACCTGCACCGTCCAGGCCGACTCGGCACTGTCCCAGGCGGCGCTGCGCGCCCGGTGGCGTGGGCGGATGCGCTCGTCGACGCGATACTTGGCGGCGGTCTGCCGGACGTAGCGCAGGATCGATGCGCCGTCGGCGATCACCTGGTCGTCCTTCCACGGTGCGAAGGCATAGCCGAGCGTCTGCATGTCGGAGTCCGAACGCACCCCGGGATACCGGAACAGATCCCAGGTGCCGCCGATCTCGTCGCGCGCCTCGAGGATCGTGAAGCTGCGATCAGGGCAGTCTCGGGCCAGGTGACAGGCAGCGCCGATCCCGCTCAGGCCGGCCCCGACGATCAGCACGTCGACATGGTCCGTGGTCGTGGTACGCATGCGTATCGCGGAGCTTACACGCCGGTCGCGGCGGCGGTATCGGCCCGGAGCGGACGGGACCGGTCTCAGCGCTACGATCGACCGCCCGTGCAGTACCCGGTCGAGACCTTCACCGCCGCCGAGCGCTCGCTGCTGAGCGCTCACTGCACCAATCTCGACAGCCCGGTGTTCGCGCTGCTTGATCTGCCCGAGACGCTGAAGGGGGCCCTGTTCGCCCGCTACTCGCGCTATCCGGGCACGTTGCGACGGCTCTTGCTGGACGAGTTCGCCGACGACCTGCGGGGAGCCGCCGAGACCGGCGTGGCCGCCGCCGTCGGGCCCCCGACCCGAGCGGAGCAGCTCTATGAGCGGATCTTCCTCGGCTACGGCGACGACTCGGTCGCTCAGCTGGGTGGGGCCCATGTCGCCTGCGAGTGGGTGTCGAACATCGTCACCAAGCTGCTGCAGCGCCCGCGCTTGGCCGCCTACCTGGAACAGTCGACCCGGTACATCGCCTACGACGCGCCGATGCCGGGGGCGGGCGCGGGCGACGACACCCGTCCCAGCTATCGCTACTACCGCGATCCCGAGCTCGGTCCCGACTACGAGCGCGCGATGAACGCCCTGTTTGAGATCTACGCCGCGGCAATCCCGACAGTCAGCGCCTGGGCGCAGCGCGAGTTCCCGCGCGCGGGCGACGAGCCCGAGGCGGCCCATGCGCGCGCGATCAAGGCCAAGGCACTGGACCTGCTGCGCGGGCTGCTGCCCGCCGCCTCACTGTCGCACATGGGCATCTACGCCAGCGGTCAGACCTATGAGCAGCTGATCCTGCACCTGCTGGCCCACCCCCTGCCCGAGGCGCAACGCTACGGCACGATGATCCTCGACGAGGTCAAGGCGGTGATGCCGAGCTTTGTCGCGCGCGTGGAGCGCCCGGACCGCGGCGGCGAGTGGATCACCTACCTGGAGTCGCGCGCCCACGCCGGCGAGCGCTGGGCGCAGCGGATGCGCCTGACCCGCGAGACCTCAGGTGCCGACTCGGGGCCCTCGGTCTCACTCGTGCACGTCGACGGCGACGAGGACGATCTGCTGTGCGCACTGCTATTCGAGTCGACAGCCGCCCCGCAGCCCGAGACCCGCGCGGCGGTGCAGGCGCTCGATCAGTCCCAGCGCGCGGCGATGCTCGCCGACCTGGTCGGCGAGCGTTCCAACCGCCGGCACCGGCCCGGACGCGGGCTGGAGGCGCTGCGCTACCGGTTTGAGATCGTCGCCGACTACGGGGCCTTCCGCGACCTGCAGCGTCACCGGATGCTGACCGTGCAGTGGCAGGCGCTGACCCCGGACCTCGGCGCCGACGTGCCCGAGCAGGTCGCGATCGCCGGCGCCGGCGACGCCTACCGGCGCGCGCTGGAGATCTCACGCCACGAATATGAGCGACTCGCCGACGCCGGACTGCGGGTGGCCGCCCCCTATGCGCTGTGCCTCGGTTACCGGATGCGGTTCGTACTCGATCTCAACGCGCGCGAGGCGATGCAGTTGATCGAGCTGCGCTCCGGGCGCGAGGGGCATCCTTCCTACCGCGCGGTGGCGCACGAGATGCACGCCCAGATCGCCGCCGTCCACCCCGCGATCGCGGGTGCGATGCGCCACGTCGACGCCGAGACCGAGCCGCGGCTGGAGCGGATCCTGGCCGAGATGCGCACGCAGACGCGAGCCACCGCCGGCTGACGTCAGCGCTCGGCGGCCTTCGCTGCCTCCTGCTGGCGCAACTCGATCCGCCTGATCTTTCCCGTCAGCGTCTTGGGGAGATCGGGGACGAACTCGACCAGCCGCGGATAGGCGTAGGCCGAAAGGTGCTCGCGCACGAACGCCTTGATCTCGTCGCCGAGCGCGTCAGAGCCCTCGTGCCCGTCGGCCAGCACCACGAATGCCTTGACGACGTTACCCCGGCGCTCGTCGGCGACGGCGACGGCGGCCGCCTCCGCGACTGCGGGGTGCTCCAGGCACGCCGACTCGACCTCGAACGGACCGATCCGGTATCCGGCGGAGATGATCACGTCGTCGGCGCGGCCCTCGTACCAGAAGTAACCGTCCTCGTCGGCCGAGGCCGCATCCTTGGTGTGGAACCAGTCACCGCCGAACGTCTCGTCGGTGTCCTCCTGCGGCCGGTTCCAGTAGCCCAGCGGATAGTGGGGGTTGGTGCGAGCCTTGAGGCATATCTCTCCGCGCTCGCCCTGGGCGACCGGGCGTTCGTCCTCGTCGAGGATCGCCACCTCCCAGCCGGGCATCACCTTGCCCATCGAGCCCGCGCGGACCTCCATGAACGGGAAGTTGGCGCACAGCGGATAGGACTCGGTCAGCCCGTAGTAGTCCAGGACGGTGACCCCGAACTGGTCGCGAAACCAGCGGATTGCCTCGGGGTTCAGCGGCTCGCCGGCCGAACACACGATCCGGAACTTCTGCGGGTAGCGGGTGCCGGCGTCGGCGATCCCCATCATCGAGCGGATCGCAGTCGGCGTCCCGAACACGTTGCTGACCTGGTGGCGCGAGAGGAAGTCCAACTGCTTGGCCGGATCGAACCCGCCCTTGCGCTGGTACACCGCCTGCACCGCGCCGAAGCGCCACGGGCCGAGCAGCGGCGCGATCCCGGCTGCCCAGGCCCATTCCCCCATGCCGTGGAACAGCTCGCCCTCCTGAACGTCGTGGCAGTAGATGAACTCCTCGTGGCCGAGGATGTAGCGGTGGGCGTGCAGGATCCCCTTGGCCAGTCCGGTCGTGCCCGAGGAGTAGTACAGCTGCCCCGGGTCCTCAGCCGACGTGTCGACGGTGTTAAACGAGGTCGAGCCCTGGCTGAGCAGCTCGTCGTCGAGGATCAGCACGTGCTCCACCAGCTCCCGCTCCATGCGGTCGGCGTTGGCCTGGTTGGTGACCAGCACCTTGGCTTGGGAGTCGGTGAGTCGATGGCGGATCCCGTCGTCGCCGTAGAGCACCGACATCGACAGCAGGATCGCGCCGGCCTTCCAGGTGCCGAAGAACGCCGCCGCGGTCTCGGGCGTCGACGGCAGCAGCATCGCCACCCGGTCCTCTCGCTGCACGCCGTGGGCGACGAGCACGTTGGCGAAACGGTTGGAGGCATCCTGCAGCTCACCCCAGGTGACCTGGCGGACGTTGCCCTGCGGGTCCTCGTGGATCATCGCGAGCTTGTCGCGGGGGTGGCGGTCGCAGGCGTCGGTGGCGATGTTGAAGCGCTCAGGCACGTCCCACTGATGCTCGGCGCACGCCTGTTCGTAGGTGGTGATGGAGCTCATCGGTCAATCATTGCGCATCGGCGCGGTTGGCGTGGAGGTTTCCGCGAGCGCAAGCAGTAGGCTTGCTCGCGTTTCATGAACCTCGCACTCGGCGTACTGGTGGGGATCGTGTTGGCCGGCGCGCTGCTGGCGGTCTGGCGCGCGACGCGCACCGCACGCCGCGCCCGGACGCCGGAGGCGGCGGGCATGCAGTCCGCGCTGCACGCCGCCACCGCGACGCTCCCGCACCTGCGACGCGGGCTGAACATGCGCTCGGCGGCGCGCGCGATGCCCCACCTGCGCGCGCTCACCGGAGCCGCGGCGATCGCGCTGGCCGACACCCACTCGGTGCTGGCGATCGAAGGCGAAGGGCGCGAACAGGTGCGGCCCGGCGATCTGCTGTCGCGGCTGCTGGCCAGCACGCCCGATGATCGCATGCACATCGTCCCCCGGCTGGTCTCCTCAGATCCGAGCTGCCCGCTGCGCGCCGCCGTGCTGGCACCGCTGACCGTGCAGGGTCACCGCGCGGGGACGCTGATCACGTTCTACCGAACCGAGGGCCGTCCAGGCCAGGACGAGCTGCGGGTCGTGGCCGAGGCGGCCAGCCTGGTGTCAGCGCAGGTGGAGCTGTCGGTGCTGCCCGAGCAGGAGGAGCGCCTCGCTCAGGCGGAGCTGCGCGCCCTGCGCGCGCAAATCTCACCTCACTTCCTCTACAACGCGCTCGCCGCCGTGGCCGGCAACATCCACGCGAGCCCCGAGGACGCGCGGGAGCAGCTGATCGACTTCGCCGAGTTCACCCGCTACCTGTTTCGCGACGGGCGCTCCTACGTGACCCTCGGCGAGGAGCTCGAGCACGTCGACCGGTATCTGCGCCTCGAGCAGGCCCGCTTTCCCCACTGCCTCCAAGTCAGCTTCCAGGTCCCGGCGGCCTGCCGAAACGCCGTCGTGCCCGCGCTGTCGGTGCAGCCACTGGTCGAGAACGCCGTTCGTCACGGCGTCGAGCGCCGCGCCGGCGGCGGCCAGATTGCGATCGAGGCCCGGCTGGCCGGCGCCGACGTCGAGCTGCGCGTGCGCGACGACGGCGGCGGCATCGATCCGGAGCGGGTGCCCGCGGTCCTGGCGGGGACGGGCGGCGGGATCGGGCTGTCCAACGTGGACGCGCGTCTGCGGGCCACGTTCGGTGAGCGCTATGCGCTGGTGATCGAGTCCGCGCTCGGGCAGGGTACGACCGCGATCATGACCGTTCCCAATCTCGCCGGATATCAGGCCTCGCAAGTCCCCGGGGCCGCTGCGGCCCCGGGAGCCCCGGTGCCCGCGCCGTCCCCGGCGGTCGTGTCCCGAGCATGATCCGATGAGCGTCGACCAGCTCACGATCCTGGCTGTCGACGACGAGCCGACGCAGCTGTCAGACCTCGCCCGCCTGCTGCGCGCCGTGCCGGCCGTGGGCGAGGTGGAATGCGCGCTGGACGGCCACGACGCGCTGCTCAGGGCATCGACCGAGGTCTTTGACGCGATCTTCCTCGACGTCCGGATGCCCGGTTTGGACGGGCTCGAGCTCGGGCGTGTGCTGCGCCGCTTCGCCGCCCCCCCACAGCTGGTGTTCGTCAGCGCGCACGACAGCGCTGCCGCCGACGCGTTTGAGCTACACGCGCTGGACTACCTGCGCAAGCCGGTCGCGCGGGCGCGCGTCGAGGAGGCGGTGGAGCGGATCGCGGCGGCCGTGGAATCCGGGCAGGCCGGACGCGATGGTCCCAACCCGCAGACGCGGCTCGGCAGGACCAACGCCGAGCCGTCCACAGACACCGAGATGGTCGCCGTCGCCAACCTCCACGGCGGATCGACGCGGCTGCTGGCGCGGGGCACGATCGACTACGTGCAGTCCTACGGCGACTTCGTGCGGATCGTGACCAGCGACGGGCGCTACCTGCTGCGCTCCACGCTGGCCGAGATCGAGCAGCGCTGGACGGCGCATGGTTTCATCCGCGTGCACCGTCAGTACGTCGCCAACCTGCGCAACGCCGTAGAGCTGCGACCGCAGCTGGGCGGGACCGCCGAGCTGGCCTTCGCCGGCGGCCGTACGATCCCCGTCGCGCGTCGCAACGCCGCCGCGCTCGGACGCCACTTGAGCGTGTGAGCGGGGTGGCCCTGAGATACCCGGGCGTCACGCGCAGCGCCGCGGGCACCTGAGCTCGATCAAGTGCCCGCGGCGGATCGATTTCCGTGGCGAGTTGCCGCGGGAACCGACCGGCAAGCTGCTGAAGCGAAAGCTCCGCGATCAGTACGCCGTCACTCCGCGGCCTGCTCCTCCTTGATCTTGCCCTCCAGCTGGGACATCACGTCGGGGTCGCGCAGCGTGGTCACGTCGCCCAGCGCCCGTCCCTCGGCGATGTCACGCAGCAGCCGCCGCATGATCTTGCCGCTGGGGGTCTTGGGCAGATCATCGGCCCAGATGATCCGCTTGGGCCGCGCGAACTTGCCGATCCGGTCGGCCACCTTGGCGTGGATCTCCTCGACCAGCTCATCGCTGCCGGCGAGATCGCCCTCGAGCGTGACGAACGCGCAGATTGCCTGACCGGAGTCCTCGTCGGCCTGGCCGATCACCGCCGACTCAGCGACCTTGCCGTGGGAGACGATCGCCGACTCGACCTCGGCCGTCGACAGGCGGTGGCCCGAGACGTTGACGACATCGTCGATCCGGCCGATGATCCAGAAGTAGCCGTCCTTGTCCTTGCGCGCGGCATCGCCGACGAGGTAGATCTCGTTGCCGAACTTAGAGAAGTAGGTCTCGACGAACCGGTCGTCCTCCTTGTAGAGCGTGCGCAGCATCGATGGCCACGGGCGGGTCAGCACCAGCAGGCCCTGACCCTCGTCGACCGGCTTGCCCTCACGCTCGTCGACCACCTCCGCTGCGACCCCCGGAAACGGTCGCGTCGCCGATCCCGGCTTGGTGGAGACGATCCCCGGCAGCGGCGTGATCATGATCGCGCCCGTCTCGGTCTGCCACCACGTGTCAACGATCGGGCAGCGCTCGCCGCCGATCACTTTGTGGTACCAGAGCCACGCCTTGGGGTTGATCGGCTCGCCGACCGTTCCGAGCAGCCGCAGCGAGCTGAGGTCGAACTTCTCGACGTTCTCCACGCCCCATTTCATGCAGGCACGGATCGCCGTCGGAGCGGTGTAGAACAGCGTCGCCTTGTACTTCTCGCACAACTCCCACCAGATCCCCTTGTGGGGATAGTCGGGCGCGCCCTCGTACATGACGCTCGTGCAGCCGTTGGCCAGCGGTCCGTAGACGATGTAGGAGTGACCGGTGATCCAGCCGACGTCGGCCGAGCACCAGTAGACGTCTTGCTCGGCGTTGAGGTCGAATACGTTGCGGTGCGTGGCGCTGACGCCCGTCAGATAGCCGCCGGTGGTGTGCAGGACGCCCTTCGGCTTGGCCGTCGAGCCGCTGGTGTAAAGCACGAACAGCGGGTGCTCGGCATCAAGCTCCTCGGCCGGGCACTCGGAATCGGCGGCCTCGCAGATCTCGTGGTACCAAACGTCGCGCCCGTCCTTCATCTCGCAGTCGGTGTCGGTCGACTTGACCACGACGATGTGCTGCAGCGTCGCCAGCTCGCCCATCGCCTTGTCGACCTGCTCCTTGATCGGCGCGGTCTTGCCCTTGCGCCGGGCGCCGTCGACCGTGATCAGGGCCTTGGCCTCGGAGAACTCCATCCGCTCTCTGACCGAGTCGGCCGAGAAGCCGCCGAAGACGACGTTGTGCACCGCGCCGATGCGCGCGCACGCGAGCATCGCCACTGCGACCTCGGGGATCATCGGCAGGTAGATCCCGACGATGTCACCCTGCTCGATCCCCAGATCCTTCAGCGCGTTGGCGAACCGCTGGACGTCGCGGTGCAGGTCGGCGTAGGTGACCTTGCGCTCCTCACCCTCCTCGCCGTGCCAGAAGTAGGCGACTCGGTCGCCGTTGCCGGCCTCGACGTGGCGGTCGACGCAGTTGTAGGAAGCGTTGATCTTGCCGTCCTCGAACCACTTGTAAAACGGCGGGTTGGAATCGTTGAGATCCTGGGTCGGCTCCTTGAACCAGTGCAGCTGCTTGGCCTGCTTGACCCACCAGCCCTTCCAGTCAGCCTCCGCCTCGTCGTAGACCGCGGGGTCTGAGAGCAGCGCGTGCTCTGTGAAGGAGTCGGGCGGATCGAACTTCTCGATCTCGAGCATCTGCTCGAGTTGCTGCTCGAGTGTCTCGTCGCTGGCCGGTGTCGCTGCCGTGTCTGTCATAGATACCTCTCCTTGTTACGCGAAACCTGTCGCCCTCGCACTGGGGCAGCGACGGGCGCCGGCGAAGCGCCGGCGCCCGCGCTGGCCGCGAATCTGCGGCTGTGTGCTCCTAGTTGTACCCGACGGCGGGTGCCCTCAGCGGGTGAGCGGGAACACCGGCAACATCTGGCGCCCGAAGACGGCAGTGGAGAGGCCCGCGAACGACACGTACCAGGCCGCGAGCGCGGTGGCGATTCCGAAGTAGCCACCGAGCTTGAGCGTGCCGTTGGTCGCGGCGGTGCCTCCGACCAGCGACGAATAGCCGATCGCCAGCAGCACGAACGTGATCACCAGCAACACCAACGTGAACGCGATCGCGCCCGTGGTGCGCAGCGAGGCGACCAGGATCAGGAGCGTGAACAGCGTCCACGACCACAGGTAGAGCCCGATTGCGGCGTCGGCCTCCGTCTTGGGGACCAAAGGCAGCGCGACTATGACCAGGAAGAAGAACGAGATCCAAAACGTCCCGTAGGCCGTGAACACGGTCGCACCGAAGGTGTTGCCGGTGCGAAACTCCCAGATGCCGGCGATCAGCTGTCCGATGCCGCCGAACGTGAGCGCCATGATCGCGACCATCGGCAGTGCCGTGGCACTGACCAGGTTCGCGTTGATGATGCTGAGCGCAAACGTCGTGGTCGCGAAGGCGGCGAGGCCGAGCGGAGCGGGGTCAGAGGGTGTCCAATGCCCCGAGTGGCTCTGGGTCGGGTCTTCATCGGGAACGAGGTCGGCCTCCCGCTGTGACGGTGGTAGACGGTTTGCTTCCATGTCTCCTCCTACGTCGTGGCTGACGAAACACGGGTAATCTCACCCGGCGAGCGTCACCTGGCAACCACGAATCGGCGAACGGTCGCTACCGTGCGCCAGCGGCGCTCAGCAGAGGTTGAGCGGCGCCCGGTGGCCGGGGCCAGCAGTCAGTTGCGGCGCTTGCGCTTGCGCTTGGGGGTGCTCGCGCGCGTGCGCGCGCTCGACGTCTCGGATTCCGTCGGTCCCGAGTCCGGCGCCGCGTCAGCACCGCGGTCGGCCTTGGGCGCCGGCCGGTTTCTTCCGGTGAACAGCCCCGCCAGGCCACCGAGACCGCCAAGGCCGCCGCCGGTGCCTGCGGCGCCACCCCCCCCGTTGGCCGCGCGGCCGTTCGCTGCCCGGCCACCCGCCGCCCGGCCGGCACCGCCCGCACGACCGCCGCCGCCGGCAACCCGGCGAGCGCGCGTCTCGGCCGACGAGGGCCAGGCCTCCGCCTGCCCGGTACGCCACGCCTGGGGCAGACCGCTGGGCCAGCGTCCGGAGATCAGGTAGCCGAGCGCCACCAGCCAGAACAGCTGGACGACCGGCACCTGAGTGATCTGGAACAGCACCAGCGCGCCGGCGAACATGCCCAGATAGCCCATGAACTTGGTCAGCAGACCGACGCGCATCGCCTGCAGCGAGACGAGCACGAACGCCACCGCTACGAGCAGGGCGGCCAGCTGGCCGCACAGCTGCAGGACCAGCAGTCCGACGCCGCTGGTGATATGGCTGGCCTCCGAGTAGGTCTGCGATCCGGTCGTGGCGAACTGGTGCACCTTGAGCGCCACCACGACCGCGTAGATGATCCCGGCGAGCGCGGCGAGGACCCCCCCGACGATCGTCAGGAT
Source organism: Solirubrobacteraceae bacterium (assembly GCA_050999585.1). Classification (GTDB taxonomy): domain Bacteria; phylum Actinomycetota; class Thermoleophilia; order Solirubrobacterales; family Solirubrobacteraceae; genus Palsa-465. The sequence continues at coordinate 10,784 of JBPCPC010000250.1, read as the reverse complement.
GCGGACGAAGCCGCGGACCTGAGGATTGCGCGCCTGCGCGCAGCCGTACAGGAAGACGAGCGTCCACATGATCGCGAGCGACGCGATCCCGTTGACGATCGAGGCGATCAGGTCCAGCGGGAAGCGCTTGTTGGCCGTGAGCAGGTCCAGGGTCAGCTCGTCGACCGAGGTGTGGGGTCCGCCGGGCTGGATGATCGAGGCAGCGATCAGCAACACGCCGGCGACCACCGCGACGATCGCCTGGCGGTTGCGGACACGGGTCTCGTACAGCAGCTGCTGGTCGGCGCTCATCGGCCGACCCATGCTAGTGCTTCCGGCCGGGTCGACGGTGGGGAGCACTGGTCGGCTCCCGGGTTGCCTCGGACCGGCCATAGACTGCCCGCGTGCCAGCCAGTGGCGATCGCGTTCCGGCAGTATGCCCGGCGTGCGGGGGGCCGCTGACCCGTTGGCGTTCGGTGCCAAGCGCCGAGCCGCGGCTCGGCGAGCAGCGCTTTGCGCTGTGGCGGTGCGAAGCGCAACGCGCCCCTGCGCTCGCGTGACCCTGGCGATCACCGCGGCCGCACTGGGGCTGGTGCCCCTGGGGGCAGGCCCGAGCTGCTGGCCGGACTGGCCGGGCGCGGCGGCACGGTCGCGGTCCTGGCACGCCGCCGGTGACGGTCTTACGCCCTTCTTCTCAACCCCGCGCGATCGGCGAGCTACCATCAAGGACATGGAAGGAAGTGGCTTCGGCGGTCTGTTCGGCGATCCCGACGATCTGCAACGCAAGCTCGGCGAGTTCGCCGAGCAGATGCAGGGCGCGCAGCGCCTAGCGTGGGCGGACAACGCGATCAAGCTGGCCGTCGATCTGACGATGGCGGCGATCAACCGCGTCAACATCCAGGGGACGACCGAGCAGCAGACCGAGCAGTTGCGCTCGGTCATGGCAGTCATCTTCCCCGAGGCCGTCACGCTCGTGCGCGAAGCGCGCGAGGGCCTGCAGTAGCCCAGCGGATCGGCGCGCTCTGAGTCCGCTCTCGCGCATCGTCGCTGCGCTGGTCATCGTGCTCGCGGCCGCCGGCTGCGGCGGGCAGCAGTCGGGTACCGGCTCGGCGACCGCGCCCACAGCGACGACCTCGACCGGCGCAAGCTCGACCAACTCGACGGTCTCCACCTCGACCGCGACGACCACGGCCACGGCGAGCGCCCCGGCGACCGCGACCAGCTCGACCGGCTCCGCGTCCTCGACGTCGACGACGACCACTCGCGGTCCCGCCTCGAGCAGCACCACCACGCGGGCCGCGCCGACGAGCTCGAGCACCACCAGCTGCGGGCGTGACTGCCAGACCGGCGCGCCGACCGCCCGCGGGACCTCGAAGCCGGTGAACGGCAAGTGTCCGGCGGGCAGCTCCTATCTCCCGCCCCAGGACGGTGGCCCGGCGCTGTGCGTGCCGACCGGCTCGTTCAGCGAGAGCTCCACCGCCACGACGCCCTGAGGGCGTCCGCGCCGCTCAGCCAGCGCTCAGCGCGCCGAGCACGAGCTCGTCGTGCTGAGCCGGCTTGACCTTGCGCAACACGTCCCTGACGACTCCGTCGGGACCGATCACGAATGTCGTGCGCTCCATACCCATGTACTCGCGGCCGTACATCGACTTCTTGACCCAGACCCCGTAATCCTCGGCCACCTTGTGCTCCTCGTCGCCGAGCAGCGGGAAGCCGAGCTCATACTTGGCGTCGAACTTGGCGATCTTCTTCGGCGCGTCCGGCGAGACGCCGAGCACGACCGCGTCGGCCGCCTCGTAGTCGGAGTGATGGTCGCGCGCCCCGCACGCCTGGGTCGTACACCCGGGGGTGTCGGCCTTGGGATAGAAGTACAGCACGACGTTCCGGCCACGAAGATCAGAGAGCGTGACGGGGTTGCCCGCCTGATCGGGGAGCGTGAAGTCGGGGGCGGTGTCGCCGGGGTTCGGAGCCATGGGGCGAGCGCGGGATTCTATTTCAACAGGCGCGAGAGCCGGCGGTCCTTGAGCAGCTTGCCCTCGGTCTGACAGGTCGGGCAGTAACACATCACGTAGTCCTCGTAGAAGACGGCCTCGAGCTCGTCGCCGCAGCGCGGGCACGGCTCGCCGTTACGCCGGTGGACCGTGAGCGGCATCGGCAGCTTGTCGGGAATCGGCAGCGTCAGGTGCTCGTCGTAGTAGTCGAGGGCCGCGCCAAGGCAGGCGACCATCGCCTCCCGCAGGCGATCGGCCTCCTCCTCAGACAGATCGGAGCCGCGCTTGAACGGGGACAGCTGGGCGGCGTGCAGGATCTCGTCGACCCAGGAGCGGCCGATCCCGGCGATCACGCGTTGGTCGCGCAGCAGCCCATGCAGCGGGCGCGCGGCATCCAGCAGCGGGCGCAGCGGTGGCGGGTCGGGATAGGCCTCGGGCCCGAGCGTCGAGAGCTGCTCATCCTGCTCCAGCCCCTCGGGCGTGAGCAGCTTCACCCACGCGGCCTGCTTCTTGCCGAATTCGCGCAATCGCAGCTCGCGCCCGTCCGCCAATCGCAGCAGCAGCCGGGAGGTGCGGTCGCGCATCGACGCGCGGGTGTCGTACAGCTGCAGACGGCCGGCCGACATCAGGTGGATTAGCAGCGACAGATCACCGTCACCGTCGACTCCCACCACGAACAGCTTGCCGCGTCGCCCGATGCCGGTCAGGGCCCTACCCTCGATCGTGCTGAGTGGCGGATCGAACGTGCGCAGCGCGTTGATGCCCGGCGTGATCGCGGATTCGATGCTCGCGCCGACGGTCGCCGCGCCGATCAGTCGGGCGGTGATCTCGACCTCGGGTAACTCTGGCATCTCGCTGTTGAGCGTACTCAGGCGTGCGAGAAACCCGAGTCATCGGTGGCAGTTCTCCCACGCCACAGCGGCCCGCACACAGATCGTCACAGAGCTGTCAGAAAACCGAGGGAGAATCATTCGCGGGCCTTCAGATTTCCTTTACGCATCGGCCCGAGACTGATTCCCATGAGTGACCTACTAGCAATCTTCGGACCCACTGACAGCGACTCCGAGCTGCTCACCGAGATCGAGCGTATGCGGCCCACCCGGGTCACGGTGCTGATCGAGGGCGTCGACAGCGATTGGGCGAATGACGATACGGCGACCGCCAGCGCACTGCGCGACCGGCTCGCCGCGCTGATGGCCCTGATCGAGCGCCGGACCGGCGCGACCGTGGTCGGCGCAGCCGGCGATCGTGACCAACTGCTGGGCTGGCGGTTTGACCGCGAGCTCTCCAGCCGCGTCCCTGTCGCGGCCTGAGTAGCTCTCGCCCAACGGCCGGACGACCCCCGGCGGCGGCCCTGTCTGGCCCGATCGGGCCGCCGCCGGTCGTCTGAGCGTGCGAGCATTCCGGCGCGGCCGGCGGCAACGCGCCGTGCGCCGTGCCGGGTCATGCGGCGGTAGGCTGCCGCGACGTATGGCTGTCACCGTCGCCCCCGACGACATCGTCCAGACCCACGCCCAAGGCGCCGGCAACGACCGCGAGCCGCTGCTGGTGATCGAGCCGCTGCTCGAGTTCCTCAGCGCCAACGGGCTCGAGGCTCCGGCGGGGCTGGGCGCCGAGCCGATCGGCGACGGTCACTCCAACGTGACGTTCGCGCTGTCCACCGGCGTCGTGCTGCGCCGCCCGCCGCGCGGGCCGCTGCCGCCGAGCGCGCACGATGTGCTGCGTGAGGCGACGCTGCTGCGGGCGCTTGAGACGACCGAGGTGCGCACGCCCCGGATCCTGGCGGTGTGCGATGACGAGGCCGTGATCGGCGCGCCGTTCTACGTGATGGAGCTGGTCCGCGGAGAGGTCGTCACCAACTCGCTCCCCGCCGCGCTGGACAGCCCCGAGCAGTGTGACCGGATCGCCGACGAGCTGGTCGACTCCCTGGTGGCGCTGCACCGCGTCGACTGGGCGGCGGCCGGCCTGGAGGGGTTCGGCAAGCCAACCGGCTACCTGGAGCGTCAGCTGCGGCGTTTCACCGGCCTGTGGGAGCACAACCGGACGCGCGAGATCGAGGCGGTCGCGGTGGTCGGCGAGTGGCTGGCCGCCAACCGGCCCGAGTCTCCGCCGGCGACGATCGTTCACGGCGACTATCGCCTGGGCAACACGATCCTGGCGGCGCAGGCGCCGGCCCGGCTGGTGGCGATCCTCGACTGGGAGATGGCCACGATCGGCGACCCGCTGGCCGACGTCGGCTACATGATGATCCAGTGGGCTCAGTCCGACGACCCGCCCAGCAAGTTCAACCTGCAGGCGATCACCACCCGACCCGGATTTCCGCCCCGCCAGGCGATGGTCGCGCGCTACGAGCAGCGCTCGGGCCGCTCGGTTCAGTCGCTGGACTGGTACGTGGCGCTGGCGCTGTGGAAGGCGGTGGTGTTCATGGAGGGCAACTACAAGCGCGCGCTCGAGGGCTCCACCGACGACCCGTACCTGAAGACGTTCGGCGAGGGCGTGCTCGAGCTCGCGCAGCGCGCCCTGACCGTCACCCGAGACGGTTTCTAGCTAGGCGCCATCGTCGCCGCCCGATGACCGCAGCCCACCGCTATCGCGGCCTGCCCATCATGCTCCTGATCGTGGTCGTGATCGCCGGATGTGGCGCGAACTCGCTCTCGGCCGGCCAGCTGCGCACGCGCGCGACCCGCATCTGCACGCTGGCCCAGCGACGCACCGCCCGCATTGCCACCCCGGCGCTGCCCAGCCAGGGCGCGAGGTTCCTCGGCGGCGGCGTCGCCGCGCTGGCCCCCGAGCTGACCGCGCTGCGGCGGTTGCGGGCGCCCACTGACCTGGCCGCCCACTACCGCACCGCGCTGACGGCGACCGCTCAGGAGCTGGCGGCACTGCGGTCGTCGCTCAAGGGCCTGAAGGCCGGCAACGACCCGGTCGTGGCGATCAAGACGCTGCAGACCCAGCTGACGCCGCTGGAGGCTCGGGCGGCAGGCGCCTGGGGCGCGCTCGATCTCCCCGCCTGCCAGGGTCATTGACCGCGTAGCTCGGCACGCACGACGGCCCGGTCCACGTAATGCGGACCGGGCCGAATGGGTGAGCGGGGCTAAAGGCCCGCGGCGGTCTTCTTGCCCGCGGCGAGCACGACGTTCGGGATCGGCGCAAAGTCCAGCCCCGCGCCGAAGTGCTGACCCGTGGTGAGGTCGTACTGGATGAACTGCTTGAGCAGGCCGGCCTGCTTGGCCCCCCCGCGGGACGATCGCGTACGTGAACGTGGAGATCGGATAGGCGATCTTCGCGCTCTTGAGCGGATCGACGATGTGCAACTCGTTGCTGGAGGGCACGTGCTTGACCGTCTGGGCCGCGCTCTCGATCTGATGCAGGTTCGGGTACTCGTAGTTCCCCGCACTGTTCTGGACTGCCACCGCCGGGATCTGATGGGCGATCAGGTAGGAGACCGCGATGTAGGCGATCGCGCCGTTGGTCGACTCGAGCGCCGCCGTGACGCCGGAGTTGCCCTTCTGCCCGACGCCGGTCGGGAAGCTCACTGAGGTCGCGAAGTTGACCTTGCTCTTCCACGTCTGACTCACGTCGCTCAGGTAGTTGGTCAACGCGTACGTATCACCGGAGCCGTCGCTGCGGAAGACCGGGGTGATCTTCAGGTTCGGCAGGCGCACGCCCTTGTTCAGGCTGGTGATCGCCGGTGAGTCCCAGTTGGTGATCTGGCCGAGGTAGATCTTGGCCAGCACCGGACCGGTCAGCCGCAGCTTATTGCCGACACCCGCGACGTGGTACCCGACGCCGGTCGCCGACAGCGCCCACGGGATCTGGACACAGCCGTGACAACCCGCCGCCTGGGTGGGGTTCAACGGCGCGTCTGAGGCACCGAAATCCACCAGGCCCTGGCGTTGACGTTGTTGGCGGTGTCACGCCCGATCAGGACGCCGACGCCCATCGCCAGCAGCAGCGTCCCGACCCCGGCGATCATCGTCGCCCCGGACGACACGCGGGGCCCGCGTGCGGCTGGCGGCGATGACCCGGCCGGCGGCGGCTCGGCGGCCGCCGGGGACGCTGGCAGGGAGAAGCGCGCCGTGCCCCGACGCTCGCCGCAACTGACGCAGTACCGCTGGTCGCTGGACATCGGCGCGGAGCAGCTCACGCAGCGGTCACCGACGGTTCCCGACACCAGGTGCTGCGTCGGCGCCTCGCTGCCCGCGGCGTCTCCAGGCAGCGGCTCCTGGTTGGGGTCAGCGGGTCCGGTCGCCATAGCCGGCAGGTAGACTAGGTGCGGTTCTCGGTGGCCGTGTGACCAACGTGTGACCGGTGAACGCGCGCGCCGCTGATTGGCGAGATGTTCACAATTGACACGCGGTCCGCAAGTGACACTGGGGGGTTGTCATGACCTCGACCGCGCGTACCCCGACAGCACGCTGCACCGAGTGCGGCAGCGGGTTGGCCCACGATCAGCGTTACTGCCTGCGCTGCGGCGCCCGCCGTGGTGCGCTGCCGGTCCGCATCGGCGTGATGATCGGCGAGATCCACGAGCGCGGCCGGTCGCTCCGGGCGGTGGGCACCGGACTGGCCACGCCGGTCGGCGCTGCCCCCGAGCGCTCCGACAACCTCGTTCCGGCGGCCCGGCGGGCGGCGGTGGCGATCCTGTTGATGCTTGCCTTCGGCTGCGTGATCGGCTCGGCGATGGGCACGGGCACGGGCGGGGTCGAGAGCCTCGCGCGGGCGCTTGTCGTGGCGGTCTCCCCACCCCGCGCCCCGCGCCCCGCGGCACCCGCCCGGTCAGCGAGCGCCGGCAACGGCGGCCGATCGTCGAGTCCGTCGCGGGCGGGGCCGGCGGAGTCGGTTCCCAGCGCGAGCCCACCCGTGCAGCAGACGGTCACCGTCAGCGCGGGCCCGTCGAGCCCGACGACGACCTCGAGCCCGACGACCACCTCGCCGTCAACCGGGCTCTTGGGCCTGCCGCCGGTCAGGCACGTATGGGAGATCGAGCTGTCTGACCACGGCTACCAGCAGTCTTTCGCGACGCCGAAGGGCGATCCCTACCTGGCCACGACACTGCGCCGGCAGGGGGAACTGATCACCGATTACTACGGGGTCGCCTCGTCGGCGCTGGCCAACGAGATCGCATTAATCAGCGGCCAGGGGCCGACACCGCAGACGGTCCAGGACTGCCCGGTGTTCGCCGACATCACGCCGGCCAAGATCGGCCGCATGGCGCAGGTGACGGGCGCCGGCTGCCTGTACCCGTCGACGGCGCTCACGCTCCCGGATCAGCTGGCGAAGGCCGGCCTGCGGTGGCGAACTTACGTCCACCAGGGGATCGGCCAGAAGACCTGTCCCCATCCGCCGATCGACGGCGCCGATGCCAACCCGACGGTCTCGGGTTCCGATCAGTACGTGACCTGGCGCAACCCGTTCGTGTACTTCCGCTCGGTGCTGGCCGGTGCGCAATGCCATGCCGACGACGTCGGCACCGAGCAACTTGCCAAGGACCTCCAGCCATCCGGCTTCGACGCCGGCGTTCTCCTACATCGCGCCGGGCCCTGCGACGACGGCTCAGACGTTCCCTGTTCGCCGGGAGCCCCGGCCGGGCTTGCCCGCTCCGACAGGTTCCTGAAGACGATCGTGCCCGAGATCGAGGCCTCGGCCGCCTACAAAAAAGGACGGCCTGATCGCGATCACGTTCGACGGTGCGCCGCAGACCGGGCCCGGCGCTGACCCGACGAGCTGCTGCGACCAGCCGGCGTTCCCCAATCTCCCCAAGCCGTCGAGCCCGATGAACACCGGCGCGACCACGACGAACCCCGCCACCACCACCACGACGCCGACCGCCCCCGCAGCGACCACAACGCCGACCACCCCCGCAGCGACCACAACGCCGACCACCACCACGAGCCCGACGACAACCTGCCCGACGACGACCGCGAGCAGCACCACGAGCTCCTCCTCGACGCCGACCACCGCGACGCCGACCACTGCGACGCCGACGACGACCACCGCCCCCACCCCGACCACGACCACCCCAACCACGCCCACCCCAACGACGCCCACCTCGACCACGCCCGCCTGCGGTACCCCGCTCCCGCCGGGAACCAATTCGGGCGGCGGGAAGGTCGGACTGCTGATGATCGCGCTACGTCAAGCCCGACTCGCTGGACCAGGTGGACAGCTTCAACCACTACTCGCTGCTGAAGAGCATCGAGGATCGCAGATCCCGTCGAGCGACGTCACCGTCACCCAGGGGGCGCAGTCCGGTACCCAGGCCGGTCGTGCCATCTGTGCCAAGCCGCTCTACGGCGGCGCCGAGCAGAGCTCGTTTGCCTCAGACGACGCGGGTGACCTGCAGGGCAAGTACCAGCAGTGGTTCAACACCGGATCGATCTACGGCGCCTACACCCTGGCGCCACAGGACACCGGACCGCCGACGACGACCTCGTTCACGGCCGCCACCTACACCGGCACGATCACGGTCACCAACGGCACCAGGCTGTTTCGCAAGGTCACGGGCACCGGCACGCTGGCGTGCACAACCACCGACTCGACGCACTACACGTGCACGGAGAAGCTCAAGCTGGTCCAGACCGTGCCGGTCGTGGTCAAGACCAAGACCAAGACCAAGCACTAGCACCACCATCGGGCCTGATCGGAGTCCGCGCGGCGTGGCGCGGACTCCGCACCCCCGGCCCCCGTCAGTCGCGTCTGCCGCGGCCGTAGACCAGCTTCAGGAAGCGGCGCAGTAACAGCGTCTGGCGAGCCTTGTAGGGAAACATGAACGGCTCACGCTTGAGCGCCCGGCGGGTGACCAGCAGCGACTGCACCTTGGTGTACTTGCGGATTCCGGCCGAGCCGTGGCGGGTGCCCAGCCCCGAGCTCTTCCAACCGCCCATCGGCAGGTTCAGCGCGGTGTAGTTGACCTGCGCATCGTTGACGCACACGACGCCCGCCTCGATCCGGCGCGCCAGCCCCTCCCCGCGTTCGGTGTCGCCGGTCCAGACGCTGGCCTGTAGTCCGTAATCGGAGTCGTTGGCCAGCCGCACGCCCTCCTCCGCCGAGGTGATCTTCATGATCGGCAGCGTCGGACCGAACGTCTCCTCGGTCATGATCTTCATCGAGTGGTCGACGTCGACCAGGACGGTGGGCTCGTAGTAGCGCCCGCGCCCGGAATGGCCGTGGCCGCCGGTGAGCACCTTGGCGCCCTTAGCCACCGCATCGCGCACGTGCTCGCCGACGATGTCCAGCTGCGGTCCGAAGATCACGGCGCCGACGTCCACCGTCCCGACCCCGGTCGGCTCCCCCTGACGCAGGGCGCGCACGTTGTCGGTCACCTTGGCGACGAACTCGTCATAGATCGGCTGCTCCACGTAGCAGCGCTCGACCGAGATGCACACCTGGCCGGCGTTGTTCATCGACCAGTAGGCGGCCGCATTGGCGGCACGCTCGACATCGGCGTCGGCGCAGACGATCATCGGGTCCTTGCCACCGAGCTCGAGATAGCACGGCACGAGCGCGTCCGCGGCCGCGCGCATCACCGCCTTCCCGGTTGCGCTGGAGCCCGTGAACATCACGCAGTCGACCTGCGAGATCAGGGCCGCGCCGGTGCCGCCATCCCCGGTCGCCACCTGGAAGACGCCCTCCGGCAGTCCGCACTCGCGCAGCATCTCCGCCATCAGCAAAGCGCTCAGCGGGGTGACCTCGGAGGGTTTGAGGATCACCGTGTTGCCGGCCATCAACGCCGGGATGCAGTCACCGAACGAGTTCACGATCGGGAAGTTCCACGGGCCGATCACGCCGACGACGCCGAGTGGCGCGTAGCGGATCAGCAGCTTCTTGCCGGCCACGGCCGGGTTGTCCCACGACGGCACCCGCTCGTCGGCCAGGTACTTGGCCGCATGCTTGGCCCAGAACCCGAGCGCCGCGGCGGTGTAGCCGAAGTCGGTGAGCTGGGCATCTTCGTAGGTCTTGCCGGTCTCGGCGACGACCTGGTCAAGCACGCGGTCGGCGTTGTCAAAGAACCACTTCTGCGCCCGGCGCATGATCCGCGCCCGGCCGTCGAAGCCGATCGCCTCCCACTGGGGCCGAGCCTCGCGTGCGGCCGCCGCCATCTCGGCCAGCTCGTCGGCGCCCTGAATCGGGATCGTGGCGATCAGCTCGCCGGTGGCCGGGTTCTCCACCGGGATCGTGCGAACGCCGGCGGGGGTGGACGGGCTTTGGCTATCCGGGGTCCGCTCGTCGACGCTCGCCATCGCTAGGAGGCGTCCAGCTCGATCGACTCGATCGAGGGCGGATCCGACGGTCGGTCCTGAGCCCCGGTCGGGATCGCCTCGATCGCATCGACGGCGTCCATCCCGGCCGTCACCTGGCCGAATACGGTGTGCTTCCCGTCCAGCCAGGGGGCGCTGTCGGCGGTGACGATGAAGAACTGCGAGCCGTTGGTGTTGGGACCGGCGTTAGCCATCGCCAGCGCGCCGCGCACGACCTTGTGATCGTTGAACTCGTCCTCGAACTCGTACCCAGGCCCGCCCGTGCCGGTGCCCTGCGGGCAACCGCTCTGGATCATGAAGTCCGGGATCACCCGGTGGAAGATGATGCCGTCGTAGAAGCCGTCGGTGGCCAGCTTGCGGAAGTTCTCGACGGTCTTGGGAGCGTCGTCGTCGAACAGCTCGAGTCCGATCGTGCCCAGCGTGGTGTTCATGTTGGCTGTGCTCATGCGCAGAGACACTACTGCGACCCAAGCGGGCCCCCCAGGAAGCTCAGGGCGAGGGGGAGCGCCCACAACGGGTCAGTTGTTGCTGGAGGTTTGCAGCGCGTTGGTCT
>JBPCPC010000248.1:0-12949 GCA_050999585.1 Solirubrobacteraceae bacterium | reverse complement strand
ACACCAACCCGACCCGATCACCAACAGCCCAAACCCACAACACCAGCCGCGGACGCTTCAACTGGCCCCACCCACAGCGCGCAATCCATCACTCAAAGCCAACAACCCCTCAAACGGTGGATCGAGGTTTAGCGCCCGCCCCCGCAGGGCCGACGCTGGAGGGCCAACAAGCCTCCATCTCTCGCACAGCACCGCCTATGAAAGATGTCTCCTACACAACACCTCCTTCAGCGTTCGTGACGCACCGCAAACGTGACCCGGCGGCCCGGGAGACCACCGGGCCGACGGCCAGCAGCCGTCTCGGCTCCGGCCTCACAGACTTCGGCAAAGTCGCCCGAGCGGCCACGAGAAACTGACTCCCGCTCCGATCGCGGCCGGATCAGAAGCAGGTGCGTCGTCGAGCCGCGCCTGCCACCAAGTCGAAAAAGACAAGGGAGGGCCACTCGGTGCCGGAACCAGGGGCGGCGGCTCAGTGGCGGAGGGGGGCCGGACGCCGCTCGGGCGGATGCGCTGGGCGCCGCGTGCGCGACGGGCTCAGCGGCGAGGCGGGCTCGCCCCGGTAGCGACGGGCGGCTAGCACGGCGTCGGGCAACAGCAGCCCGCCGCTCGGCACGTTCGGCGGTATGTCCCGAGTCGGCGAGCCGCCATCGCCGCCCGAGCCCTCGGCGTCGTCGGCCGGTCCGGCGGCCTCTGGACGGTCGCGATCAAACAGCGCGGCCCCGAGCATGAGCAGCGGAAAGCAGCAGAACGGGAACAGCTCATACGTCCTGGCCATAAGGCTCGCGACGGGCAGCAACATCAGCGGGATGAGCGCCAGCACGCCGGCGAGGGCCGCAGGTCCTGATTTCGCCCCGAGGTGAGTCCTGGTACATCTCGTCACGATGACAGCCGCTCGTTGCGGCCCTTTCACCCGCCTCGATCGGGTGATGATCATCGATCATCGAGAGTCATTCGCAGGCCGCCTCCGTACCGATCAAAAACAGGAAGATACCTGAGGCGTTTTCCGGGCCACCTCATCATGCGTGCTCGCAGCGAGCTGTACCGTCCCCGGCGGGTGCCGCAGAACCGGCGGCTCGTCATCCTCTGAGCCGCCGCTTCGACCTCGCCTCCCGGCAGGTCATCGTCTACGCGATCACCGCACCACCGCTTCGCAGACCCGCCGGTCGTGGCTGCTTCGTCGCCAACTGGGCAGCGAGATCATTGCTGCCGCTTCTGAAGTGGGCGGATCCGAAGCAGCCACCGCTACCCCGCCCCCCGCCGCGTCTGGTGGCTGGGTTCTCGTGGGAAGCAGGTCTCTTGAGGACGCCGTCGAGGTCGTCAGGCGCCTCTGTGGGGTGGCGCAGCGCGTGGAAGAATGGCGTATGGGGTCTCCGCAGACGCTGAGCGAAGCCGACCGGCGGATCGTCGCGGCGTGGGCAGCGGACTGCGCAGAGCGGGTGTTGAAGTTGTTTGAGGCGGAAGCTCCAGAGGACGGCCGGCCCCGTGACGCGATCGCCCGGACGCGAGCCTTCGCTCGTGGCGAGCTAGATGTCGCTGGAGAGATCCGCCGCCGATTCGTCAGTGGCGGCGCCGCTCATGACGTGGACGCTCCTGCAGCAGCGGCAGCCGCCCGAGCCGCGGGGCAGGCCGCGGCTATTGCCCACATGGGCGCACATGCCCTGGGTGCCGCGGCGTATGCCGCCAAAGCAGCTGGTCTCGCCGCCCCCGACCGACAAGACGCTGTCAGTGCGGAGATCCGCTGGCAGCTTGGTCATATGTTCGCTCCGACTCGGGCCGCCCTGCAACTTCTCCCGCCCGTCGGTGAGAATTCATCCGGGCCCCTCGGGCCGGGGCTGCTCGCATCGGGGCATATGGGCACGATGATCCGTGACCTCCAAGCCGGGTTGGCGCACCCCGATCAGGTTCTCCCAGCTAGCGCCACCCGACGCTGACCTCGGACACGGAACCAGGACGTCGCGGTGGTAGCGACGTTCTCGCCTCGTCGCGGCACTCTCGCCGTGGCTGCCGCTTCCAGCCGGAGCGGCAGACTCGGATCCGCACCCCCGAGAACAGCAAAGCGGGACCGCGCGGTCACATCGCGAGCTCTCTCCTTCTCGCCAAACGCTGCATACGCAATGCGAAGTTTCCTCGGCGGCGAAGCCGCGCCCTGCTCTCGGCGATCAGCGAGCCTGCAGCACCGGCCTGCCGAACGGTCCGTTGCTTGCACGCGGATGCTGCAGCGAAGCAGTCGGACTGAGCGACTTCAAGGGGGGAGTCAGAGGCGCTGGTACGAGTCCGACACCGCAACGGAGCCGTTGCATCACTGGCGCGGTCCAAGGCGGGCGCTTACGCTCGCACGTGCTGAGGTTGCTCTTTGCCCGCGTGGACCGGCGCGTCGCCGATCTGATGCTCGCGGCGCAGCCGGCGCCGGTGGCCGCTGCTCCGCCTCGTGCCGCGGACGGGCGGCTGTCATCGGCGTTCGGCGGCTGGCACCTCGTCGAACTGCTGGGTTCCGACGACGGCGAGCAGGTCGAGCTTGGCAGCGTCCTCCGTACCGGGTGCTGGGGCGAAGACAACGAGTCGCTCGGCGGCGTTGTCACCCACGAGAATTTGGCAGTCGAGGGTGAGTGTCCCGACCAACGGGTTGAGGAACCGCTTGATTGACCCTGAGCGGCTGGCCACTTCGTGGTGCTGCCACAGCTCGGCGAACTCTCCGCTTCGCTCGAGTAGCAGCGCGATCAGCTCGTCAGCCTCGGGGTCTTCGCGAGGCGCGCCGTGCACCGCTCTCAGCGCGGCGACGTGCCCGCGGGAGACCTCGGCGTGATCGTCGTCGGGGTGGATGCTTCTCGATTCGGGATCGGTGAACCAGCGGACAAGGACGCTGCGCCGCGGCCCGGTGAAGTGGGTCTGGTCGCCGACCAGCGCCCGGGCCAGTGGGTTCTGGGCGAGGGTGACGCCGAGGTCGGAGACGATCTGGGCCGGGATGTCGATCCGGGCGAGCACGCGCAACAGCCCGGGGCTCGGATGGTCAGTGCGAAACGCCCGAGGCGGCGCGGTGTGCCCGGACAGCTCAAAAAGGTGGTCGCGCTGGGCCGGGGTGAGGCGCAGCGCGCGGGCGAGTGACGCGGCGGTTTCCGCTGAGGGGCGCGACCCTCGAGCCTGCTCCAGTCGGATGTAGAAGTTCGTCGATATGTAGGCGAGGGCCGCGACCTCCTCGCGTCACAGCCCGGCGGTGCGGCGGCGGCGCCCGGGGTCCAGCCCGAGGTCGGAGGGCTGCAGCGCCTCGCGGCGGCGGCGCAGGAAGTCGGCGAGCCCGGCCTGGTCCATACGTCAATTATGCGACACGGTGACTACATCGGGGGGGACAGCTTGTCCCCTTTTGCCGGCCCGGCCGCAGGAGGACAGTCAAGGCATGAACAATCAACTTGCACTTGTCACTGGAGCCACGTCGGGCATCGGGAGGGCGTTCGCTGAGAGTCTCGCCGCCGACGGTCACGACCTCGTCATCGTCGGCCGGCGCAAGGAACGTCTGCAGGAGTTCGCCGACACGCACGCGGAGGTCGAGGTGCAGATCGTGGCCGCGGACCTGTCGACCGACGACGGCGTGCGTACCGTCGCCGAGATCGCCGCTTCGAGGCCGCTGACGCACCTGATTAACAACGCGGGCGTCGCGCACTACATGCCGCTGGCCGAGCTGTCGGCGCAGCAGGCGACCGAGCTCGTGCACATCAAGAATGTCGCGCCCATGCTGCTCGCCCATGCCGCGCTCCCGGGCATGCTCGAGCGCGGCGAGGGGACGATCATCAACATCGCGGGGATGATTGCCTTCAGCGGCCCGGCACCCGGGTCGGTGATGCCACGCCGCGCGATCTACGGCGGCGGTCTAGCCAACTCCTTCGCGTTCGCGCAGCTGCTGGCAGCCGAGCTTCAGGACACGCCGATCCGCGTGCAGGTTGTCTGTCCGGGCGTCGTGGCCACTGAGTTTCACGAGGTGCAGGGCATGGACCTGAGCGCTGTGCCGCGGATGAGCGCCCAGGACGTCGTTTCCGCTTGTCTGCGGGGCCTTGAGCTCGGCGAGACCGTGACGGCGCCGGGTGTCGAGGACGCCTCGCTGCTGGACGCGGTCTTCGCCGCCGACCTGGCGGCCTTCGGGGCGCAGAGTCCAGAGCTCGCGGGCCGCTACCGGAACGCGTGAGCGGTCTTCATGAGCGACGCGACCACGGAGATCCGTGCCGGCGGGTTCATCGGGCTCGGCGACCAGGGACTGGCGATGGCCACGGCGATCGCCGAGGCCGGCTACGAGCTGCACGTCTGGGCCCGGCGCCCGCAGTCGCTGCAGGCGCTGAGCGACACGCCCCACGTCGCGCACAACACTGTCGCCGAGCTGGGGGCAGCGTGCGACGTTGTCGGCCTGTGCGTCTCCACCGACGACGACGTCCTGCGCCTCGCCTCCGGGGAGCTGCTGGGGGCGATGCGGCCCGGCGCGGTGATCGTCAACCATGGGACGGGTCTGCCGCGCAACGCGATGCAGCTCGCCGAGCTGGCGGCCGAGCACGGGGTCGACGCGCTCGACGCCCCCGTCAGCGGCGGCCGCCCCGCCGCCCAGGCGCGGACACTGACCACGCTCGTCGGCGCCCCGGAAGACGTCGTCGAGTGCTGCACGCCCCTCTTTGAGGCCTTCGCCGCGCACGTCGTCCGCTCCGGAAATACGGGAGCCGGTCAGATCGCCAAGCTCTTCAACAACGCGCTACTGATGGTCAACCAGGCGGCGATCGCGGACGTCGTCACGCTGGGAATCAAGGCCGGCATCGATCCCGTCGCCCTCGTCGAGGGCCTCAAGCTTGGCAGCGCCACGAGCGCCGCCCTGACCCTGTTGAACACCATGGTCACCCCGGACACCGTCGAGCACCTCTCAAGCGTCGAAGCGCTCGACATGGATATCTTCGATCAGGCGATGCGCGATGCTGGGGTCACAGCAGAGTCGACCACTGAGCGCGGGCTGTCAGGGGCGAACCGCCTGCCCGAGCTAATCGCGCGCCTGAACCCACGAGCGCCGGCCTCGAGGACCCCGCGCAGTCAGCCGACGCGCCGGCCGTGGTCCAGCTCGTCCTACGCGAGCGCCAAAGCCGCGACCGCGGCTGGTGGCAAGAGATGGGAGCTTGCTTCTCAGACGACGCCGTTATCGACATGAGCTGGTTCACCGGACCGGCGGCGCAGTTCGTGCGTCAGACGCAGGAGCGCTCGGTCCATGGCGTCTGGGGTCGCCACCGACTGTCGCCCCCGGTAGTGCGCGTCGCTGGCGACCGCGCTTGGGCCGAGCTGCCGCTTGGGATCGAGTTCGACATCGAGGTCGGCGGCGTCGCCGGCGACCTCGTCTCCTTCTGCCGCTCGCAGTACCGCGCACAGCGCACCGACGATGCTTGGCGCATCGTTCGCATCACCTCGATCTACGAGCGCGACACGCTGACGGCCTCCGTGCCCGGCACGCAGCTGCGCGTCGAGGCGGAGGCGCTCGGAGGCCTCCGGGCCTCCTACCGGTGCCTAGCCTGGTACTTCGCGCCCCAAGGCGCGCCCCTCAGAGACGACCTTCTCGGCGACGATCGTCCCGAACCGGTCGCCCGCCAGTACGCAGCCGAGCGCGCGTGGCTGGAGGGCCGCTGACACCCCCAACGCGCCGCGCCCGAAAGGCAGGGCCAGACGAACTCGGTGCTGAGCACGCTTCTCGCCAATTGCGCGACTCCGGTGGCGACGTTGCCTAGGCACAAGGATGAGCGCAGACCGCGTCCTCGGGGCCCTGCTCTCGGCGATTTGCGCGTCTGCGACGCCGGGGCCCATCGCCGTGTGTGGGACGCCGGTCCGCGCACGACCACGGCAGCTTGCGATGATCGGTTCATGGTGCGCGCGGTGCTGCTCGATGTGAACGGCACGCTGACCGATCCCTCGGCCATCGGCGCAGTATGGGCGCGCCCGGAGCTCGGTGAGCGTGTCCTGGAGCACGCGATCTCCACGGCCATGGTGGCCGCCCTGTTGGACGACGTCGAGCGAACGTTCCGCGACCACCTCAGCGCGGCGATCGACGTCGTCGCCGCCGCAGCCGGTCTCGATCCCGGCGTCAGCGCGCAGGCGCTTGCCAGCGCCGCGTCGCTACCGGCCAGACCCGGCGCTGCCGACGCGCTCGCGACACTCCGGGACGCCGGTCTGCGGATCGTTGCGCTGACGAATTCCGGCGCCGATGGCGGACGCGCGACCCTTGAGGCATGCGGTCTGCTGCCGTTTATAGAAGAGGTATTGGGCGTCGATGGCGTACCGACGTTCAAGCCGCACCCTGACGTCTACTCGTACGCGCTGTCGAAACTCGAGGAGGATCCCGAGCGGGTCGCGCTGATCGCGACCCATCCGTGGGACCTCGCCGGGGCGGCCCACGGCGGCATGCGCACAGCCTGGGTCCGCCACGACCCTCGCGGCTGGCCCTCCGTGTTTCCCCACCCCGACGTCCAGGCCGACACACTCCCCCACCTCGCCACAGCGATTCTCGCTCATCACTGGTAGGACCAGCGAGCACGCGGTCGCGGCCGAACGGTACCTCGGCCGCGTCACCCTCATCGAGCGCCAGCGAGATCACCGCCAGAGCGAAGCGGTCTCCGACGCGCGGATCCTACGACGGCGGATCCCGGTGCCCCCCTCATCGCCGCCGTTGACCACGCACCCGCCGTGGCTGCGAATGAGACCACGGTTTGCTGGCCGAGTGGTACAACGAACTGGTACAACGGCCGGGTGGCCAACAAATCAATACCACTCGCGACAGAACAAACTACCTGCTAACGGGCACTTTTCACGAGAGGTGAGCGAGGGGACTCGAACCCCCGACCGCATGGACCACAACCAGGAGCTCTACCAACTGAGCTACGCCCACCGTGGGACGGTTGAATCTACCAGCGCGGGCCGCCGGCCCGGAGGCCGCCTCGGTGGGGCCGTCGCGCGCGGCTATGCTCGCGCGATGGCGAAGGTGGCGTTTGTGGCGCACTGTCTGCTCAACCAGAACTCGCGGACGGCCGGCGGCGCGTACTACCCGGGCGTGTACTCCCCATTTGTGGCGGAACTGCGCGAGCGCGACTGGCAGCTGGTGCAAATGCCCTGCCCAGAGCTGGCTTTCGCCGGCCTGAACCGGTTCTGGGCGGTGCGCGAGCAGTACGACACGCCGGCGTTCCGGCGCCACTGCCGGCGGATCGTCGGTGGCGTGGTGAGCGCCATCGCTGCCCACCTGGGCCGCGGGGACGAGGTGGTGCTTGTCGGCGTGGAGGGCAGTCCCACGATGGGCGTGCACCTCTCAAGCTCGGACGCAAGCCGCGGCGGGCGGCCACAGTGGCCGCCGGACGGACCCGAGCTGACCGGGGCCCAGGGCGTGCTGGTGGAAGAACTGCTGGCCGAGCTCGCCGACCGCGGGATCGCCCAGCCGCGCGCGCTGGGCATCACCCACACCCGACTGGATCGCCCGCCGGACGCCGAGCGGGCC
Organism: Solirubrobacteraceae bacterium; assembly: GCA_050999585.1. Classification (GTDB taxonomy): domain Bacteria; phylum Actinomycetota; class Thermoleophilia; order Solirubrobacterales; family Solirubrobacteraceae; genus Palsa-465. The sequence goes on along the minus strand of JBPCPC010000248.1, from coordinate 5,457 downwards.
GTGCTCGGCGCTTTCCTGGAGGCATGATGGAGTACGACGACCGCGGCTTCTGCGTGGCCGTGGTCGCCGACGAATTGATCAACCAGGGGTCCGCCGGTTTCGATGTCCTCCGCGTGCTCGACCGCGCCGGCTGGGGTGTGATCACGCTGCCGCCGGCCTGGTACGGGCCGGAGCTCGCGGCGCCGCTGCTCGAGCAGGCCGCCGAGCATATCCAGGAGTTCGACCGCCACGGTTATGCGGTCGTGCTGATCGGCGAGCGAGCCGGCCTTGGCGATGCGCTCGCCACGGTTGGCATCGCCGTGCCGGAACGGATCGAGGCCCGCGACGCCGAGCAGCTGGCAACGGTCCTCGGTGAGCGGGCCGGGGTCGTCAAGCCGCGAGACGCCGCCGCTGAGCAGCGCGGCGGCACGCCCAGCGACTGACGAGTGGGCCTATGGATCGGCCCGGGAAACGCGCATTCTTCGAGCACGAGTGCGAGAGATCGTTTCGGCGATGTCGGCATCTCCCTCAGCTTCCCCTTCATCGCGCCGCTGTTCGACTGCTCGAGCATGGTCGCGAGGAAGAAAGACGGGTGCATTCTTCCTGGCGTCGTGGCGTTGAACATCAAAGACGACACGGCCGATCGCCTCGCGCGCGAGCTCGCCGCAGCGACCGGGGAAAGCATCACTACCGCCGTCACGACGGCCGTCAGCAAACGCCTCGAGCGCGTCCAGGGCTCGGTGCCGCACGAGCAGCGAGTCCAGGCACTCACCGAGATCGCCACGCGCAGCAGCGCCCGCCGGATCCTGGATCACCGCCCCGCCGATGAGATCCTCGGCTACGAACCCGACGGCCTCCTCGCCTAGGACCGCATTGTGGTCGTAGACACGTCCGCGCTGATCGCGATTCTGCTCGGCGAGCCCGAGCGCGACCGCTTCATCCAACTCCTGACCGAGGCCGACGACGTACTCATCTCAGCCGCGACACTCGTCGAGGCATCGATCGTGATGCTCGCCAAGACCGGCCCCGAAGGCGTCCGCGACCTCGACGATCTCCTCACCGCCGCCGCGATTCGCCCTGTCGCAGTCGACGACGCACAGGCGCATCTCGCTCGCGACGGTTTCCAGCGTTACGGCAAGGGCCACGCATCCGTCGGGCTCACCTTCGGAGACTGCTTCTCCTATGCGCTCGCAACCAGCTGCACCGCCCGCTGCTGTTCAAAGACGACGACTTCGGCCGGACCGACATCGCGAGTGCAGTCATCTGATCCACCTCAGCGATCGGGTCGTGGCCTCTCGTCATCGCTTCTGGGCGACTCGAACGCTCGTGGTGGCGGGTGGATGCCCGACGCCGACGATCCCGATGCTGCCGACGCGATCGTGCCACCGGCGCCTGCCGACGGACGTACACGATCGTCAACCGGGTGCGCGCTCCGCGCACGGCGGGGGAGTCGGCGTTACGCCCGAGCTGCGCGTGGCACCCGCAGAGCGGGTTTGTCGTTGCCGCTGACTCATTTCCTAGCGAGACTGACTGGGCGCTGCCGCTTTGACATCCAGAGCGCCGGCGGCGCCGAGAGCGACCGCTTCGCTTAGAGACTTTGGGGCACGAGAAATTTCTTGCGCGGGATGTCGATCTGGCGGCCGCTTGTTCGTGGAGGGGGCATCGAGTCGCCGATTGGCGGCGGCCGCAACGCTCTAGGAGGACGTCGTGTCTGTTTCACCTGTCAGCGCTCCGGGGACCCGGATTGCCCATGACGATGCTTGTGATCGCGCCACTGCGGTCACGAAGAGCCTGCTTGGTTATCTCGTGCTGGCCGGCCCGTTTTACGTGCTGGTGTCGCTGGCGCAGGCGGTGACCCGAACCGGGTTCAGCCTGCGCGGGGACGGATGGAGTCTGTTGGTGCTGGGTCATCTGGGCTGGATCCAGATGGCGAACCTCGCGATTACCGGCGTCATGATCATTGTTGGCGCGGTCGGGATGCGTCGTGCGGTGGGCCGCGAGTTGGTGGACGGGCGTTGGGCGCCGCGGCTGTTGGCTGGGTATGGCGTCGGGCTGGTATTCGCGGGGCTATTTCGGGCCGATCCGGCGAACGGGTTTCCAGCGGGTACCCCCGCTGGGCCGGCGCAACATCTGAGCCCGCACGGGATGCTGCACTTGTTCAGCGGCTCGGTCGGCTTCGTGTGCCTGACCGCGACGTGCTTTGTTATCGCTCGCGGGATGAGCAGGCGTGGCGCATCGCGCCCGGCACTTGTCGCTCGGCTCATCGGTGGGCTTTTTGCGCTGGCCTTCCTGGGCATCGCGAGCGGTGACGGGAGCGCGGGCATCAACCTCGCTTTCACGGCGGCGGCGATCATCACCTCCGGCTGGTTGAGCTACATGGCGGTCGGGCTGTACCGGGCGGTCCCGCCTGCAGGCCTGGCGACGCCGGAAGGAGCACGAGGATGATTGAGTTCGACGCCGAGCTCAAGCAGGCCGAGGGCAAGAATGCGACAGGGATCGACGTTCCGGCTGAGATCCTCGAGCGATTTGGCGCTGGCAAGCGCCCGCGCGTCCAGGTGACGATCAACGGCCACACCTACCAGAGCACAGTCGGAACGATGCATGGCGTGCCCAAGATCCCGGTCAGCGCCGCGGTCCGTGAGACGGCCGGAGTGATCGCCGGTGAGCGTTTACACGTGGAGCTCGAGCTCGGCGAAACGCCTCGCACGGTGGCGGTCCCTGACGGTCTGGCCGTCGCGCGGGCGGGTGATTCCGATGCTCGGGCGTTCTTTGACGAGCTGTCCTACAGCCGCCGTCACGCCCACGTGACCTGGATCGAGCAGGCCAAGCGATCTGAGACCCGCCAGGAACGCGTTCACAGGACCGTCGAGCTGCTGGCCCAACGACAGCCACAACGCTGAACATCAACACCAAAGACAAGCGAGAGGACAAATCATGCGCTACATCACTCTGCTCACCGCCACCTCCACTCCAGACGGCCCGCCGCCCGGTGAGCTGATGGCCGCGATCGCGCAGCTGGGCGAGCAGGCCACCCAGGCCGGCGTGTTGCTCGACACCGCGGGCCTGTCACCCAGCGCCGCTGGAGCCCGAATCGAGCTCACGGGGCGGAAGCATGAGCGTCAGCGACGGCCCGTTCACCGAGGCCAAGGAGCTGGTCAGCTACGCGATCTATCAGGTCGCGTCCAAGGAGGAGGCCGTGGAGTGGGCCAGCCGGTTCGTGCACGCGCACGTCGAGCATTGGCCCGGCTACGAGTGCGACGTGCAGGTGCTCAAGGTGCTCGGTCCGGAGGACTTCGGTCCGCCCGCCTGAAACCCGGCGCGCGGTTTGCCGGGCGATCACCACCGCTCGTCCGGCAGACCGCGATCATCCTCGGAGCCGATGCCCACCAGGCCCAGCGATCCAATCCACAACGTGCCCGCGTCACCTAAAGCAGTGCGCCACGGCAGTCCAGCCGCCGTCGAGGCTGTGTGGCGGATCGAGGCCGCCCGCCTCATCGCGAGCCTCGCGCGGCGGACCGGCGACCTGGCCGATGCGGAGGACCTCGCCCAGGACGCTCTGGTAGCGGCGCTGGAGCAGTGGCCGGCTCACGGAATCCCGCCCAACCCCGGCGGCTGGCTGATGACCGCCGCGAAGAACCGCTTGATTGACCAGATCCGCCGGCACAAAACCATGCAACGCAAGCTCCCAGAACTTCACCACGAGCGAGAGCGCCAGAACCAGGCCGCAGACGCCGGGCGTGATGCGCCCCCCGACGATCAGATCGGCGATGAGCTGCTTGGGCTGATCTTCACCGCCTGTCACCCCGCGCTCTCAATCGAGTCCCGCGTGGCCTTGACGCTGCGCTGCCTCGGCGGCTTGAGCACTGATCAGATCGCGCGCGCGTTGCTGATCGGCGAGCCCGCGGCCGCACAGCGGATCGTCCGCGCCAAAAGGACGCGCCGCGACAAGCGTGTGGCCTTTGAGTTGCCGTCTCCCGAAGAGATTCGCGAGCGGCTGCCGGGCGTCCTCCAGGTCATGTATCTGATCTTCAACGAGGGGTACGCGGCGAGTTCCGGGCCCCAGTGGATCCGTCCCTCCCTGTGCGAAGAGGCGCTTCGCCTGGCTCGCGTGCTCGCCGGCGCGCTGGCCGGCGTGGCCGAGGTGCAAGGGTTCCTGGCTCTGCTTGAGCTACAGACGGCACGGATCCCAGCCCGGACCACCGGGGACGGCGATCCGGTGCTGATCCTCGACCAGGACCGCCGGCTATGGGACCGGCTGCTGACCGGCCGCGGCCGGAAGGCGATGCACCGCGCCGAACGGCTCGCCGCGGCAGGCTCGCCGGTCGGCCCGTACATGCTCCAGGCCGGTATCGCCGCCTGCCACGCCCGCGCGAGACGACCGCAGGACACTGACTGGAAGACGATCCTCGGCCTCTATGACGTCCTACGCGCCGTGTGGCCTAACCCGGTCGTCGAGCTCAACCGCACGGTTGCGGTCGCGATGGTCAACGGCCCCCAAGCAGCCTTGGCCGAGCTCGACACGCTATCCAGCGATCCGCGGCTCCGCGCCTACAGCTATCTCCCCGCGGTCCGCGCGCACGTGCTCGAGCAGGCAGGCCAGCATGCCGCCGCCGGCGACAGCTGGCTGCTGGCGGCCGAGCTCACCCGCAACGAACGCGAACGCCAGCTCTACAAACAACACGCGCAAGAAAGGAGCCGCCGATGCCCGTAATCAAGGCCGGCACGCGCAACGGCGGAAACATCAAAGGGGCCGACCACGGGATGCTGATGGGGAATCATCACGTACAGGCTGACGGGTCTGGGCGGTCGCTCACGGGGCCTTGGGGCTCGCATGGTCCCTCTCCTTCCGTCGAAAGATGAGAGAGATCTTCGACCTTTCAGCTCGATCCGCGGCATCCGCGCAAACCGGGTCTGTCGACGACCGTGAGGGCGACCGAGCAGTGTTACCTCGAGGCTGCCTGACGATCCTTATGTCGCCAGGCGTGAGTGCGATGCCCGGACCTGGGGCGAGCGCTTTCCGTTCATCGGAGGCTAGCCGCGACCGAGACGCGAAGGTGCCCGCTGATTGGGGTCACAGCGCTGTGATGAAGCCGCGCATATACCCGACGTGGGCCATCGCGAAGGGGTCGCACGGCATCATGCAGTACCACTCGAAGCGACCGGTTCGACGCACGACCAGCGTATAGGTGTGCGTCCCTGGGCGGACGACGATGTTCACGCCGGCGGCGGGAGCGTTGATGCTGTGAGGAGACGTGTCGGTGTTGTTGATGACGAGCTTCACCGGCTGTCCGGAGTGGAGGGTGAAGTCGGTCACGCTGAAGGCGTCGTGCAGCTTTCCGTCCGGACCCGGCTTGACGCCGGGCGACACCGTTAGTAGTGCTCCGTTAGGTCATGTCTCGTGGAATGCGTGATCGGGCGGCAGCGCTCTGCGGCAGACGGGGCAGGTCCCGTCCCAGCAGGCCAGGAGCCGTTGGAGCT
>JBPCPC010000243.1:0-6261 GCA_050999585.1 Solirubrobacteraceae bacterium | reverse complement strand
GGATCGCGTTCTGGATCAGGTTGAACAGCACGCGCTGGAGCTTCTCGGAGTCGGCACGGGCCGGGCAGAGCTCGGCCGGGACGCTGGCCGACACCGCCACGCCCTTGGCCTCGGCCTCGGTGCGCATCGCCTCGACGGTCTCGCCCACCAGTTCGCCGAGCGGAACCCGCTCCAGCGACCAGCGGATGTCGCCGGCCTCCAGCCGGGAGAGCTCGAACAGGTCGTCGATGAGCGCGCTGAGCGCGTCGATGTGGGTCCTCATCCGCACCAGATAGCCGCGCCGGACCTCGCCGTCGACGATGTCGTCGCCGACCGCCTCGGCCAGCAGCCGCAGCGACGTGATTGGCGTGCGCAGGTCGTGGGAGACGGCGGCCACCAGATCACGACGCGCCGAGTCTGACTGGTTGCGCGCGTCCTCCTGGACCTCCAGCTGGGCAATCATCGCATTGGCGGCGACGGCCAGTTCGGCGAGCTCGTCGCGCGCCTCGGTGGTGATCTGGCCCTCCCGCTCACCGCGGGCGACGGCCGCCAGCCCGTCGCGGACCGACTCGACGTCACGCAGAATCCCATTGGCGACCTGCCGGGTTCCGAGGATCGCCAGCAGACCGGCGCCGAGCACGATCGCGGCCACCAGCACCGCCTCGTGGCCAGACAGGATCATTAGCAGCGAGACGACCACGAGCGCCACCAGCACGGGGGCCACGCCGATCGCCACCACCAGCGCGAACTGGCGCGAGAGCGGCCCCGCGCCCCGGCGCAGCTGTGCGGCCAGGCGGCTCACGGAGCGAACCGGTAGCCGACGCCCCACACGGTCTCGATGTGAGTCGGCTGGGCCGGATCGGCCTCGATCTTGGACCGCAGCCGGCGGATGTGGACGGTGACGGTCGAGGTGTCGGTGTAGAACGAGTACTGCCAGATGGCGTCCATCAGCTGGTTGCGGCTGAACGCCTGGCCGGGATGGCGAGCCAGGAACAGCAGCACGTCGAACTCACGCTGGGTCAGCGAGACCTCCTCATCGCGCACGAACACGCGCCGGCCGGCGGGGTCAATCGTCATGTCCTCCAGCTCGATCATCTCCTGCGAACCCGCAGCCGTGTCGACCCGGCGCAGTACCGCGTCCACGCGCGCCACCAGCTCCGCCGGCGAGAACGGCTTGACCACGTAGTCGTCGGCGCCCAGGCGCAGCCCGATCACCCGGTCTGACTCGTCGCCCTTGGCGGTCAGCAGGATCGTGGCGATCGGGGGGCCCTCCGGCTGGCGCAGCCGGCGCATCACCTCGAGTCCGTCGATCCCGGGCAGCATCAGGTCGAGCACGACGAGATCGGGGCGCTGGCGGGCCGCCATCTCCAGCGCCTGCGGGCCGGTCGCAGCCACGGTCGTGCTGTATCCGGCACGTTCCAGGTAGCGCGAGACCACCTCGGCGATCGTCGGCTCATCGTCGACGACCAGCACTGAGCCCCGATTGTGATCTTCCATCCGCTGATTCTGGCAGCGCCGAGGCGCGCCGTCTGCAGTTGGCGGGCGGATTCATCCGCTGTTCACACCTTGGGCGCCGGCCGCACGCGGCGATCAGAACGGTTCGGCGACCACGATCAGGTAGCCATCGGGGTCACGCAGCCAGACCTCCCGCCGGCCCGAGTTAGGATTTACGGCGACGTCGGTGACGATCTCGGCGCCGCTCTCGCGGATCCGTTGCACGGCGGCGTCAAACGCCTGCGCGGCGAACCACAGCACCACCCCGCCGCCGACCGGAGCGCCCGGCTCGCCGATCGCGCCGTGGTGATGCTCGATCTCGGCGGCATGCAGCTGCATGACCAACTCGCCGTCGACCAGCAGCTGCTCATACTCGTCGCCTCCGTGGCCGCTGTCGGCTCCCAACAGCTGCTGGTAGAACCGGCTCGAGCGCTGCACGTCGGCAACGGCGATCATCGGCTGCGGTGTGACGCCGGGCATCGGTACGAGGCTAGGCCGGTTCGGCGTTCCGCGCGCGGACGGTGACGACCGCGAGCGCCGCGATCCCCTCCTCGCGGCCGACGAAGCCCATCCCCTCGCCGCGGGTCGCCTTGACGCTTACGTCGCTGAGCTCCAAGCTCAGCGCCTGCGCCAGTCGTGAGCGCATCTGGTCGCGTACCGGAGCGAGCTTCGGACGCTCGAGCACGACGGTCGCGTCGATGTTCACAACCTCAAACCCGGCGACGCCCAGCAGCGCCTCGGTGAGGATCAGCAGCTCGATCGAGTCGACCCCGGCAAAGCGCGGATCGGTGTCGGGGAAATGCTCGCCGATGTCGCCCAGCGCGCACGCCCCCAGCATCGCGTCGATGATCGCGTGGGTGAGCGCGTCGGCATCGGAATGCCCGTCGAGGCCCCGGTCGTGCTCCAGCCGGATCCCGCCCAGGATCAGCGGCCGCCCGAACGCGAACCGGTGGCAGTCATAGCCGATCCCGGTGCGGACCGGGATCACGGTTCCCGCCGTCCCACGCGCGGCGCTCGGTGAGCAGCAGTTCGGCCATGCGCAGGTCCTCGCGGGTGGTGATCTTGACGTTGCCGGGCTCTGAGCCGACGATCTGCACGACGCCGCCGGCACGCTCGACCAGCCACGCGTCGTCGGTCGCCGCGGCCAGCTCGGCATCGGAGGCGCTGAGCGCCCGCTCCAGCGCCGCGCGGCGAAAGACCTACGGTGTCTGCACCGCCCATAGGCGCGTCCGTGACAGCGTGCGCTGCACGGTGCGGCCATCGTTGCCGACCTCCTTGATCGTGTCGGTCACGGGCGTGGCGGCAATCACCGCGTCCACCGCCTCGGCGCGTTCGAGCTCCCGCAGCGCCTGCTCGAACAGCTGCGGTGTGGCCAGCGGCCGGGCCGCATCGTGGACGATCACCGGATCGCCGTCGGGGCACGCGGCCAGCGCGGCGCGGACCGAGTGCGAGCGCTGCTCGCCGCCGGGCACCGCGATCGTGCCGTCGGGCGCGGCGTCCAGCGCGTCGGCGGGCAGCGCGATCACGATTCGCGTCACCGCCGCCACCGCCTGCAACGCGGCCACGCTCCACTGAAGCATCGGCCGGCCGCAAAGTGGGACGAGCGCCTTGGGCCGGCCGGACCCAGGGCGCTCGCCTCTCCCTGCGGCCACGATCAGCGCGACCGCCATTCGTCTTTGGCGCGCGGGCTACTTGGCCGCGATCGCTACCTTGCCGTTGCCGTTGCCGGTTCCGGCCGGATCGATCAGGATTGTGTAGAGGTGTTCCTCGACCTGATCCTCGTTCATCTCCAGCGCGTACATCAGCTCGGAGGCGAGGATCTTCTTGGCGCGGGTGAACATCTGCTTCTCGCCGGTCGACAGGCCCTTCTCTGACTCGCGAATCGCGAGGTTGCGCACGACCTCGGCGAGCTCGTAGATGTCGCCCGTCTTGATCTTGTCGCGATTGTGCTTGAAGCGCCGGTTCCAGTTCTTGGGCATCTCCGAACACTCGTCCTGCAGAACGGCCATCACCTTCTTGACGGTCTCCTCGTCGATCACGCGGCGCAGGCCGGCGAGCGCGGCGTTCTCGGTCGGGACCATGACCGTCATGTCGTTGTGCAGGATCTTGATCGTGAGGTACTCGCGGCTCTCACCGAGGACCTCTTTCTCCTCCTTGCGGAGCACCTTCCCGGCTCCGTGATGGGGATAGACCACGCTGTCGCCGATCTCGAACTCGATATGAACCGGAACCTCTGGTTCAAGGTCATCCAGCTGCTCTTCCATTAGCTCTGTGATGGTGTCCTCCTCTGGGATTGCGGCGCGAGGCGCTCGCGGATTGCGCTACGTCTGCAGGTAGCGATCAACGAGGTTGATCTCCTGCTGTCGGCGAAGGCCCTCGCGGATGTCCTTCGCCCGGATCTCGCCGACTCCGTCGACGGTCTCCAGCTCGCCGTCGGATGCGGCCAGCAGCTCCTCCAGGCCACCGAACTCCGTCACGATCCGCTGCACGACCAGCCTCGGCAACCGGGGAATACGACCCAGGATGCGGAAGCCTCGCGGTGACACGGGGTAGTCGAGGGTGTTGAGCTTGCGGTCATAGCCGAGCAGCTCCGCCAGGCGACCGAAGTCCAACAGGTCTTGATGCGGAAGTCTCACCAGCTGGTCGAAGACGCTGGCGAAGCTCTCGTCGGCGTCCTCCACCAGATAGTCGTGCACGAGCGCGGCCTTGTCAGCGGCCACGCCCACCATCGTCTCGTCCAGCTGCATCTCGATCAGCCGGCCCTCGGTGCCCAACTCGACGATGTAACGCTCGATCTCGACCGCCATGCGCGTCACCAGCTCGACGCGCTGGAGCACGGTGAGCACATCGTTGAGCGTCACCCCGCCCTCGAACTCGAGCGCGGTCAGGCGTGTGGAGACCTGGTCCAGGCGGCTGCGGTACTTGTCGAGCGTCGCCAGCGCCTGGTTGGCCTTGGCGAGAACGACGGGAATGTCCTCGAGGATGTACTTGCCGCCGTCGACATACAGCGACACCACCTCCCGGCGCTCAGAGACGGCCACGACGATCGCGTCGGTCTGCTTGGAGACGCGCTCGGCGGTGCGGTGCCGCGTGCCCGTCTCCAGCGTGAGGATCGTCGGGTCCGGGGTCAGCTGCACATTGACGTGCGCGATCTTGGTCGCGTTCGAGCTCAGAACGATCGCGCCGTCCATCTTCGCCAGCTCGTACAGGAACGCCGGCGAGTAGTCGATGTCGAGCTTGATCCCCCCCGAGAACAGGAAACCCAACTCGTCGGCATCACCGATCACGAGCAGACCCCCGGTGCGAGCGTCGACGATGTTGTCGAGTCCTTCTCGCAGGGACGTCCCGGGCGCAACCATTTCAAGCGCCCTCATGATCCGGGACTCCTGTCGAGACTCGAGCTCCTCTTTGAGCTCTTCCCCGGAACGCGGCGGCATCAATTGATCATTTTAGCTCGAAGGTGGGTAGATCAGCCCTTTGGTGCATCGGCGGGCGGGATGGGGCCGGGATTGAGTGCGCGAAACAGGTGGTTTTTGGGCCACAACCGATCGACTCGCCGGTGAACGCTCATTCACCCCACCCCTTGGGGTGGTCGGCCTCAAGCGGCCCACGAGCGCGCCGTGTGGCCGATTGCCCCTCCCGCGGACCCACGCGCCAGGCGCGCCGCCCCGGCCACGTGCGCCCGTCAACGCCCTTGCTCCGGAGATCAGGCGGCCGCGGCGGCCCGCGTCGCCGGCGCCAGGGCGCTGGCGAGCGCGGCCCGCAGAGTGCGGCAGTGCTCGGGCTCGAGCACGGGCCCCAGCCCGAAGCGCTGGGCCTCGGCGAGGCGCCGCTCCCCGTGAGCGACAGTGCGCAGCTCACCGGTCAACCCCAGCTCTCCAAAGCAGGCCAGCGGGCGATCGGCGTCGCCGGTGAGGGCCACGCGCTTGGCGGCGCTGGCCACCGCCAGCGCAACGGCCAGGTCAGCGCCGGGCTCGTCCACCCGAACCCCGCCGACGACGTTCACGAACACGTCGGCGTTCCCCAGGCCGATCCCGGCGTGGCGGCCCAGCACCGCGAGCACGAGCGCCACCCGGTTGCGATCGAGCCCAGCCACCACCCGTCGCGGCGGCACCAGCTCCGACGCGCTGACGAGCGCCTGCACCTCCACCAGTAGCGGTCGGGAGCCCTCCATCGCGCAGAGCACGACGCTGCCCGGGGCCTGCGTCGCCTCGGCCAGGAAGCGCGCGGAGGCGTCGAGCACCTCGACCAGCCCCTGGTCACGCATCTCGAACACCCCGGCCTCGTTGGTCGAGCCGAAGCGGTTCTTGATCGCGCGCACGGTTCGGTAGGTGCGCTCGCACTCGCCCTCGAACTGGAGCACGCAGTCAACGAGGTGCTCGAGCACCCGCGGGCCGGCGAGCGACCCCTCCTTGGTCACGTGCCCCACCAGCAGCACGGCGATCCGCAGCCGCTTGGCGACCTGCATGATCTCGCCCGCGACCTCGCGCACCTGGGCGACCGAGCCCGCAGCCGAGGACAGGTCGACGGAGTGAAGGGTCTGCACCGAGTCGATCACGCACACCTCGGGGCGCTCCTGCTCCAGCGTGGCCAGCACCGTGTGCAGGTCGGTCTCGGCGATCACCGGCACCGCCAGCGCCTCGCCCCCGCCCAGCCGCTGTGCCCGCAGCCGGATCTGCGCTGCCGACTCCTCCGCCGACACATACAGCGTGCGCCGCCCGGCCTGTTGCAGGTTGGCCACCGCCATCGTCGTCAGCGTCGACTTGCCGATCCCCGGCGCGCCTCCGA
>JBPCPC010000215.1:0-17968 GCA_050999585.1 Solirubrobacteraceae bacterium | reverse complement strand
TTTTGTTGTGTCGCCCGTCGCCGCCCGAGGACCTTCGGCGTGACTTGATAGGAGCTTGGCATCAGCCCCGACAGAGGTCTGTCCGCTGGAGATCCGCTTCATCGGCGGTCAACCACATGAAGGGATGGCGTACATGATCGTGATCGGCGTGGACACGCACAAGCAGAGCCATGCGCTCAGTGCGGTCGACGAGGGAACCGGCCGCGTCAGGGGCGGCCGGGAGATCAAGGCGGACGAGGCCGGGCACCTCGCGGCGGTCCGGTGGGCCCGGGAGCTTGACGATGATCGCGTCTGGGCGATCGAGGACTGCCGGCACGTGTCCGGCCGCCTGGAGCAGGCACTGATCGCTGCCGGCGAGCGGGTCGTTCGCGTCCCACCGAAGCTGATGGGCGCCTCCCGCCAGGGTGAGCGGGAGCGCGGGAAGTCTGATCAGATTGACGCGGTCGCGATCGCCCGCGCCGTCGTCAAGGACGGGATCGAGCGGTTCCCGTCGGCTTACCTGGACGAGCGGGCGATGGAGATCCGGCTGCTCGCTGACCATCGCGAGGATCTCGTCCGCGAGCGCAGCAAGGTCCAGTGCCGGCTGCGCTGGCAGCTGCTCGGGATCTGTCCCGAGGTCGAGGCGCACATCGCGGCAGGGTCGTTGTCGCATCTGCGCACGCTCGAGCGCCTGGACCGCCGGCTACGGCGCGCTGGGACCGGCGCGCGGGTCCGGGTCGCTCGCGCCGAGCTCGCGCAGATCCGGACGCTCACCCGCCAGGTCGACGAGCTCGAACGCGAACTGCTCGAGCTGATCAGCGCCTACAAGCCCAAGCTGCTGGACGAGCTCGGGTGCGGGACGCTGACCGCCGCGATCCTGATCGGCCACACCGCCGGCGCCGAGCGGTTCCGCACCGAAGCGTGCTTCGCCCGCCAGACCGGGACCGCGCCGATCCCGTGCTCCTCCGGCAAGCGATCCCAGCATCGCCTCGACCGCGGCGGGGATCGCCAGCTGAACCGGGCGCTGCACACGATCGCGATCACCCGCGCCCAACGCGACCAGACCACGATCGACTACCTCGAGCGCAAGCAAGCCGAAGGGAACACTCGCAAAGGCGCGCTCCGCTGCCTCAAGCGCCATCTCGCACGCCGCTTCTGGCGCCTCCTCGCCGAACCACCGCTCCCGGCACGACCAGCCGCCAACGCGCTTACGACACCGACTCGCAAGCGGCCCACTCCTCGCCGAGACGTCGATCACACGATCATCGCACCGGTCCCGATGGTGTGCCTCACCTGAGCGCCCACCCACTCGACCGCCGATGTGCACGCCCGAGCCGACGGGCAAGCACCGGCCCGCCGGCACAAGACGACGCGATCACCGCTCACGCTGACCTCGCCGACCCGAAACGACGCGTTCTCAGCCCTTCTGCCGCCCTGCGCCAAGGCGGCGCGACCGATAGCACCCCCCAAATCGCACCACCGCGCAAGCCCTCGGCTTCACCCAGAAACCCGCAAAGCGGATCTTCCTTGACATAGGAGCAACAAACCCCCCACTCGATGAGATCCGGGAAGGGGTGTGGGCTGTGGGTGGCGGACGCCGCGGTCAGAGACCCACCCCCCCTCGCGAACCCCCATCCATCGGCACCGATGTGGTGTTTATGTAACGACTCGGGGCGACAGCCCCGAGATCGTTGCCCAACAGCGCGACCACGCAGCGGATGTCAAGCAGCGCCCCCGCACCAAAGACCCGAACCCGGTCCGTCGCTGCTGATCAGCCGAGGCGGGGCGCGCTACCCCACCCCCAACTCCAAGCCGGCCCCACCCGGCCCAAGCCGCCTAGCGCACCCATGAGCGAGCCGCCGGTAGGCTCATCGCGGTGTCGACTGCCACGCCGCCGCCCACGCTCGCGGTTCGGTCGCTGACCAAGCGCTTCGGCGACCGGGTGGCGCTGGGCGATGTCTCGTTTGCGTTGGCGACCGGGGAACTGGTCGGGGTCATCGGGCCCAACGGTGCCGGCAAGACGACCCTGCTGTCGATCCTGGCGGGGGTGCTCTCCCCCGATGAAGGAACGCTGCATTCGTTCGGACGCGACGCCGGCTGGGTGCCGCAGCAAACCTCCCTGTACCGAAAGCTGTCGGTGGCCGAGAACCTGCGGCTGTTCGCGCGCCTGGAGAAGCTCGACGATCCGGAGGCGGCGGTGGAGCGGATGCTCGAGCAGACCGACCTGCGCGAGCGGGCGCAGGAGGAGGTCGGAAGGCTGTCGGGCGGCAACCAGCAACGCGTCAACATTGCGATCGGCCTGCTGTCTGAGCCAACGGTCCTGCTGCTCGACGAGCCCTCGGCGTCGCTGGATCCGCGCCAGCGCGAGCGGCTGTGGGAGTTCATCTCGGCGCTGGCCGCGCGCGGGACCGCCGTCGTGTTCTCGACCCACAACGTGGCCGAGGTCGAGCGCTACGCGACCCGGGTGCTGCTGCTGGCCGACGGCGAGCTGCTGTTCACCGGGACGCCGCGCGAGCTCGAGCAGGCGGTGGGGGGCGATCCCCGCGACCTGGAGGCCGCGCTCGTCGCCTTCCTGCACCAGCGAGGGCACTAACGAGTGCTCGTCGTCGCGTCCGGCAAGTACTGATGCGCTGGTTGCTCATCAAAGACCTGCAGATCCTGCGCCGCTCGCCGCTGCTGGTCGGATTGCTGATCGTCTACCCGATCGCGGTCGCGTTGATGATCGGGTTCGCCCTGTCCAGTCCGCCGAGCCGGCCCAAGGTCGCGTTCTTCAACGAGGTCGGGGCCGGCCAGGGCACGATCCACATCGGCAACCAGTCGCTGAACGTCGCCGCCTACGCGCGGGACCTGTTGAAGTCGATCGAGCCGATCAAGGTCCACTCCGAGGCTGAGGCGGTGGCCAAGGTCCGCGACGGCCAGGCGCTGGCGGCGGTGGTGATCCCGTCCGCGCTGCCGCAGCAGATCCAGAGTCTGGTCACCCAGGGCGTCGGCACCCCCACGGTCAAGCTGTATCTGAACACCAAGGATCCGATCGACAAGCAGTTCGTCGACCAGGCGATCTCCACGCGGATCAACCAGGTCCAGGCCGAGGTCTCCAAACGGGTGCTGCAGGTGGCGGTCAACGACCTGCGCGAGGTGCTCAACGGCGGCACGGTGGAGATCCTCGGCCAGAGCGTGCACCTGCTCGGGCTGCGCAACGCGCGCACGATCGTCCAGGGGACGCTGGCGTCGCTGCCGGCGCGCTCGTCGCTGCGAGTGGCGCTCGGGCAGGTGGTCGGGTTCTCCAGCCTGGCGATCCAGGGGCTGGGGTTCGCCAGCCCCGTGCTGGGCTCGATCGGCTCCCCGCTGACCGTCGACCAGACTCAGCTGGCGGGTGCCACCACGCCCACCGATGCCTATGCGGCATCGATCGCGGTGATCGTCTCGCTGCTGCTCGTGACCGTCCTGCTGGCGGCGGGGATGCTGGCGGTGGAGCGCTCGGAGAACGCCTACGCGCGGCTGGTCCGGGGTCTGGTCAGCCCGGGGCGGCTGCTGGCGGAGAAGATCCTCTTGTCCGGGGGGTGCGCGGCGCTGGTCACGCTGGTGATGGCGGCGTTCGTGTCGCTGTTCGTGCACCTGGACTGGTCACGCTTCGAACTGTGGGTGGTGGCGCTGGCCGTGGGCGGCGCGGCGTTCGGAGCGCTCGGCGTCGCGATCGGCGCCGCCGCGCGGGAGGTGAGCGCCGCCTCGCTGCTGGCGTTCCTGATCTCACTGCCGATCGCGTTCGTGGCGCTGGTCCCCGCCAACGCGGTGTCCGGGACGCTGAAGACCGTGCTGGACGGGATCGCGTTCGTGTTCCCGTTCAAAGCGGCGCTCGAGGCGGTGACCAACGCGTTCACGGGCGCCTCGCCGGCAATCGGATTGCCTTTGGTGCACCTGGCGGTGCTGGCGGTCGTGTTCGGGGGGTTGGCGCGGTTGGCGCTGCTGCGCTTCGCCGCGCGCTGACGTCACCGCCCGGCACATGCATGCCGTGACAAATCGACCCTGGCTCGGCTGATTTGTCGCCGGCCGCTGCCACAGCCGTCGGACTGCGACGAATCGCGGAACGGATTGAGGATTCGTCGCAGCTCGCGCTGAGCGGCGACGTGTTTGCGGCGGCTAGCGCTGGCCGGTGGCGCGCATGAAGCCGAACGCGCACAGCACCGCCACGATCAGCAGCACGATCGGCAATCCGGCGCCGATCACTCCGACGACCGACAGCACCAGGCCGATCACCCCGACGGCTCCAGTGGTGGCGCCGAGCACGGCCAGGCGGTAGGCCCGTTGCTCGCGGGCCCGGCGAGGGGTGTAGCTGCCGCGTCGGTCGAGATTGCTCATCGCACTATGCAGCGTACTAGGGTCGGTGTCGATGACCGATCCCGACCTGCATCACATCCTGATTTACGACTACGTGCCCGACATGGCGCAGCGCCGGATCCCGTTCCGCGATCAGCATCTCGAGCGGATTCTGCACGAGCGCGATACCGGTCGGATTGCGTTCGCCGGGGCCTTCGATCCGCCCACGGGCGGCGCGATCGTCTTCCACGGCGTCGATCGCGAGCACGTCAAGCGGTTCGCCGCCGCCGATCCATACGTCATCAATGGTTTGGTCACCCGGCACCGGATCGAGCGCTGGAACATCATCGGCGGGCACTGACCGCCGGGTATGCTCGGTTGACCGTTATGTCGTTTCCGCAGACCCGCCTGCGCCGCCTTCGGGCCAGCCACGCGCTCCGCGGTCTGGTGCGCGAGACGCGCCTGCAGGCCGCGGACTTCGTCTACCCGATGTTCATCGCGCACGGTCTCGACCGCCGCGAGCCGATCGAGGCGATGCCGGGCATCGACCGGCTGTCGATCGCGCACGCCGTGCAGGAGGCCGGCGAGGCCGCGCAGCTCGGTATTCCCGGCGTGCTGCTGTTCGGCCTGCCCGCCACCAAGGACGAGGAGGGCTCAGGCGCGTGGGACGACGAGGGCGTCGTGCAGCTGGCCACGCGCGCGATCAAGGAGGCCCATCCAGACCTGCTGGTGATCGCCGATCTGTGCCTGTGTGAGTACACCAGCCACGGACACTGCGGGATCCTGCGAAGCGGTTCTGACCCGCCCTCCGTCGACAACGACGCCACGCTGGAGTTGCTGAACCGGACGGCCGTCTCCCAGGCGCGCGCGGGCGCCGACGTGATCGCCCCCAGCGACATGATGGACGGTCGCGTGGGCAGCATCCGCCAAGCGCTCGACGAGGACGGGCTGACCGAAACGCCGATCCTGGCCTACTCGGCCAAGTTCGCCTCCGCGTTCTACGGGCCGTTCCGCGAGGCCGCCGACTCGACCCCGTCATTCGGCGACCGCCGGGGCTACCAGATGGACTCCGCCAACGGCGAGGAAGCGGTGCGCGAGGCGCGCCTCGACGTCGAGGAGGGAGCCGACATGCTGATGGTCAAGCCCGCGCTGCCCTATCTCGACGTGATCCGACGGGTCAAGGACGAGACGCGCATGCCGCTGGCCGCTTATAACGTCAGCGGCGAGTACGCGATGCTCAAGGCCGCCGTCGCCGCCGGCTACCTGGACGAGCGCACCGCCGTCCTGGAGACGCTCACCTCGATCCGCCGTGCCGGGGCCGACATCGTCATCACCTACCACGCCAAGGAGGCCGCTCAGTGGCTTCAGTAGACGCGCCCGAGTCCGGGCCGGGCTCCCAGCACGGACCCAAGCTGCGCAGCCGCAAGGACGGCGCGGCGATCGCGCTCGACGAGCTGGACAAGCGCCTGCTCAACCTGATGCAGGGCCAGTTCCCGATCGCGCCCCGGCCCTATCAGCACGTGGCGTCGCTCGCCGAGGTCAGCGAGCAGGAGGTGATGGCCCGGGTCCAGCACCTGCTCGACGAGCGCATCATCCGCCAGGTCACGCCGATCTTCGACACCCGCGCACTGGGCTACTCCTCGATGCTGGTCGCCGCCAAGGTCGACGCCGAGAACCCCTGGCGCGCCGCCACCGTGATCAACTCCCACCCGGGCGTCTCGCACAACTACCTGCGTAATCACGAGTTCAACATCTGGTTCACGATCGCCACCGAGCCGGACTCAGCGCTCGGTCTGCAGGGCACCCTGAACGCGCTCGCGGAACTGGCCGGCGCCGAATCGGTGCGGTCGCTGCCGACGCTGAAGCTGTTCAAGATCCGCATGGACCTGGAGATGGAGGCTGGGACCGACGCGCTGTCCACGGCCGCGCAGGCCGTCGAGCCCGCCGAGATCGAGGCGCAACCCTACGACGAGTTTGACCGTGCGGTGATCCGGGCGCTGCAGGGTGACCTGCCGGTGGTGTCTGAGCCCTACGCCCCCGCCGCGCGTGAGCTCGGCATCTCCCAGCCCGAGCTGCTCGCTCATCTCGAGCGGATGCAGGAGCGCCGGCTGTTGCGCCGCGTGGCCGCGATCCTGTTTCACCGCCGGGCCGGTTTCTCGGCCAACGGGATGGGGGTGTGGAAGGTGCCCGACGAGCAGATCCTCGAGGTCGGCAAGCGGATGGCGTCGTTCCGCGGGATCTCGCACTGCTACCAGCGCCCTACCTACGCCGACTGGCCGTACTCGGTGTTCACAATGGCCCACGGACGCTCCAAGGAGGAGTGCGACGCGATTCTCGATGCGATCGCCGCCGACACCGGGATCGAGGAGCGCTCGACGCTCTACTCCTCCACCGAGTTCAAGAAGATCCGGCTGCTCTACTTCACCTCGGAGCACCGCGACTGGGAACGCGAGCACGCCGGGGTGTGAGGGGCGTCGCGTCTGACACGACTCGTTCCGCGGAGCTCTACGAGCGGGCGTTGAAGGTTCTGCCGGGCGGCGTCAACTCGCCGGTGCGGGCAATGCGCTCGATCGGCCGCGACCCGATCTTCATCGCCGGCGCCGCCGGACCGCTGATCTGGGACGTGGACGGTCGCGAGTACGTCGACTGGGTGTGCTCGTGGGGCCCGTTGATCCCGGGCCATGCACATCCGGCGGTGGTCGCCGCGGTCGCGCAGGCGGCGGCCCGTGGCACCAGCTTCGGCGCCCCCACCGAGGGCGAAGTCCGGCTGGCGGAGGCGGTGACCGCCCGGATGCCAAGCGTGCAGATGCTGCGCATGACCTCATCGGGGACTGAGGCGTCGATGAGCGCGATCCGGTTGGCGCGCGCGGCCACCGGTCGCGAGAAGCTGCTCAAGTTCGCCGGCGCCTATCACGGCCACGTCGATGGCCTGCTCGCCGAGGCCGGGTCGGGCCTGGCCACCCAGGGGATCCCGTCCAGCCCGGGTGTGACCGCGGCCGCCGCCGCGGCCACCGTGATCGTGCCCTGGAACGATCCCGACGCGCTGCGCGCGGCCGTGGACGAGCATGAATTTGCAGCGATCCTGGCCGAGCCCGTCCCGGCCAACATGGGCGTGGTGCCGGCGCAGCCGGGGTTTCTCGAGCTGCTGCGCGAGGCCGCCGACGCCAACGGCGCGCTGCTCGTGTTCGACGAGGTGATCAGCGGCTTCCGGGTGGCTCGCGGTGGCGCCCAGGAGCGCTACGGGATTCACGCCGACCTGACGATCATGGGCAAGGTGATCGGCGGCGGGCTGCCGGCGGCCGCGTACGGCGGCTCGCGCGAGCTGATGCAGCGGATCGCTCCGGCGGGCGACGTCTACCAGGCGGGCACGCTGTCCGGGAATCCGCTGGCGGTCGCGGGTGCGCTGGTCACGCTCGAGCACCTCGACCGTCATGCCTACGCGCGCCTGCAGGACACCACCGAGGTGCTGGCCGACGGGATCCGCGACGCCGCCTTCAGGGTTGGCCGGCCGGTCCAGGTGCAGACGCTGCCCGGGCTGATGACGGTGTTCTTCTCCGACGCGCCGGTGCGCAGTTATACCGATGCGGCGGCCTGTGACACGACGGCCTACGGCGCCTGGTGCCGGGAGCTGCTTCAGCGGGGCGTGTATCCGCCGCCGTCGCAATTCTAGGCCTGGTTCCCGTCGCTGGCCCACGGCAGCGCGGAGGTGGCCAGGACCGTCGAGGCCGCCGCCGAGGCGTTTGCGGCGATCGACGGATGAGTCTGCCCGCGCTGGCCGCCGCGCTGCGCGAGCACGGCGGCACGGTCGCGACGCTGGTTGTCGCCGTTGGTGACGAGCCGCGGGATGGGGACACTCTGCCGGACACCAGCCACCCGCCGCAGCTGGCCGCCCGCGGGCCTCGGGTGGTGCAACGTGCTGGCGAGTACGAGCTGTTGCTGGAGATGATCTTCGAGGGCTCGCTGCTGCACTACGGCACCCCGCGGGTGCTGCGCGTCGAGGACCCCGACCTCGCGCTGCTGCTCGGTGATCAGCTTTACGCGCTCGGCCTCTCCCGCCTCGCCGAGCTCGGGGACCTGGAGGCCGTGGCCGAGCTGGCCGACCTGATCTCGCTGCTCGCGCAGGCCCGCGCCGCCGACGACGATCGGCTGGCCGAGGCGGTCTGGCAGGCGGGAGCGGCCGCGATCGGCTGGGGCACCACCGCTGAGCACGAGGCGGCCAAGGCGCTGGCGCGGGCCGGAGATCGCGGGGCGGTCGCGGCGCTGCGGCGGTCCGCTCGGCGCGAGGCGGCCGATCGTCAATAGAGACGGGCCATGTGACGCCCGCCTCTTTGTTGACTGTACGCTTAGGTACGCGTTCAATACGGCTTAGCCAGCGTTGAGATCCAGAGGACAAATGGCAGATCGGCACAAAGAAGGAAGCAAGTCCAAATACACCGCCGACCGGCAGATACCGGGGGCGTTCGAGGGCGAGACGGTCACGCGCCGCCGGCTCATGACGGCGGTCGTCCACGGCTCGGGCGGGATCGCCGCGATGGCGTTTACGCTGCCGGCGCTCGGCTTCGCGCTCGGACCAATCTTCAGCCGCGTGCCGTTCAGTTGGCAGCCGATCGGTACGCCGAAGGACTTCTCCAAGGATGCGTACGCGACCAAGGTGATCACGATCGTGCAGGGAATCGGCGAGGCGGGCAACTCGATCGCCTATGTGCGGACGCGCAACCCGGCGATCGATACCGAGCCTTCAGATAAGTACAACCAGTGGGTGGCGCTGTCCTCGCGCTGCATGCATCTGGGTTGCCCGGTGCGCTTCGTCTCCGCCGCCCAGCGCTTCGTCTGCCCGTGCCACGGCGGCGTCTACGACTTCCGCGGGCTGGTCTCGGGCGGTCCGCCGGTGCGCCCGCTGGACCGCTTCTACACCCGGCTGAACAAGACCTCGGGGCTGGTCGAGATCGGCCCGCGGTACTCGGTCAACTCCGAGCTGCAACGCTTCTCGCCGCGCGACCCGGCCCAGCCGCTGGACGGCATCGGTCAATATCTGTACCCGAAGCGCTTCGACACCTCGATCCTTCCCCAGGGCTAAACCCCTCCGCCACGCCTCGCTGATGCCCAAACTACCCGCCCCACCCCTCCCCAAGGTCCTGCAACCGAAGCCCAAGCGGCCCGGGCAGAACGGCAACGGCAACGGCAACGGCAACGGCAACGGTCACCATCCGACGACTGTCGAGCAGGCGCAGGAGGCCGGAATCACGGTCGTCGACTGGATCGACGAGCGCACCTCGCTGTCGGGCAGTGTCCGCTGGCTGTTGTTCCGCAAGATCCCCAGGGGGGTCAACTGGGCCTACACGCTGGGTTCGGCGACGCTGTTCGCGTTCCTCAGCCAGGCCGTCACCGGGGTGTTCCTGGCGATGTACTACAAGCCCGACGCCTCCGGCGGGGCCTATGAGTCGGTTCGCTACATCACCGACGACGCGTTTCTTGGCCAGGTCGTGCGCGCGATGCACAAGTGGGGCGCGTCGGTGATGATCATCCTGATCTTCTTGCACATGGCCCGGACGTTCTTCTTCGGCGCCTACAAGTACCCGCGCGAGCTGACCTGGATCATCGGCGTGGTGCTGCTGATCCTGACGCTGGCGATGGGTTTCACCGGTTACCTGCTCCCGTTCGATCAGCGCTCCTACTGGGCGACGATCGTGGGCGTCAACATCAACGGCACCGGTCCGTTCATCGGCCCGTACCTCTCAGATTTCCTGCGCGCCGGGCCAGAGTTCGGAGCGACGACCCTGTCCCGGTTCTACGCGATCCACATGATGCTGATCCCCGGGCTGATCGCCGCCTTGATCGGAGCCCATCTGTATCTGATCACCAAGCTCGGCATCACAGCTCCGCCCTGGATCAAGGCCGAAGAGGAGCCGGCGCTCCGTGAGGCGCAGGTCTGAGCCAGGTGAGCAGCTAGATGAATCAAGCTGAGAAGGAGGAGTATCTCCGCGACTACTCGACGCTGAAGAACCAGGGCGAGCCGTTCTTCCCCTACTCGGTCGCGCACGACTCGATCATGGCCGTGGTCGTGATGATCGTGATCATCTTCCTGGCGCTCATGTTCGGCGCCGAGCTGGGGCCGAAGGCCGACCCGACGACGACGACGTACGTGCCGCGCCCGGACTGGTACTTCTACTTCCTGTTCGAGGTTCTGCGCGTGATGAGGAACGTCCCCAAGTTCACTGACATGGCGACGATCGGAGTCCCGACGATCTGCATGGTGTTGCTGTTCCTGCTGCCGTTCTATGACCGCAGTCCGGAGCGGCTGATCTGGCGTCGCCCGGTGGCGCTGGCAGCGGGCCTGACGACAATCTTCGCGACGGCGTTTCTGACCTATTCGGGCGCCAACACCGGCTCGCCGAACACTGTCGACATGAAGCCACCGTCGTCGCTGACCGCCGCTCAGGTGGTGAGCTTCCGCGCCGGCGAGAACGTGGTCGGAGACTCCGGCTGCCTGGCCTGCCACTTGCTCGGCGCCAACGGCAACAACGGCCCCGGGCCGCCGCTGACCAACATCGGGTCAATTCTGCGTCCCGATGCGATCGGCCAAACGCTGCGCAACCCGACCGCGCCGATGCCGTCGTTCTCCTCCCTGGCCAGCAGGCAGCCGAAGCAGTTTCAGAACCTGGTCAACTTCCTGTCCGAGCTCCAGTAGCCCGGGCGCCGACAGTCACACGCGGCATGACGGCGAGCGCAACCACGCCGCCGGAAGGGTCTGACCGGCGGACGGGGACCGGGGCTCCGGCGGGCCCGGGCACGCTGCCCGAGCCGCAGGTGCGCGCGATGTTTGACCGGATCGCGCGTGTCTATGACCGCATGAACGCGGTCATGACCGTGGGCCTGGACCGCCGCTGGCGTCAACGCGCCGCGGACCTGGCGGAGGTCGCCCCCGGCGGACGGGTGCTGGACGTGGCCACGGGAACCGGCGATCTGGCGTTCGAGCTGGCGCGCCGCGTGACCCCGGGCGGCGAGGTGGTCGGCGCGGACTTCTCGGAGAACATGCTGGAGCTCGCGCGCGCCAAGCTGGCCGCGGCCGCGGCGGGCGACGTGACCCTGCGCTTTGAGACCGCCAACGCGCTGGCGCTGCCGTATCGCGATCGGCAGTTCGACGCGGCCACCGTCGGCTTCGGGGCGCGCAACTTCGCGCAACTTGACCGGGGCCTGGCCGAGCTGGCGCGAGTCGTGCGGCCGGGCGGCCGGGTGGTGGTGCTCGAGATCACGACGCCCACGCGCCCACCCCTCTCGACGCTGCTGGGATTCTGGTTTGACCGGCTCGTGCCGGCGCTCGGACGGCTGGCCGGGGACGCGGAGGCGTATGGCTACCTGCCCAACTCGGTGCGCCGCTTCCCCGCACCGGAGCTGCTGGCAGCCAAGCTCTATGACTGCGGGCTGCGCGAGGTTGGTTACCGGCTGACCGCCGGCGGCATCATCGCGCTGCACTACGGGCGGGTTCCCGGGGGCGCGGCATGAGCGGAGTCGCCCCCGCCCACCCGGCCGGTGCCTCGGTACAGGCGGTCGTCGATGCCGGCGGCGAGCCCGCTGCGCGACTGCTGGTGCGCCTGGAGCAGCGACTGGCCGAGCTGGCCAGCGGCCACGGCGAGCTGTTGGCGCGCCACGCCGGCTCGACCATCGCCGCCGGGGGCAAGCGCCTACGCCCGCTCCTGGTATTCCTGTCGGCGGCCGTGCCGCCGCCCGAGAGCGAGCAGCTGCTGACGGCGGCGGTCGCCGTCGAGCTGGTCCACTCCGCCACGCTGGTGCACGACGACGTGATCGACGGCTCGGCGCTGCGCCGGGGACGACCCACGGTGGCCGCGGCGGCGGGGCGGCTGACGGCGACGTCGACCGGCGACCTGCTGTTCTCGCGCGCGTTCGCCGAGCTGGCGCGCAGCTGTTGCAGCGCCTCGGTGCGGGTCCTCTCGCGGGCCAGCTCCGAACTGGCCGCCGGCGAGCTGATGCAGCGCGATGATGCCTGGACGGCGGTGGCGGTGGAGCGCTACCTGGAGCGCTGCCGGCTGAAGACCGCGGTCCTGTTCCGAGCCGCGTGCGAGCTGGGGGCGATCGCTGGCGGCGGGGCCGGTGCGGCCGCCGCCGAGTTGGCCGGCTTTGGCGAGCAGATCGGATTGGCGTTCCAGCTGCTCGACGATGTGCTCGACATCGCCGGTCCGCCCGAGCGCACCGGCAAGCCGCAGGGCGCGGACCTGCTCGACGGCACGGTCACGCTCCCGGTGATTCTCGCGCGCGCGGCGGACCGCGAGCTGGCGGCGTTGGACCTGCGCAGCATCGACTCGCCGCCGGCGGCGGCCGAGCTCTGCGCGCGGATCGCCGCCACCGGCGCCCTGGACGTCGCCAGGGGGCGCGCGCTGGAGCTGGTGGCCGGGGCCAAACGGTCGCTGCCGCCGATGGGCGATGCGCAGCGCGCCGCGCTCGAACTAGTCGCTGATGGCGTCGTCGAGCGCTACGCCTGACCCAGCCGCGACGCGGGTGACCGTCGCACCACGGGCGGAAGACGCGGGTGGCTCAGCGCGGCCTCCAGCGCAGCGGCGATGCTCAGCAGCCGGCGTTCGCCGAAGTGGCGGCCGACGAGCTGAAGGCCGACCGGGAGGCCGTCGGCGGTGAACCCCGCGGGGATCGAGATGGCCGGGTGGCCAGTCACCGTGATGCGCGAGCAGGAGCGCATCCAATCGGTGTAGTTGTCCAACCGCTCGCCCGCGATCTCACGCGGCCACTCGGTGCTCACGCTGAACGGCGCGACCTGCGTCGTGGGGAGCGCCAGAACGTCGTATTCGTTCATGAACTCGCCCATCGCGGTGAAGATCCGGCCACGGCCGCGCAGCGCGTGACCGACCTGTGCGCCGCTCAGGTCCAGGCCCCGCTGGGCATTGCCCACGACCGTGTCCTTTAACCCCTCAGGGTGCTCGGCGAGCAGCGGACCGATCCCGGTGGCAAAGCCCAGGGCGCGCAGGGTGTCAAACACCTCGTCGGCGCCGGTGAGGTCCGGCTCGGCCGCCTGCACGGTGACCCCGAGCGCGACCAGTCGGCCCCGACTCCGCTCGATGGCGGCGGAGATCTCATGCGCGACGGGAAGGTCACCCAAGCACCGGCTCCACGCGATCCGAAGTTCTGAAACGGGGGCCGGCCTGATTGGTTGAAGTAGTCCGGGATCTACCGGGCGCGACCGTGGGTCAAGCGGCTCATATCCCGCCATCGCGCCGAACAGCAACCCGGCATCGTCGACGCTGCGCGCGATCGGGCCTAGGACGGACATCGACTCCCACGGATCACCAGCCGCCGTGGTGCTGGGAACGAGTCCGGACGACGGTCGCAGGCCGACGACGTTGCAGAAGGCGGCCGGGTTGCGCAGGCTGCCGCCGAGGTCGGAACCGTCCGCTATCGGAACCATTCCGCAGGCCACGGCAACGGCAGCGCCACCACTGCTCCCGCCGCAGGTCAGACGCACGTCGTAGGGGTTGCGCGTCGGGCCGAAGACCTCGTTGAAGGTCTGCGACCCGGCACCGAACTCGGGCGTGTTGGTCTTGCCGACGATCACCGCGCCGGCGCGACGCAGACGCTCCACGATCAGGCTGTCGTGTTCCGGTACGTGGTCGGCGAAGAGCGGCGAGCCATAGGTGGTGCGCAGCCCGGCGGTGTCCTCCAGGTCCTTGATGGCGATCGGCAGTCCGTGCAGCGGGCCGAGTGGCGCGCCACGGGATGAGGCCCGGTCCAGTGCCGCGGCGGTGACGCGGGCGGCATCTGCGTCCAGGGTCACGATCGCGTTGACCTGCGGATTGACGTCGGCGATCTGGTCGAGATGGGCCTCGAGCAACTCGACCGATGAGAGCTCGCGCGTGGCGAGCGCCGCCGCCAGTGTGCGGGCCGGAAGCCGGCACAGACCGCGGTCGGTCATCGCCCTGCGGGCTCGCCGCGATCGCGCGCCGAGCCATGTACGTCTGCCTCGGGGCGGGGACGATCGCGACTTCGCTTGACATGAGCAGCTGAACTCTGCGATAAGTAGCGTCGCTTGGGCTTCAAACGAACGGGGGTTCCATGAGACGGGTTCTCAAGCACAGTTACACGTTGGCGATTTTGGTCGCGATCTTCGCGCTGGCGCCAGCCAGTGTGGCAGCGGCCAACGGTTCACGTGGTTCACGTGGGCCACGCGGTCCACGCGGCCCGCGTGGCTTTGTCGGCAAGACCGGCGCACCAGGGCCGCAGGGTTCGACGGGCGCGCAAGGTGCCCAGGGAATGACCGGTCCGGCCGGCAACAACGCTGCCGGGGTGCCGTTGCTCTTTGAAGCGGCAGCCAATACGGCTAACACGATCCTGTTCAGCAAGAACGGACTGCAGTTCGAAGGTTCCTGCTCCGCCACCAAGATCACGACGTTGGTGGCGCGCTCAAAGGCCGATCACGGTGTCATCCGGGCCGTCAATGTTGTGAGCGGCGGCCTGACGACAAGTGACGACTTCAACAACAACACCACAGTGAACATCACGCCGGGAACGCTTCCGGCGAACTTCGTCCTGACCTACCTGTCGTTCGCCGGTAACAACATCACCGCGAACTACGCCACCACCAACAACGGTGGCGGTGGGGCCGGCACCAACACGATCGCCGATTGCCTGGCCTTCGGCACGATCGTCGCTCCATAGGATCAGCGGGAACGAGAATTGCCGGCCGTGGCGCGGGGCGCCGCGGCTGGCAATTGTCACGTCTCCGGATGCGCCCGTGGCTACGGATCGGAATCGCCGTTGCATTGCTGGCCGTGGCGGTGGCCGGCTGCGGGGGCAGCCGAGGCGGAGACGGTGGGGGCGATGGCGGACGTGGTGGCCACCGAGCAACCCTCGCTAGGCCGCACGGGCCTGCGCCCAACGCACTGACGGAGGGCCAGGTCCTCAGCGTCCGCCTCGGCACCTCGATCAAGACGGTGCTCCGGCGCCTCGGCCGTCCCTCGGGGACCGGACCGCGGAACCTCGGACCCGATCGCTGCCAGTACTGGCAGATCACGGGCCAATCAGCCTCGACGGCTCTGTGGCGGTTGTGCTTCCGCTCCGGTCGGCTCGCCGTCGTATCGACGTATCTGCTCTAAAAGTCCTCGGGCAGGATGAGATCGGCGTGCAACGCGGTGGCGAAGCGCTCGATCTCCTCGGTCATGTTGGACTGCGTCAGACGGCGCAGGTCAGAGAGCATCTCGGTCAGCCCCTCGTCCAGGTTCTCCTCGAGTTCGTCGATCTGGTCTTGGTCGAACACGCCCTCGTCGAGCCATTCGCAGTTGGGGCAATTCAGAGTCAGCTCCCAGAAGCCCTGCGGCGCCTCAATCCATCGGACCGGCTGCACGAGCTGAGAGTCGCACTCCGGGCAGACGTGCAGGCCGCGGGTGGTGGACTCGCCGAGATAGAAGCGCACGACTTCAATCGAGCGCCCGCTCGGGAGCACGATCCGGCGGATGGAGTGATGGTCGGGGTTCTGATTCATGGCTGTTCGAGGGCTATATCGGCGCCGCCCCGGCAAGTCTTGAGATCGACTGGACGCATCTGGACCGCGCGCGACCGCTACGCTTGATGGCCCCCACCCGGAGGCATCGAATCCATGTTCCGCAGTCCAGTTGTTGACGCGATCGTCGTTCTCGTGATCGCGCTCCTGATTCTCGGTCCCAAGCGCCTGCCCGGGCTCGGCAAGGGGCTCGGTCAGGGGATGCGCGAGTTCAAGGACGGCATTACCGGCGAGTCCAAGTCAGACGACCAGCCTGAGATTACCCAGGCCAACTCCACGACCGACGTGCCGGGCGCAGATCGCCCGGCGGAGCCCGTCGTCACTCGCCCCGCCGAGGGCGGCTCCGAGCGCCGCTCCTAGCGCTCGCGAAGGACCGGTAAGATGGCTACGAGACGACTGCGGCCGATCGGCCACGAGGATCGACTGAGCGTCGTCGACCACCTCGACGAGCTCCGTCACCGGCTGATTATCTGCGGCGCGGTCCTGGTCGCCGCGTTCGCGATCTGCTTCTGGCAGAACAACCTGCTGCTCAAGGCGCTCCGCAGCCCGCTGCCGGCAGCCAACAAGAGCGGCGCCAACCACCTCGGTGGCCTGACCAGCGACTCGGTCTCGGCTGCGCACCATCTGACCAATCTCGGCGCGCTGTTGCAGACGCTCTCGCGCTCGACCGATCTCTCGTCGAGCGACTCCCTGCTGCTGGCCGCCGCCGGCCAGCAGGCGAGCGCGGCCGGCAAAGCATTGCCGCAGTCCACGCCCAAGAACCTGCCGATCACGATCGGGGTCGGCGAACCGTTCACGACGACGCTGACCGTCTGCTTCTACGCCGCGCTGCTCTTGTCGCTGCCGGTGCTGCTGTTCCAGCTCTACGCGTTCATCATCCCGGCGCTCAGTCCCCGGGAACGCAACGCTGCATTGCCGGTGATGCTCGCCGCGCCGGTGCTATTCGTGATCGGCGTCGTGTTCACCTATATCGTCGTCTTACCCGGGGCGGTCCAGTTCCTGCAGGGCTACAACTCGAATCAATTCCAGGCACTGGTGCAGGCCAAGCCGCTGTACTCGTTCGAGGTGCTCACGATGGGCGCGATCGGACTGGCCTTCCAGCTGCCGCTGGCGATGCTCGGCCTGCGCTTCGCGGGGCTGATCAACGGCAGCACCCTGACCCGGCACTGGCGTTACGCGACGGTCATCATCGCCGTGATCGCGGCGGCGATGCCCGGGGCCGATCCGGTGACGACCGGATTGGAGACCGCCCCGCTCGTGATCCTGTTCCTGGCCAGCATCGTGATGCTCAAGATCCTCGACCGCCGAGCCGCCAAGCGCGCTGCCGCCGAGCTGATCTCGACCGTCGATGGCGGCGACGAGGGCGAGGATTCCTGAGATGCTGTTCGATCTCCGCAGCCGCGGGCGCCGGCGCACGGTGCAGGTGGTCTACCTCGGTCTGGCGATCCTGTTCGGCGCGGGGCTGGTGCTGTTCGGCGTCGGCACGGGCAGCGGCGGCGGCCTGTTGAACGCGTTCACCGGCAACGGCTCGGGCAACTCGCAGAGCTCGGCCGTCAGCCAGGCTGAGAAGACCGCTTTGCGCCAGACCAAGGCCAACCCGAGCAGTCCGGCGGCCTGGGCGGCGCTGGTCAACGCGCGCTGGAGCACCGCCAATCAGAACAGCCAGCAGACCACCACCGGTTTCCTCTTCAACACCAAGGGCAAGCAGGAACTCGCCGGCACCACCGACGCCTGGCAGCAGTACCAGAAACTGACCAAGGCCCCGAACCCCGATCTGGCCATCCTCGCCGCCCGCGCCTACGCCTACCAGACCCAATACGCCCAGTCGGCCGCCACCTGGCAGGTCGAGGCCAAGGCCAGCCCCAACGAGGCCAAGGGCTACGTGTGCCTCGCCCTAACCGCCTACGCCGCCAACCAGACCCGCGTCGGCGACCTCGCCAAGGCCAAGGCGTTGTCGCTGTCGGCCAAGTCCATTCGCAAGACACTGAGCAGCGAGCTGGACCAGGCCAAGACCACGCCGAGCGTCGCTCAGAACTGCTGAGCGTCGCCCACCACCCGCCGGTAAAATCCCCCTCGTAGGGCCGTTAGCTCAGCTGGTAGAGCAGGGGACTCTTAATCCCAAGGTCGGAGGTTCGATCCCTCCACGGCCCATCG
>JBPCPC010000212.1:0-3421 GCA_050999585.1 Solirubrobacteraceae bacterium | reverse complement strand
GTGCGCGCCCAATGAGCGCCACCGCGCCCGCCGCCCCGGCCGCCCCGACGGCCGCGGCCCCACCGGCCGGTCCACGGCGCGGCGTGCTGATCGGCGCCTGGGGGATCGTGCTGGCGCTCGTGATCCTGTTCCCGCTGGGCATCACCGATCCGACGGCGACGTCGATCGCGGTGTTCGCGCTCGTGTCCATGGTCGCGGTCTCGTCGTGGAACATCTTCAGCGGTTACTCGGGATACCTCTCCCTCGGGCACGCGGTGTTCTTCGGCAGCGGCGGCTACGCGGTCGCGTTGGCGGCGCGCGACTGGCACGTCGCCGGTGGCTGGGGGGTGTTCGGGCTGCTGCCGTTCGGCGGCATCGTCGCGGGTCTGATCGCGATCCCGGTCGGCCTGATCGCGCTGCGCATCCGCCGCCACACGTTCGTGGTGGTGACGATCGCGATCTTCTTCATCTTCCAGCTCGCGGCCTTCAACCTCGGCTTCACCGGCGGGACGTCGGGGATCACGCTGCCGTTTGCGCCGTTCTCGGCCGCCAACTACAACATCCCGTTCTATTACGTCGCCCTGATCATCCTGATTCTGACGGTGATTGTCTCCTGGTCGGTGCGGCGCTCGCGCTTCGGCCTGCAGCTGCTGGCGATTCGCGACGACGAGGATCGCGCGCTCGGGCTCGGCGTCAAGACCAGGCGCGTGAAGCTGACCGCGTTCGTGATCTCCGCGATCCCGGTGGGCATGGTCGGCGGCCTGTACTTCTACTTCGTCGGCCAGGTGTATCCGCAGTTCGCCTTCGATCCCCTGTTCGACGTCGCGCTGGCGCTGATGGGCTTCCTCGGTGGGATGGGCACGATCGTCGGCCCGCTGCTCGGCGCGGCCGTGCTGGAGTCCCTGCAGCAGTACCTTACGCAGACCTTCTCCAGCAGCGCGACTTACCTGATCGCCTACGGGGTCCTGTTCCTGGCGGTGATTCTGGTGATGCCGCAGGGCGTGGTTCCCGGCGTCTCGAGCTGGCTCGCCCGCCGGCGGGTGCGGGCCGCCCAGCAGTCGAGCAGCGGGCAGGAGAGCACGCTGCCGGGTGGGGTGGCTGGGGCGGCGCGATGAGCAACCTGATCGAGGTTCAGGGAGTAAGCAAGTCCTACGGCGGTCTGCAGGCGCTGTCGCTGTGTGACCTGGAGGTCCGGGAGGGCGAGATC
The DNA here is from genome assembly GCA_050999585.1 of Solirubrobacteraceae bacterium. Lineage (GTDB taxonomy): Bacteria > Actinomycetota > Thermoleophilia > Solirubrobacterales > Solirubrobacteraceae > Palsa-465. The sequence continues at coordinate 2,235 of JBPCPC010000212.1, read as the reverse complement.
AACGGCCTGATCGGGCCCAACGGCTCGGGCAAGACGACCCTGTTTAACGTCGTCACGGGCTACGAGCGCATCCAGCAGGGGCGAGTCGTGTTCAACGGCGCCGAGATCACCAACGCGCCTCCCGATCGCGTGTTCCAGCTGGGGATCGGACGCACGTTCCAGCTCACCCGGCTGTTTACGCGGCTGACCGTGCTCGAGAACATGCTCGTCGCCACCCAGCGCCAGGAGAGCTGGCTGCGGGGGGTGCTGCGCCGGGCCGGCTCGGTCGGCGAGAAGCGTCGGGCGATGGAGCTGCTGGAGTTCGTCGGCATCGCCCGCCTGGCCTACGAGCCGGCGGGGAACCTGTCCTACGGCCAGCGCAAGCTGCTGGAGCTAGCCTCGCTGCTGGTCGCCGATCCGGCCATCCTGCTGCTCGATGAACCGGCCGGCGGCGTCAACCCGACATTGATCGAGCAGCTCGCCGAACGGATCCGCGATCTCAACCGGTCGGGCAAGACGATCCTGGTGGTCGAGCACAACATGGAGTTCGTGATGAACCTGTGCGCGCGGGTGACGGTGCTGCGCCAGGGCAGCGCGCTGGTCGCCGGGACGCCCGACGAGGTGCGCACCAACCCGGCCGTACTCGACGCCTACCTCGGCGGCGAGGATGACGCCGAGACGCAGCTGGCGCTGGCCACCGACGGCGAACGGCCGCCCGCCGGACGGGTCTCCGTCGGCCGGGTGCGCACCGAGCCGCGCGAGCGCCTGGGCGACGGGTCGGCGCTGCTCAGCGTGCGCGACGTCACCGCCGGCTACGGCGGCGGCGACATCCTCAAGCAGGTCAGCCTGGACGTGCCGCGGGGCAGCATCACCTGCGTCGTCGGGCCCAACGGCGCCGGCAAGTCGACGCTGATGTCGACGATCAGCGGGCTCCTGCGGCCGCGTCTGGGCGAGATCACGTTTGCCGGCGAGGCGATTTCGGGGGCCACCCCGAAGGGTATCCTCACCCGCGGGCTGGCGCAGATTCCGCAGGCCCACAGCCTCTTCACCGACATGACCGTGCGGGAGAACGTCGAGATGGGCGCATTCACCGTCTCTGACCGGGCGCTGGTTCGCAAGCGACTGAAGGCCGTGGAGGAGCTCTACCCGATCGTCCGTGAGCGCGCCGGCGAGAAGGCCGGAAGCTTGTCCGGCGGGCAGCAGCGACTGGTCGAGTTCGCGCGCTGCCTGATGCTCGAGCCCAGCCTGATCATGCTCGACGAGCCGTCGATGGGCCTGGATCCGCAGACCCGAGAGATGGTGTTCGGGATGATCGAGCAGATGAACCAGCAGGGCAAGACGATTCTGCTCGTCGAGCAGAACGCCCGTGCCGGCCTGCGGCTGAGTTCGCACGGCGTGGTCTTGGAGAACGGGATGGTCCGTCTTACCGGGTCGGGACGCGAGGTGCTGGAGCACCCCGAGATCGGCGCGCTCTACCTGGGTGGCGCGGTCGCCCCGGCCGCGGCTTCGTGAGCGCCGGGTCCGACCAGCGTCCCGATGTCGTCGTCGCCGGCGCCGGTCACAACAGCCTCATCACCGCCGCCTATCTGACCCGGGCCGGCCACCGCTGCCTGGTGCTGGACGCGCGGGCCACCCCGGGCGGGGGAGTGGCCTCCGAGGAGCTGCTGCTGCCGGGCTTCGCACTGGATTCGTGCTCGACCGGCCACACCCTGATCCAGACCAACCCGGTGCTCGCCGACGACGAGCTGGGGCTGATCGCCGACCACGGGCTGACCTACATCGAGCCTGACCCCGTCGCTCACGTCGTGTTCCCCGACGGTGAGTCGATCACGATGTGGCTCGACCTGGAGCGCACCTGTGAGGAGCTTGAGCGCTTCAGCGCCGATGACGCCCGCGCCTACCGGCGGCTGCTCGCCGAGTACGACGCCGTCAAGGATGTGTTCGCGCGCCAGCGCTTCACGCCGGTCGGCTGGGGTCCCGGGTTCGATCAGCTACTGGAGGGTCGCGAGGGCGCGGCGCGCTGGCGCCGGCGGGCGGCGATGAGCGCGTGGGACGTCGTACGACATGAGTTCACCAGTCGGCACGTGCGCTCGTTCATGCTGTGGATGGCGTTTCAGACGGGGCAGCCGGTGGGCACGGCCGGCTCCGCGACGCTGGCCTACTCGATCGTGTTTGGCCGCCAGCGGTGCAGCTGGACGATTCCGGGTGGGGGCTTGGGCGAGCTCGCCCGAGCGCTGGTGGAGGTGATCGAGCGCC
>JBPCPC010000209.1:0-10546 GCA_050999585.1 Solirubrobacteraceae bacterium | reverse complement strand
GCCCGCCGGTCCAGCCAGCCCGCGAGCGACCCCGCCGGGTCAGCCGAGCGCTCGAGGGTCTCGCCCAGCCGCCGGCCCTCGTCGCCGAGCACCCAGCCGAGGTCGAGCCGCAAGTCGAGCACTCGCTCGGCGTCGACGCCGAGCAGCGACGGTGCCGCGCCCGGCCGCAACCGGGCCCCCACCATCTGCTCGTCGGCGGCGACCGCCGCCAGAAACGCCGTCGTGTTGGCGCCGACCAGCTGGGCGCCCCGCGACTCGCTCCAGATCACGTCGATGCAGCCATCCGGGAGCACCCGCACCGGCACGTCCCGGTCCGCGGTGCGCTCCCAGACGCACGCCAGCCACGGCGCCAGGACCGGGGACGGCGCGTGCTCGCGATAGCTCACCCCTATGTGATAGCGATTATCTCGTGGCGGTCGAGTCCGACATGGCCCGCTCGCCATCGGCCGGGAAGCGAGTCTCGGCCTCGTCGACCAGGGCCGCCAGCCGGACCGACACGGTCCGCGTGTCCTCCAGCAGCCGCGCGCGCTCGCGCCACACCGAGTCGGTCTCATCGTCGAGCTCGCGCAGGCGCTGCGTGGCCTCTTCGGTGATCGCCACCGCATTGGCGGCCGCATCGGCGATGCAGCGCTCGGCCTGCTCCTGCGCGCGACTGGCCGTCGCGTGCGCCTGGTCGTGGGCGACGACGAGGATCGAGGCGGTCTGCTCCCCGATCCGCTCGATCTCCTCGGTGATCGATAGCGGCGGCTTGATCTGGTCCCGGAGCTGCCCCAGCTCGTGGTCGCGCTCGGCGAGCTGGCGCTCGAGCTCGGCCAATGCGCTGTCGACGTCGGCCCGGGCGTAGCCGAACGGGCCCAGTGGGAACCGCGGCGCGACCTCGTCGCGGTGGGGCTCCGCGCGCGGTAGCGTCACCGCATCGGCGGGAGCCAGTTCGGCGAGCGGGTCCCACTCGACGGTCGCACCGTCATCGGGCTCGACGTCCAGGCCCTGGAACCAGCGGCTGACGCGACCGAGGTGCTCGGTCAGCACGGCGCGCGGCGACGGCGGCTGGTCGGCGCTCTCGTAGTGCAGGAGCTCGTCGCGTTCGGTGCCGGCGTCGGGCTGCTGATCGAGCCCGGCACCCGGTTTACGGAAGTAGCTCATGTGGTGACTCCTTGGGCTGGCGGGGGCTGGCGAACAACGAGGCTGTTCGCCGGGGCCGCACGCATCCCTCGTCGCTGCAACGCGACGTCCAGTCCTCAACGGGCGACCGCGATCCTTCCGGCGGCCGCGCGGGCCAGCGCGGCGTGGTGGCGCCGCACGCCTCCCAGCAGCGCACGATCCACCTCGGCCCGCTTGTACAGCCAGTGCACGTCGGCCTCCCAGGTGAAGCCGATCCCGCCGTGGGCCTGAATCGCCGAGCCGGTGACCTCGCGCCCTGCCGTGGCGGCCGCCGCGGCCGCCAGCGCCGCGCCCTCCTGCAGGCGACCGGGGTCGGCGTCGGCCGTCCAGGCCGCGAAGTAAGCGGTCGAGCGGACGCTCTCGGTGTGCAGGAGCATCTGCGCGCAGCGGTGAGCGACCGCCTGGAACGAGCCGACGGCGACGCCGAACTGCTTGCGGTCCTTGACGTAGTCGAGGGTCATCTCCAGCGACCGTTGACAGACCCCGACCACCTCGGCAGCGATCGCCGCGTGGATGCGCGCCGCCGCTCCATCGGCGAGCGGCTCCCCATCGCCCTGCACGAGCGCATAGCGCCGCGTCGGGTCGATCGTCTGCACCGGCTCGGAGTCGACCCCCGCGCTGTCGCCCAGCAGCACCCGCGCGCTGTCGCCGTCGACGACGAGCACGACATCGGCGCCGTGGCCATCCACCACCAGCTCCACCGTGCCGAGGCCGGCGGTGAGCTCCCCCGACACCAGGCCGGGCAGCCACCGCTCGCGCTGGTCATCGGTGCCGGCGGCCTGGATCGTCGCCGCGACCACCGCGGTCGACAACAACGGCGTCGACGCACACGCGTAGCCCAGCTCCTCGAGCAGGATCGCCAGCTCGACGGCTCCCAGTCCCTGGCCGCCGTACCGTTCGGCGACGGCGATTCCGGGCCAGCCGAGCTCGACGATCTCGTGCCAGAGCACCGCGTCGTACTGGCCCGCGTCGGCCGCCTGGCGCACCTTGGCCATCGGCGAACGCGCGCCGAGCAGGTCGTGCGCGACCGACTTGATCTCACGTTGGTCCTCGGTCAGGTCAAAGTCCACTAAAACCCTCCTGGCGTCCCGGCATCAGCGTGCCTTGGGCAGGCCGAGCACGCGCTCGGCGACGATGTTCTTGAGCACCTCGGTGGTACCCCCCTCAATCGAGTTGCCGCGCGCGCGCAGCAGCTCATAGGACCAGGGGCTCCCGGCCATCAGCGCCGCCGGCCCCAGCAGGTCGGCGGCGAACTGGGTCAGCTGCTGGTTGGTCTCTGACCACATCCACTTGGTCAGCGATCCCTCGGGACCCGGCGTGCCGTACTTCTCGATCGCGGTCAGCCCGCGGTAGGCGGTGAGCCGCAGCACCTCGGCCTTGAGATGCAGTTCGCCGAGGCGGTCGGCGACGACCGGATCCTGCAGCCGGTCACGACCCGCCGCCTCCTCGATCAGCCGATCCAGCAGCTGGCGCATCCTCACCTGGAGAAAGAACGCCAGGCCGGCGCGCTCGTTCATCAGCGTGGTCAGCGCCACCTTCCACCCGTTGCCCTCGCCCCCGAGCACGTTCTCGGCCGGGACCCGGGCGCCATCGATGAACAGCTCGTTGAATTCGCTTTCGCCAGTGATCTGGCGCAGCGGACGGACCTGCACCTCGGCCTGATCCATGTCCATCAGGAAATACGTGAGTCCCTTGTGCTTGGCGGCCTCAGGGTCGGTGCGGGCGACCAGCATGCACCACTTGGAGTACTGCGCGCCGCTGGTCCAGACCTTCTGGCCCGTGATCACCCACTCGTCGCCGTCCTTGACCGCTCGGGTCTTGATCGCGGCCAGGTCAGAGCCGGCGTCGGGCTCGGAGAAGCCCTGGCACCAGATCTCCTCGGCCGTGAGGATCGGATGCAGGTAGCGCTCCTTCTGCTCCGGCGTGCCCCAGCTCATGATCGTCGGCCCCGCGAGCAGCAGCCCCAGCACGTTGGCGGGCAGCGGCCCGCCGGAGCGCCCGAGCTCCTCGAAGAAGATCGCCGACTGGGTCAGGGTCGCGCCGCGGCCGCCGTATTCGACGGGCCAGTGCACGGCGGCCCAGCCGTCCTGGGCGAGCTGACGCTGGAACTCGCGACGCCAGGCGTAATGGGCAGACTCGTCGTGCTCGGGCTCGTTACCGGGGTCATGATCGGCAAACCAGGCGCGCAGCTCGTCGCGAAACGCCAGCTCGGACTCGCTGAAGGTCAGGTCCATCGGCTCTCCTTCGTGGCTTGGTGCGGCGGGGACGGGCTCGGGACGGCTTGCGCGTCGGTACGCTGAGCCGGTCATTGTGCCGCGCCGCGCCGCGCGGCCAGTCGGTCACGGCGTGACGCTGAGACGGAACCGCGTCCGGTAGGAGTCGCCCGGCGCCACCACCGACAGGCCGATCCCGCTGTCCAGCGCGCCGGTGGGCGCAGTCATCGGCTCAAAGCAGATGTAGTCGTGGCTGGGCGGGGCGTAGACCTGCGCGAAGCGAAAGCCCTGCTCGAAGGTCATCGTCAGCGTGAGCTGCTCGGACGCGACACTGAAGCGAGCCCGCTCGTCGAGGCCGTCCAGGCCGTCATCCCAGCTCTCGTCACCGAGCACGAACTGACGGTGTGCGAGCGGCTCGCGCGCGCCGGTGGGGATCATCCGCTCGTCGAGCACCAGCCGCTGTGAGGCGCCCAGCGAAACCTGCCAGTCCCCGCGCGCCGAGCGCGGAATCGTCAGGTACGGGTGAAAGCCGAATGAGACCGGAACCGCGTCGGCGCCGGTGGCCTGCAGCGTCACGTCAAGGGTCAACTCGCCGGCGCCGAGCGTCGCCTGCATCACCAGCTCGTGCTCGAACGGAAACAGGGCCAGCAGGTCGGGGGTGCGCCACGCCAGCCGGGCGATGAGCTGGTCCGGGGGCGACCCGGCATCGACGGTCCAGCAAAGGTGTCCGGGCAGCGCGCCGTGGATCGGCAGCCCATTGGGGTCCAGCGCGTAGCGCCCCTCGGGCTCGGGCAGCGTCACCGTCTTTCCGGCTGCGGTATAGCCGCGACGCGCGAGCCGGTTGGCCCATGGATGCAGGAGCGGGATCCCCATCGTCTTGCCGCGCTGCGCGTAGGCCTGCACTCCCCGGGGCGGGCGGGGTCCGATCAGCAGCTCGTCGCCGCGATGGCGCAGTGAGCAGCCCACCATGTTGGCCCCGGGCACAAATTCGGCCTCGGTCTGCCCGTCGGGGGAGGTGATCGTCACGGTGGGGGGCACGGTCAACAGGACTTCTGCGCGTCGGGGCACGGGCGCTCCATCATCCTGTCCGTTCCGGCGGCGACGAAACCGAAGCGCGCGTACAGACCGTGGGCGTCGGCGGTGGCCAGGATCAGGCGCAGCCCGCGCAGCTCGGGGTGCTCAACGACGGTCTGGGCCAGCCACACCCCCAAGCCGCGGCCGCGGTGCGGTGGCAACACGAACACGTCGGCGATCCACGCCATCCGCGCGTAGTCGGTGACGGCCCGGGCGAAGCCCGCCTGGGCTCCGCCGGGAGCGCGCATCCCGAACACCAGCGAGTTGTCGATCGCCCGGTCCACGGCCTCGCGGGTTACGCCCGCGGCCCAATAACTCACACGCAGAAACCGCCAGACGGCATCTCGATCGACCAGCTTCGGATCGTTGCTGATCACGTATCCCTCGCAACCCCACTCCCAGAGGCTCGGCGGGGTCCGCTCCAGTGGAGAGGTCATCGGTGTCAGTGTGTCAATCTAAACCCAGCGTCGCCTATGGCGCCCGAGTACGATTTGCCCAGAGGAGAGGGTCCGCGATGGAGCAGAGTGTCTCGAATGCCGCACCTGCGGCGCTGCGGTCGCAGTGGGAGGCCTTCCAGGCCGGAGGTGCGGTCGTCAGCGGGGTGCGTCCCGAGATCGCGGCATCGTGGCGGCGCTCGGCGGCGTCGCGGCTCGGCATCGAGCTCTCGGCGGTGCCGCTCGATCGCACCGCCCTGCGTGGCTTTGATCACACCGGGCCTGCCCGGCAGCAGTTCATGACAGCGTCCACGCGACTGGTCGACAACCTCGTGGCCGAGCTCGAGGACGCTGTCGCGGCGGTGGTCGTGTGCGATGACTTCGGCGTCGTTCTCTACCGGGCAGGACGTCCCGAGGTATTGCGGCAGATCGAGACCGTAAACCTCGTCCCCGGCGGGGTGTGGAGCGAGCGCACGGCGGGCACGAACGGGATCGGCCTCGCGCTCGAGCTCGGCGGCGCCGCGTACGTCTATGCCGCCGAGCACCACCTCGAGGCGTTGCATGGCTTCAGCTGCACGGCGGCAGTGATCCGCCATCCGCTGACCCGGGAGCCGCTGGGCGTGCTTGGGATGGCCACCGACACGAACGTGTCGGCGAAGTTCGCCCGCCCGCTGATCGTGAGGGTGGCGCGCGACATCGAGCGGCTGCTCGAGGACCAGGTGCTCGGACGGGAGCGCGAACTGCTCGAGCACTACCTGCGCAACCGGGCGGCGCAGCCGACGCCGTTTCTCACCGTGGACCGCGCCGGCCACACCGTGATTCAGAACGATCGCATGCTCCAGAGCGCCTCCGGCGAGGACGTGCAGCTGCTGCTCAGCGTCGCCCGCCACGCCCTCAGCGCAGAGTCAGACACCGTCGAGGAGCTCGAGCTCTCGCACGGACGCTCTCATGCTGACGTGCGTCTCATTCATGCCGACGACGAGGTGTTGGGGGCGCTGGTCTCGCTGGAGCGCAATGGCCGCGCGCGCCATGAGTCCAATGGTCAGCCGACGTTGGACTGGGCGCCGCTGATCGGCCGCAGCCCCGCCATGCAGCGGCTGTTCCGGGAGGCGGCGAAGGTCGCCGAGCAGCGGATGACGGTCGCGATCCATGGCGAGCCGGGCACCGGCAAGCTGTCGCTCGCCGAGCTGCTGCACCGGATCGGCGGTCAGGGGCCGATGACGCTCGTGCACTGCGCGCGCGAGGGCTGGAACAACGAGTGGCGACAGGCGGCCCGCACCGGCGGGACGGTCGTCCTGCGACGCGTCCACGGACTCAGCCGCGAGGCACAGCTGCAGCTCTGCGATCAACTCGACGAGCTAGAGCAGCGGTCGCCCGGGATCTGGGTGATGAGCCTGCTGAACTCGGAGTTCGAGCCACCGTGCGCCGAGCTGCTCTCGCGCCTGGCCCGGGTCTCCTTGATCGTCCCGGCGCTGCGTGACCGCGGCTATGACCTGCGCCTGCTGATCGACGACTGGTTCGACACCCGGGAGAGCCCCGCCGGGAACCGACCGGTGCTGCGGCCCGAGACCTACGAGGCGCTGGCGGCGCAGCGGTGGCCCGGCAACGTCCGCGAGCTGCACAACGCGCTGGACGCCGCCGCGCTGCGCGGCGGCACGGTGATCGGAGTCGAATCGCTGCAGTTGGATGTCCGCACCGGGCGCGGCTCGGGGTCTCTGACCGGCAGCCTGCGCGAGATCGAGCGCGACGCCATCAACGCGGCGCTGGAACGTTCGGGCGGCAACGTCAGCCGGGCGGCCAAGGAGCTCGGCATCGGACGCGCGACGCTACACCGCCGGCTGCGCGCCTACCGGCTGCTCAGTCCATTGACCGCAGACGAGTAGATCGGCGAGAAGTTCCAGAAGTTGGCTCACTCCGGTTCGAAAGTGGATCAAGCCGATTCAGTTTGGTCGGCACGGGCGGCGCAATAGTCGCTGCGGCAGAGAAGGCCGGCTTGCGGTCTTTGGGAGCGAGTGCAGTGCGTTCTGAACTTCAGCAGGAGGGAGTGAGAAGACACGAGTGAAAAGCTCAAGGCCACGCTACCGCTGGCCACCTCGATCGCGGTGCTCGCGTTTATCTACGTCGAGATCACGGCCAACTTCACGTTCCACTGGGTTACCAATGGGAGCCTGGGCAACGGATTGGACCTGCCCAGCAACTTCCACCTCGTGATTCCGGCGGGATTCATCGCGTGGGGCCTGTTCTTCGCGCTGGGCGCTGACAACGCGGCGCTGCGCGAAACGGCCACGAATTGCTTCTTCGGATGCCTGGCGGCCCTGGTCCTGTTCATCTTCGTGGACATTGTCAAGGGCGTGCCGGACTTCTGGGCGATCTCGCTCGGCGTGGCCATCCTCGCGTTCATCATCGTCCTGCTGAGCGGTGCCGTCACGCTGATCAACGTGCCGGTGATCTTCGGATCGTTCGCGGCCTGCGTACTGTGGTGGATTGCGACCGGTCTGGACGGCTGGGCGCCCAACGGCGGCGGTGTCGGCAACAGCGTCGCGGCGCTGGCCAAGCCGGCCACCGCGGGCACGGGCGCGTTCGGCGGCGTCCTCTCGACGCCGTTCACGTTCGTCGCGCTCAACGTGTTCGTGACGCTGCTGATCGGCTGCGCCTTCGGCGCGATGTCGGTCCGCCTGGCCACTCTGCTCACGCCCGGCGACATGAAGCGCGAGCAGACGGCCGCCGCCGACGAGCGGGTGGCTGCCGCCTAGAGACTCGGGCCGGGCCCGCCCCGGGCCGCCTGAAGCTGTGACGCCGCCCCGTGGCCAGCGGGGCGGCGTGTCGTCCTCCGCCCCTCCACGCCTCCGCGCCTCCGCAGCGGAAATGAGGGAAGATCCGGACCCGTGGCGAGCGAATCTGGACCGGGCACGATCGACGCTGAGTTCACAGGGTCCGGTGCGGACCGCCGGAGCCCGAGGGTCCTGATCGTCGGCGCCGGCTTCGGGGGGATCGCCGCCGCGATTGAGCTGCGCCGCCACGGGCTGGACGAGATCACGATCCTCGAGGCCGCGCCCGAGCTGGGCGGTACCTGGTACTACAACACCTATCCCGGCTCGGCCTGCGACGTCCCCAGCCATCTGTACTCGTTCTCCTATGACCAGCGCCGCGACTGGTCGCGGTTGTGCTCGCCACAGTCAGAGATCCTCGGTTATCTGCGGTCGGTTGCCGACGAGCATGGCATCACCCCCCTGATCCGGTTCTCACAGCGGGTCAGCGCGGCTCGCTTTGACGAGGCCAGCTCGCGCTGGCGGGTGCAGACCGAGACCGGCGAGAGCTACGAGGGTGATGCGCTGCTGATCGCGGGCGGGCAGCTGAACCAGCCGTCGATCCCGCCGCTGCCGGGGCTTGAGCGCTTCACCGGGCACAGTTTCCACTCCGCCCGCTGGGACCACGACTACGACCTACGGGGCAAGCGGGTCGCGGTTGTCGGCAACGGCGCCAGCGCCGTGCAGTTCGTCCCCCAGATCAGCGCTGGGGTGGCGCAGCTGAGCGTCTTTCAGCGCACCGGCAACTGGATAATGCCGCGCAAGAACCACGTCTATCCACCGGCGCTGCGCACCCTGATCGACCACGTTCCCGGATTGCAGTGGCTGCGGCGCCGCTTCGTCTTTCACTACACCGAGGCGCTGACGCTCGCGATCCGACACCCGCGCACGGTCGGGCGCCTGATGTCGCTGCGCTCGGCCGCGTTCATGCGCGCGCAGCTCCCCGATCCCGACCTGCGCCGCCGCGCCTGGCCCGACTACACGTTCGGGTGCAAGCGCGTGCTGTTCAGCTCGCACTACCTGCCAGTACTCGCGCAGCCCAACGTGGAGCTGGTCACCGACCCGATCACCGCGGTCACCGAAACCGGGCTGCGCACCGCCGACGGCGCCGAGCGCGCGTGTGACTGCATCATCTGGTCCACCGGTTTCAAGGCATCGGAGTTCGTCGCGCCGATGGAGGTGTTCGGCGCGGGCGGGGTCGCGCTCGCCGAGGTCTGGCGTGATGGCGCCCACGCGCACCTCGGCATGGCGGTGCCCGGCTTCCCGTCGCTGTTCTTCGTCTACGGACCCAACACCAACACCTCGGGCGGTTCGATCATCGTCTACTTGGAGGCGCAGGCCGCCTACATCCGCCAGGCGCTGCAGCACCTGCGCGACGGCGGCTATGAACGCGTCGAGGTCCGCCCCGAGGTCGAGCAGGCCTCAGACCGGACGCTGCAGTCGCGCTTCGCCGGCACCGCCTGGACGGCGTGCGATTCGTGGTACCGCGACGACGACGGGCGCATCGTCGCCAACTGGCCGGGCTACATGGGCGAGTACGTGCAGCGCACCCGCACCCTGGATCTGGCCGAGTACGAGTTCACGCGTTAGGCTGGGCACAGGTGACCCGAGCCGAGCTGACCGAGCAGATCCTCACCGCCAAGCGCCGCCAGGGACTGAGCTTCGGTGAGCTCGCCTCCACGCTGGGACAGGACCGCGTGTGGCTGACTGCGGCGCTGCTCGGACAGCATCCGCTCGACGCCGAGACCGCGCGGGCGCTGGTGAAGCTGCTCGCGTTGCGGGCCGACGACGAGGACGACCTCGTCGCCCTGTTGCAGGAGGTGCCGATGCGGGGCTCGGGCGAGCAGGCCGTCCCCACCGACCCGACGATCTACCGCCTGTACGAGGCGCTCCAGGTCTACGGCGGCGCGATCAAGGCGCTGATCCACGAGGACTTCGGCGACGGGATCATGAGCGCGATCAGCTTCAAGCTGGACGTGCAGCGCGCCGAGCACGAGGACGGCGACCGGGTGCGGATCACCCTGGACGGGAAGTTCCTGCCCTACAAGTGGTGAGCGAGCGCGAGCGCCCGGCGTTCCTTCTCGGGCGGAAGGCCAGGCACCGGACGGTCGGATCGTTGCGGCGCCGGTCCGCGGCGCGCGCCCAGCCACGCCCAGGTGTCGCTGACCGTCTCAGACACGGGGCGGCAGCGTAGGCCGGCCGCATGCGCGCGTTCGGTGTCGGCGCCGTGCAGCGCCTCGGACTCGTGACCGGGCGGGAGCCAGATCGGTCCACGGCTCGATCTCGGCCCGTGCTATCAGCTCCGGCGCGACCCACTGCAGCCGGGTGTCAGCGGTGCCGGCCACGCGGCGGCAGGCCTCCAGCAGCGACGCCATCGTCGCGTGGCCCCGGCGGCTGACCACGTTGACCGGTCCGCCAAGCCCGGCGGGCGCGGCGTCGAGCACGAACCGCGCCAGGTCGCGCACGTCGATGAGCTCCAGCGGCAGCTCGGGCGGCCCGGGCGCCAGCACTTCTCCCCCGGCGGCCATCCGGTTCAGCCACCACAGCAGCCGCCCCACGTCCTCGTATGGCCCGAGGATCAGCCCGGCCCGCGCCAGCAGTGCCCGCTCGCCGAACGCGGCCGAGATCGCCAGCTCGCTGCCGCGCTTGTCGGCGGCGTAGTCGGTCTGAGGCGCGTCCGGGTGGGCCTCGACGCTCGGCGCGCTCTCATCGCGGCCGATCGCCAGCGGGCCGGCGTACACCGACCCGCTCGGGATGTAGATGTAGCGCCCCGCCGGCTCGGCGCGCAGCGCGGCGTTGTCGCGGGCCGCGCGGGGCGCGACGGACCAGGTATCGGCAACGAGGTCCCAGGCGCGGG
>JBPCPC010000163.1:0-8053 GCA_050999585.1 Solirubrobacteraceae bacterium | reverse complement strand
GCCCTCCATTCGTACGGATGAGGACCGACCAGGGCCGACATCTACGTGTCTGCCCGATGGCGAGACCGTCGGCTCAGGGGTCGATCACCACGGGTGTGGCGCTATCGTGTGCGTTGGCCCGTCATGGGCCGTGCATGCGTGACGCTCACTGACAGCCGCCTAGAACCTTCCTGACGCCCCGCCGAATTGGGCTGGGGCCGTCGCGGCTGTCTCTTTGAGATCTCGTCCGTTCGGAAGGAGCCCCGCATGCCGTCGACCCTTCTCGACGCCCGTTCCATATCGCGCAGCTTTGGCTCGCGCACGGTCCTTGACGGTGTTGACGTCCGCGTCGATGCCGGCACCCGCCTGGGTCTCGTGGGACCCAACGGCTCGGGAAAGTCGACGCTGCTGCGCATCCTCGCCTGCCTCGAGGCGCCGGATTCCGGCAGCGTTCTGCGCCCGGGAAGCGTCGGGTATCTGCCGCAGCTGGTCGGTGGCGTCGCGTGCACCGCGACGGTTCGCGGCGAACTGCTCAAACGTCTTGGCGTCGCCGCAGCCGAGCGGGAGCTCGAGGCACTGGGCGCCCGTCTGGCATCGGGTGACCTGTCGGTGACCGAGCGTCACGCCAAGGCTCTGGAGCGCTGGGTGGCGCTGGGTGGCGCCGACGCCGACGCCCGCCTGGACACCGCGGCCGCATCGCTCGGGCTGGACTCAGCGCTGCTCGATCGCGCGCCGGGCGCGTTGTCAGGCGGCCAGGCTGCCCGCGCCGGTCTGGCCGGGCTGGCCGCCGCTCGGTTTGATGTCGTGCTGCTCGACGAGCCGACCAACCACCTCGACGACGACGGCCTGGAGCGCCTCGCCGGCCTAATCGACGAACGCGACGGCGGCCTGATCGTCGTCTCTCACGACCGGACACTGCTGGAGTCGGTGACCTGTGAAGTGCTCGTGCTGGATGGGCGAACCGGCCGAGGCGAGCACTACACGATGGGGTTCGCAGCGATGCAGCGCATGGCGGCGGCCGACCGTGAGCGCCAACAGGCCGAGCACGACGACGCGAGCAGCCGCCGCGACCGTCTCCAGGCGGCGGCCACCGAGACACGCCAGCGTGCCGCAGCAACGCTGCGGCGCACCCGCGACAACGCTCCCGATGGCGACAAGCACCGACGGGGGTGGGTGACGATGCGCGCGCAGGAACGCCAGAGCCGCGCGAGGAAGATCAGCACCCGCGCGACCCGAGTCGAAGTTCCCGACGCCCCGTATCGCGAGCGCGCGTTGCAGCTCAAGCTGACCGCGGCCGAGGCCCGTACCGGCTGGGCGATCCAGCTCGACGGCGCGGACCTTTCGCGCGGCGAGTGGCATCTCGGACCGCTCGATTTCGAGCTCACCTATGGGACCCGCCTTGAGCTGCGCGGACCCAACGGCAGCGGCAAGTCGACGCTGCTCGCCGCCCTGGCCGGCCGCCTACCACTCGCCAAGGGCCAGCGGCGCTGCGCGCCGTCAATCGTGGTTGGCGAGCTGGGACAGGCCCGCGACGCGCTCGCCGCCGACATGCCGCTCGCCGACGCGGTTCGTGCCCTCACTGGCAGCGATACGACCGAAGCCCGCACAACGCTGGGCAGCTTCGGGCTCAGCGCCGACCAGGCGACGCGCTCAGCGGCGACGCTTTCCCCCGGGGAGCGCACCCGTGCCGAACTGGCCATGCTCGGCCGGCGCCGTGCGACCTGCCTGCTGCTCGACGAGCCCACCAACCACCTCGATATGCAATCGCTCGACGTCCTCATCGCCGCCCTCGCCACCTGGCCCGGCGCGCTCGTGGTCGCCACCCACGACCGCCACCTCCGCACCGAACTCGCGCTCACAGACGAGCTGGTACTGAAATGACCCATTCGACGCTCACCGAATGACACGCCAGCCGCGTCCCACAGGGGATCGGCTTGCGGTGCACCTACTCGGCCTCGTCAGGGCCCCCCTCGTCCACGCCGTTGCCGGCCGACCCCTCGTCGGGCACGAGCTTGAGGCGGCTCACGATCTGGCGTGGGGATTCGGCCAGCCCCGCGTCAAGCAGGCGTTGATCGGAGCTGACCAACGGCATACCCAGCTCGGAGGCTGTCGCCGCCCAGCTCGCGTCGTAAAACGACAAGGCATGGTCCTGGGCGAACGCCGCGGCGCGCCGGAGCCATGCAGCGGTCATTACCAGGGGCGGACCGACCACGGCGCGTAGGTCGTCGAGCTGATCAGCCGCGGCGGCTGCATCCCACCGCAGCGCCCGAACGAGCACGTTGCCGACTTCGTAGGCCCGGTGCTTGGGTCCGTGTCCCAGCCCGCAAACTACGGAGCGCCGTTTCATCGGAGCCGCGCCGACGATGGCCACGCGAGCTGCTGGCCAGCCGGTGGAGTGCCGGATCGGCAGTTGGAGTCGGCAATTCCGCGTCGGCGAGGGCCACGACCAGTTCGCTCGCGCCGCCGCGGTCCGCTCAGGTGGGCCGATCTGCCGCCACCGTGCGAACTCGGTACTTCCGCCCTTGCCCGATCACTTGATCCCAGAGCTACTTTGCGGTCTGGGACACGGACCCAAGCAGAGGGCCGCCAAGGGCGGGGTCGACCGGCGCGTGCACGCCCATGGGCTGCGCCACACCCATGCCGCGGAACTGGCGCGGGAGGGAACGCCGATCAACATCATCCGCGACGACCTCGGGCACACGTCACTGGCGGTAACTGACCGCTACCTGCGCGACGTCGCCCCCCAGGCAGTGATCGACACGCTCCGCGCGCGCCGCTGGGGCGACGCGTAGCCTCCCCGCCGGCAAGCTCGTACCGGCGCGGGGTCACGACCGACCCGTGTTACGTCAAGTCTGGTTGATAGAATTGGTGGGTGAGCAGGCCCCGGCGAGAGCTCTCAGACCAGCAGCGGGCGGTGCTTGATCGCGCGTGGGAGGCCCAGCTTGAAGTGGAGCGTGCCGTTCAGGCGCGTGACGAGCTGGCCCGCGAGGCCGTAGCGCTGGGAGCGAGCTGGCGCGAGATCGCAGCGGCGGTCAGGGTCAGCCCCCAGGCCGCGCACCAGCGCTACCACCCCGATCGCCGCTAAGCCCTGCTCGAGAACTGCCAGACCCCTGACGGGGACCCGAATCGGCGCCGACGGAAGGAGCTACGGGTCGCGGGGAGATGCTCGAGGGGCCGCAGAACGGCGCACAACGCGCCGGCTGATCCCCGCGGGACGGTTCAGCGAGCCCACGGCGGTGATTTGCGCGCGGGCACGAGGCGGCGAGGGTTCTGTCTTGCCGCCAGCAGGCCGCAGAACGGCCCTGAAACCGTCCCGGGGTTTGCCCGGCGGGGTCTGTATTCACGCCGGACCCGCCGGGTGTCAGCGGCCGAGGGAGGGGCCTTCCCGGCCGCGATATGGCCCACGCTCGATCCCGCGCGCGGGCCGGTTGAGCTCGGGCTTGGGCGGGTCACCAGGCCGCGGCCAGCGCCGGACGGCGGGCTCGGGAAACGAGAGGGCGATCAGGTCGTGGGCGATCAGCGCGTCATGGGTCTGCTCGGCGGCGTGGTAGCGCTCCTGGGCGTGCTGGTAGGCGTCAGTGGCGGCCTGGTGGCGCTGGACGGCGTCGGGATGCTCCACCTTCCAGACGCGACGCTGCTGGACTAGCCGGGCCTGGCGGGTTTCGGCCTCCTGCTCAAAACGCTGCTGACGCTGGACGGCCTGACGTTCACGGTCACGGGTCGCGCCCAGCTGCGCCTTGAGTGTCCGTCCGCGCTCACCGAGCCGCGTGAACCGTCCCAGCTCGGCGAGCTGATCTGAGAGCTGCCCAGCCTGGCCGGCAGCGTGCTGGGCTTGATGACCGGCCGCGACGGCGTCGGTGAGCGCCTGCTGAGCGTGATGGTCGGGCAGGGTCGCGATCACCCGCGCCGACCGCTCAAGCTCGGTCCGGGCCTGCGCAAGCACCACCTGCGCCTGGTCGCGCTCGTCCCGGGCGCGCTGCAGCTGCGCGCGCTGCTCATCAAGCCGCTCACGCTGATCAGGCGCCTGGCGCCGCGACTCCTCGCCACGGTCAGCGTCACGATCAAGGCGGCGAGGCGATGCGACGTCGCTCTCGCGGTCAAGCTCGCGCTCCACCCGCTGCTCATGAGCGAGCGCGACCGCGATCGACGGCACCTCGACCTCTTCGCGCCCCAGCTGCTCAGCCAGTCGGGCCAGCTGCTCCCCCCGGCCGCCGCCGGCATCCTGGTCGACGGGGGCGTCAAGGCGTTCGGTGCTGGCGTAAAGCCGGGTGCTTTCCCGGGCACGAGTCAGAGCGACGTAGGTGCCGTTGGCGTCAGCGTGCTCGCCAGCGATCACATGCGCCCGATCAACGGTCTGACCTTGCGCCGGCCACGTGTGCGACACATAGCCCAGCCGGGCGCTGGCCTTATCGAGCTGGCCGCGGTCCCAGCCAGCCTCCCGGCCGTCGCTCAGCGCCACGGTCGCGTGCTGGCCATCGTCGGCGACGTCGACCACGCGGCCGCGAGTCCCGTTTCGCACCGCCCCGAGCTCGGGATGGGTGCTCGCGGCGCGCACCACGATCTCATCGCCGGCGCGTAGCTCGTACGGCCGTCCGGCCAGCGCGACCTGCTGCTCGCCGAGTTCGCCGTCCTGGACGCGGAGCGCTTGCGCGCGGGCGTTGAGCCCGTCCAGCTGCTCGTTTGACGTTTGCACCACGACCAGCGCGGTCTTGCCTTCGCGCCGGTCGGTATGGGCGGCCTCGATCGCCTGGTCCTCGGCCTGGCGCTGGGTGTCGTTGACGACGACGCGGCCGCGGGCGGCATAACCCTGCAGGGCCTGGTCGTGCTCGCCGGCGCGCCACCGCGCCTGATCACGCCGGTCAGCGGCATCCTGGGCACGGACGATCCGTGACAGCTGCACCAGCCCCCCACGCTCAGCCGCTGCGGTCTCGATCTCAGGCCACAGCCCGCCAGCCCCGACGGCCCCGGATTGGCGGGGATCACCGACCTCGATCACCCGCGCCCCGCCGACAGCGGCCGTCTCCAGCAGCCACGCCTGCTCGCGGGTAGACGCGAGTGCGGCCTCGTCATGGATGACCGTCACCTCGGGCCCTAACTGCACCACGCCGCGCGCGACGGCGGCCTGCAACGCCGCGGTGGAATACCCCTCAGCGTTCACCCCCTCCTGGGAGAGCTCGGCGGTGAGACGCTCCGCCGCCTGCGCGCCCGTGGAGGTCACGATCACCTGTTGCCCGGCGGCCTGGTGCGCCCGCGCGACCCCTGATAGCGCGGTGCTCTTCCCCGTACCCGCCTGGCCCACGATCACCGTCAGGCGCCTCTCTGAGCACGCGACCCGGACCGCCTGCTCCTGCTCTGAGGCGAGCTGCGCCCCGTCGAGCGCGAGCGCTGACTGCAACTCAGACACCTCCGCATCGACGAGCTCGAGGTCGATCGCCTCCGCAGGCGTGTCAGCGAGCACCCTGGCGGCAGCGACTGCGGCGCGTTCGGTCCCGCGGTGAGAGCGGGTCGTCTCACGGCCGTCGGCCAGTGGCAGGATCTCCCGGCGCTCGCGCAGCCGCTCGAGCGCCTCGACAGCCCGGGCGGAGTCCTCGCCGACCCCGGCCTCGAGCGCGACCGCCCGCGCCTCCCGCGGCGCGAACGTGGCGTCGAACTCGGTCAGCCGGTCAAGAATCCTGCGCTCAAGCATCTGCGCCCGCTCGGACGCCAGCTCGGCGACGTCGACGGCCCGCTCAGGACCACGCAACGCCTCAACGGACTGGGCGTCGAACTCGTGCTCGCTGGCCTGCTGCCACCACGCCCGATCGAGATCCCCCGCCGTCTCCAGTCCGCCTTCGCCCTTCGCGGCGCGGGTGCTCATCGCCACCGCCCGCTGCTCTGCCGGCATCAGCTGCCCCGAACGCTCAAGCGCTACCAGCCGCTCCGCGGCCGCGTCGGCGCCCGGGCCGCCCGCGTTGACCTGCGCCTGGAGCTCTGTAAGGCGTCCTGCCAGGCGCTGCTCGATCGCGGCATGAACCTGGTGATGACGGCCTGAGAAGGCCTGCAGCAGGGCGGAGGGGACGCCAGCCAGTTCGAAGTAACGTCCGCCCCGCCCCGTCCCCACCTGCACCTGGAAGCCGAGCGTGCCGAGCTCGACCGCCAGCTGGGCGCGGTAGGCAGCGCCGAGCTCGCGCTGATGGATCAGCCACGCCCGGGACTCGATCGCCACGATCTTCCCGTCGCCCTGGCGAACGGCACCGTGCAACACCACGTGAGAGTGCAGCTGCGGGTCGGGCGCGCACCCGGGCACCGCCCGCGCGGTCGTATGCCGCCAGCTGGTCGCCAGTAGCTCCGCTGGGGTCTCCCGCAGGACCGTCTCACGATCCACCCGCCGGCGGACCATCGGCACATGCTCCACAGCGTGGGCGAGCGCACGGTCGACCGCGCGTTCCTGGGCAGCCTCGATCTCGGCCCGCAGCTCCGGAGACGCCAGCGCCCACACCACCGACACACTCTTCGGGGCGCTGAACGTCGCGTCGATCGCCGCCACCGCCTGACCGCCTGCCCCCCCGGCCCGCAGCCGGGCGCCCGTGGCCGGATTACGGACCGCCATCACGGCTTGAAACTGCTCAGCGGCCACCGGCCGGCCGGCGTCGACGCCAAGCGCCGCCGCCCCCCGCTCACCCAGCACCCAGCGCCCAGGCGCCTCCACGCGCTCCCCGCCGGCGGCCAGGTAGTAATCCCCCGCCGCCACCGCCACGGTGCGCCCCTCCAGGTACTGGCCGTACGCCGCCGCGCCAGACCCCGCGATCTTCGCCACCGTCAACACCGAGAAGCCCTCCAAGAGGCCGCCTCGACGAGCAGCGACCCGGCGCCTCCAGGGGGGCCCATGGCGGCCGCTCGCCGCGGCCGGCAGGCGGCTTCTGAGAGGCTCTGAGCGGGTGTCTGGCGGGGGTCGTCTAGCACTAGGTGCGTAAAGTGTATCGCTTCATTTGCTGTTCGGATTGTTGTCCGGGATCAGGGATACGGTTTGCCAGGCATGGAGAGACCTGCAGCCGAACCCAAAAAACGACCTCCTTCCTTCGATGCTGCCGTTTTGGATTAGGCACGAATGTGCCGGCTGTTCGAGTTACCGGTGAGCTGTGGAGGCGACAGCTTCCAGGCGTTTCAGGTGGCCGCCAGCGGCCGGTGATGGTCCCCGAGGCCCGAAGGGGCGAGCGGGGCCAAGAACCAGCCGCACCCGATCCGGGGACCACCGTGCCTCGCGCGCCCGCGCGCAGATCCCCAGGTTTATTAAAGACAGGTACATCCTTAATGCCGCCACTCGCGGTCCGGGGATATAGGCCTTAAAGCGCCACTCGCGGTCCGGGGATAGGCGCCACTCGCGGTCCGGGGAAAATCTCGCTGAGAAATCAGCCGCCACCAGAAGTCCGGGCTTCTGTCCGACCTCTCAGGCACCTTTCTGAGTCATGGCACAGCCACACCGTTGGCAGGGCCAAGCCCCTCGGGCTAGCCTCCTGCACCCCGTGTGGGAGCCCGTGACCAGCGGCGACCCGGCCGATGAAGCGTTCGTCGCCCGCTGCCTGCTCGGCGCAGGCTGGGTCGGCGGCTCACGCCGGCTATCGATGCTCGATCTGCGTGTGTGGGCCGCGCTGTGCGCCCTGCTGCGCGAACAACTGCCCACGGCGCCGACGGAGGACCCCACGCTCGACCGCAGCTCGACACGGACCGTTCGTACGACCGGCTACCAGCTCGCCGAGCGCGTCTACGGCGACGACGGCGGCAAGAACTATCGCCTCCTCCGGCGATCGCTTGTGCGTCTGCGCGGCGCGACGGTCGTCATCCACATCGTCGAGCAAGATCCTGAACTGGCGGCTGAGCGGATCACTGACGGATACGTCGCGCTGCTCGGCGATCTGTGGTTGGCTCGGATCCGCCTCGAACTGCACACGCCGCGCGAATGGGGGGGACTGAAGGGCACTAGCTCGCTTCGCGCCGAGATCGGCCACTGGACCGCTCAGCAGATCGTCGCTGGTCGCGCCACCTGGCTCGATCTCGATCTCCTGCGCGCTCTCGGCACTGGACTCGCCGCGCGCGT
>JBPCPC010000137.1:0-19946 GCA_050999585.1 Solirubrobacteraceae bacterium | reverse complement strand
TCGACGTCAACGACGAGGGCCAGGTGCTCGTCTATGCCTCCAACCGGGAGCTGGGCGACGCGTTGGTGGCCCGGATCAGCTCGATGACCAAGGAGGTCGAGGTCGGCGACGAGTTCACCGGCAAGGTCGTCAAGACGACCACGTTCGGCGCCTTCGTCGAGCTCGCCAAGGGCACCGATGGACTGCTGCACATCTCCAACGTCGCCCCCGGTCGCCGGATCGACACCGTTGAGGAAGTGCTCAACAAGGGCGATGAGCTGGCCGTCAAGGTGGTCGAGGTCGACCGCGAGCGCGGCCGCATCGGCCTGCGGCTGGCCGAGGACCCCGAGGTCCAGGGTAAGAACCCCGAGGAGCTGCGAGCGATCGCCGCCGCCGAGGGCAGCCGAGGCCGTCCCGAGCGGGGTCCTCGTGACCGTGATCGCGGCGGCCGTGACCGCGGTGGGCGCGATCGCGATCGTGGCCCCCGTGACGGCAACGGTGACCGCGGGCCGCGCGACGGCGATGGTGCCCGAGTGCGCGACCGCGACCCGGACCGCGCATAGCTCTGTCCGTGGACCAGCGTCACCGCCTGACGACGCTCGAGTCGGGCGTCCGGATCGCGACGGAGGCAATGCCCTCCGTCCGGTCCCTGTCGCTCGGCTTCTGGATCGGCACCGGCTCGCGCTATGAGACCGACGATGAGGCCGGCCTCTCGCATCTGCTCGAGCACCTGCTGTTCAAGGGGTCAAAGAAATACGCCTCGGTCGAGATCGATCAGATCTTCGACGGGATGGGCGCGGAGCTGAACGCCGGCACCGGCAAGGAGACCACCTCGGTCTACGCCCGGGTGATCGACGAGCACCTCGATGACGCGTTTGACGTGATGGCGGACATGGTGTTCCGCCCGGCGTTGAATGAGATTGAATCCGAGCGCGAGGTGATCCTTGAGGAGATCGCCATGTACGAGGACGACCCACAGGAGAAGGTGTTTGACCTGCTCGGCCAGGCCACGTTCGGTGACGATCCGCTCGGACGGGCGATCATCGGGCGGGCCGAGGTCATCTCCCAGACTCCGGCCGAGGCGATCGCGGGCTTTCACCGTCAGCGCTATCAGCCGGGGAACGTCGTCATCTCGGCCTCGGGCGCCGTCGACCACGATGCCCTGGTGGCGCTGGCCGCCACGCGCGTCCCGGACGTCGACAGCGGCCCCGACATCCTGCGCCCGGCGGCCGTGGGGGTGAGCCCGCAGGAGGGCGCGCGCCGGCTGTTTGAGCGCAAGGACACCGAGCAGTACCACATCTGCCTGGGCGCCACCGGGATGTCACGCCACGACGACCGCCGCTTTGCGCTGCGGGTGCTGGACACGATCTTCGGCGGCACGTCATCCTCGCGGCTGTTCCAGGAGGTGCGCGAGCAGCGCGGCCTGGCTTACGCCGTCTACTCCTTCACCGCGGCCTATTCCGACGCCGGGCAGGTCGGGCTCTACGTCGGCACACGCGCCGACAATCTCAAGGCCGCGATGTCCGTGGCCGGCGCAGAGCTTCGGCGCATGCGCTCCCAGCCGGCGACATCCGAGGAGCTGCACCGGGCCAAGGAGAACCTCAAGGGCCGCGTGGTGCTCGCGCTGGAGTCCACCGGCGCGCGGATGAACCGGCTCGGCTCAGAGATTCTCGCCGGCGCGCCGCTGATGGGCCTCGACGAGGTCGTGGAGCGGATCGAGGCGGTGTCGCTGGACGATCTGGCAGCGCTGGCGCACGAGCTGTGGGCGCCCGAGCGGCTGTCGGCAGCGGGGATCGGACCCGACGAGGCGCATTTCGAAGAGGCCCTGGACGCCGTCGGACCGGCGCTCGCCGAGTCGCGCTGATGGCCGCAGCGATCCGCGTCGCCGTCGCCGGCGCGGCGGGTCGGATGGGAGCGACCGTGTGCACCGCGGTCCAGGGCGCCGACGACATGGAGCTCGTCGCGCGCGCCGATCCATCGCTGGACGCGACCCTGGCCGACGCGCTGGCTCGCCGTCCCGACGTGCTGGTTGACTTCACGATTCCGACCACCGCCCTGGCCAACGCGCGTGAGGCGGTCGCCGCCGGCGTCCACGTCGTGATCGGGACGAAGGGCTTTGCCGAGGCTGACCTGGAGGCGCTGCGCGGCGCTCCGGCGAACGTGTTCGTGGCGCCCAACTTCGCGATTGGCGCCGTCCTGATGATGCAGTTCGCGGTACAGGCGGCGCGCCACATGGCGCGCGCCGAGATCATCGAGCTGCACCACGACCGAAAGCTGGACAAGCCCAGCGGCACGGCCGCGCGCACCGCCGCGCTGATGCGCGCGGCGGCTGGGGAGCGATCGGGCGATGCGGAGATCCCGATCCACTCGGTCCGGCTGCCTGGGCTGGTCGCTCACCAGGAGGTGATCCTCGGCGACGTCGGCCAGACGCTGACGATTCGCCACGATTCGATCGACCGTGTTTCGTTCATGCCAGGAGTGCTGCTGGCGGTGCGCCGGGTGAGCTCGTTGACCGAGTCGCCGGTCGTCGGGCTGGAGAAACTGCTCGCGTAATGGACCTGGGGCTGACCGGCCGTACGGCGATCGTCTGCGCCTCCTCCCGGGGCTTGGGGCGCGCGTGCGCCGCCGAGCTGGCCGCGGCCGGCTGTCGCGTCGTGATCAACGGACGCGATCCCGAGTCGCTGCGGCGCGTCGCGGACGAGCTGGCGGCCCAGACCGGCTCCGAGATCGTGCCGGTGGCGGGTGACGTGAGCACGCCGGAGGGCCGGCAGCGGCTGCTGGCCGCCGCTCCGGAGCCCGACATCCTGGTCAACAACAACGGCGGCCCGCCGCTGCGCGACTTCCGTGAGGTCGATCACGACGCGCTGATGGCGGGCGTCAACGCCAACATGGCGGCTCCGATCGCGCTCGTGCAGAGTGTCGTCGACGGAATGGTGGAGCGACGCTTCGGCCGGATCGTGAACATCACCTCAGGCTCGGTGAAGATGCCGCTCTCCGGGCTTGACCTCTCGTCCGGCGCTCGGGTCGGCCTGACCGGCTTCCTGGCCGGCGTCGCGCGCTCGGTCGCGCACGCCAACGTCACGATCAACTTCCTGCTGCCCGGCTCGTTTGACACCGATCGGCTGCGCTCCAACAACGAGTCGGCGGCCAAACGCCAGGACGTGTCGGTGGACGAGGTGGCGCAGCGGCGGCGGGACGCAATTCCCGCGCGGCGCTTCGGCGAACCGGCGGAGTTCGGCGCGGCGTGCGCGTTCCTGTGCTCGGCCGCGGCGGGCTACATCACCGGGCAGAGCCTGCTGATCGACGGCGGTGCGTTTCCCGGGGTCCTCTAGGGTCGCGTTCCGGAATTCGTGAGCGGATCTCGCGAGGGGCTGGGCGTGGCTGTGCTGCGTTGCGGCCGGGGATGGGCAGGCGGGGTTTTTACCCACGCTGGGCGCGTTGGACTGACGCTCGGTCAAACTGCCGCTCAGGAGGGTGTCGCGCAAACGCTGAGGACTGGCCACGGGTTAGCAAGCAGCGTTAACTCCTGAGGCAGTGTCGCAGGGCCCGCGCAGACACCATCGCCGTCGATCTATGACCGGGCCGTCAGCCGCGACCCGTACCGGCGGCGAAGATCGCCGCGCGGGCCACGCCGACGTACCAATCCACCACGTCTCGCCGCGGGACCGACGGCTTCTTCAGCCACCAGTTGGCCAGCGACTCGCCGGCGCCCACGATCGCCTCCGCGACTCCTTCAGAAGCGGGCGGCTGCAGTCCGGTCGGCGAGGTCGCGGCGTCGCCCTCAAGCATCCGCCGCACCTCGGCGACGATCTCGGTGCGCTGTGTGGCGACCTGCTCGGCCAGCGGACGGCTGGCGTTGAGCTCGCGAAACAGGACCGTCCAGCCGTCGCGATGCTCCTCGACGAACGCCAGGAACTCGTCGATCACCGCCCGTAGCCGGCCCGGCCGACCCGGGGCCCCGTCGGCCTGGTCGGCCCGCACCAGGCGCTGGACCAGCTCCGCGCCGGTGCGCTCCACGTAGGCCAGGTACAGGCCCTGCTTGGAACCGAAGTACGCGTACAGCATCGGCTTCGAGACGCCGGCCCGCTCGGCGATCCGGTCCATCTAGGCGCGGTCATAGCTTCCCTGGGCGAACACCTGTCCGGCCACCCCCAGGATCAGCTGCTCGCGTAGCGAGCGTGGCATTCCGCGGGTCCCGGCGTGGCGGGACGGGCGGGTGCGCTGCGCAGCTTTCCCTCGCGACTCGACAAACCGCGTAGGAATCTCCTTCACGGATATTACTCTGGAGTAGAGACGCCGGATGGGCGCCGGGCGAGGCCTCGCGCCCGAGCGGCGCTGCGAGTTGCCCGTGGTCGAGATACGGTTGCGCTGCGATGGGACTCGAAGTTAGCGCCGTCAGGGGGTTCAGCGATCTGCGCGAGTTTGTGGCGCTGCCGTTCGGGCTGCACGCCGGCACGCCGTGGATTCCGCCGCTCAAGCTCGAACGCTATGCGTTCCTGACACGCCGGCTGAGTGCGTTCTTCAGCCACGGGGAGGGGGAGTACTTCCTCGCGCGCCGCGACGGCCGCGTCGTCGGGCGCGTGACCGCGCACCTCGACTTCAACTTCAACCGCTACCACGGCAGCCGCTGGGGGATGTTCGGTTTCCTGGAGTTCGAGGACGATCCGCAGGTTCTGGAGGCGCTCCTGGCCAGCGCCGAGGCCTGGTGCCGCGGGCACGGCTGTGACCGCATGGTGGGCCCGATGAACTTTCAGATCAACGACGAGGCGGGCGTGATGATCGAGGGCTTTGAGCGCGAGCCGCTGATCCGCGAGCCGTGGAGCCCGCCGTACTACCAGGCCCGGTGCGAGGACGCCGGGCTGGACAAGGCGATGGACCTGTTCGGTTGGGACCTGTCGATCTCCGACCGCGAGCGGATGAACCCGATCCTGCCCAAGGTTGCCGAGCGCGCCCGCACCAAGTATGGGATCACGATCCGCCGGATGGAGCGCCGCCACCTGCGCCGGGAGATGGACGCGTTCGCCGAGGTCTACAACGCCGCGTGGTCGCAGAACTGGGGCTTTGTCCCGTATTCCAAGGCCGACCTGGACGCATACGCGATCGACATGCAGCTGGTCTATTCGCGCGACTGGTTCATGGTCGCCGAACTGGAGGGCAAGACGATCGCGATGGCGATCACGATCCCCGACATGCACCAGGTCTACAAGAAGATGCAGGGCCGGCTGCTGCCGCTGGGCTGGTGGCACTACCTCAACCGCGGGCGGATCATCGACCGCCTGCGCGTCGGCTTCCTCGGGGTGCTGCCCGAGTACCAGCACACCGGTGTGGCCGCGGCGCTATACCTCGAGCACTTCGACACGGCGGCCCGCAGCCGCCAGAAGGAGGGTGAGGCGAGCTTCATCCTGGAGACCAACACCGCCATGAACCGCGGCCTGGAGGCGATGGGCGGCCGGCTGGTCAAGCGCTGGCGCGTATACGAACGTCTGTTGGACGCGTCGGCGCCACCCAGCAGCAGCTGACCTGACGTCTGCGCCCCTGCGATAATGCTCTCATGTCCGTGAATCTCGGCTCGATCCTGACGGCGATGGTGACGCCGTTTGACGACCGCGGGCGCGTCGACGAGGACGCGGCGGCGGCGCTGATCAGCCATCTGCTGCAGCACGGATCGGATGGGCTGGTGGTGTGCGGCACCACCGGCGAGGCCGCCACGATGGACGACGAGGAGCACCTGCGGGTTATCGAGCTCACCGTCTCCGAGCTGCGTTCTGCGCACCCCGGTGCCGCCGTGATCGCCGGAGTCGGCTCCAACGACACGCGGCACGCCGTGCAGCTGACCGAGCGCGCCACCGCGCTGCGCCCCGACGCGCTGCTGTCGGTCAACCCATACTACAACCGGCCCAGCCGCCGGGGCATCGTGGCCCACTACCGTGAGGTCGTCCGCGCCACCGACCTGCCGATCCTGCTCTACAACATCCCGCAGCGCACCGGCGCCGACATGGACAACGAGCTGCTCGCCGAGCTGGCGCAGCTGGAGCACATCGTCGGCGTCAAGCAGGCCAATTCCGAGAACTTGGCCACGATCGACGGGATGGTGATCTACGCCGGCAACGACGACCTGCTGGTCGATGTGCTCGAGCTCGGCGGAGCCGGGGGGATTCTCACCGGCAGCCACGTCTTCGGCGAGGAGATGCGCCGGATGGTCGACGAGCCCGCGCGCCGGCGTGAGCTCGATGCCGGCCTGCAGGATGTCTACCGCGACCTGGCGATCGCGCCCGCGGCCTGCACCAACAAGGGGGCCCTGAACCTGATCGGGGTGCCCGTCGGCCGGCCCCGCCTTCCCTATGTTGAGCTCGACGCCGACGAGCTCGCCACCGTGCGCGCGATGCTCGAGCGCCACGGCATCCTCGCCACCGCCGCGTGAGTTCCCCCAAGCTGCGGGTCCTGCCGCTCGGCGGGCTTGGCGAGATCGGCAAGAACATGATGGTCGTGGAGTACGAGGGCCGGATCGTGGTGATCGATACCGGGCTGCGTTTTCCGACCACCGACATGCTCGGCATCGACCTGGTGCTGCCGGACTTCACCTACCTGCGCGAGCGGGCGGCCGAGATCGAGGCGATCGTGATCACCCACGGCCACGAGGACCATCTGGGAGCGCTGCCGTGGGTGCTGCGCGAGCTCGGAGCGGTGCACTCGCCGGTCGTCTACGGCGGCCCGCTGACGATCGCGATGGCTCGCTCCAAGCTCGACGAGCACAACCTGCGCGAGGTCAAGCTCGAGGACGTGCCGACCGGTGAGCAGCTCTCGCTCGGGCCGTTCACGCTCGAGCTGATCCACATGACGCACTCGATCCCCGACTCGTGCGCGGTCGCGGTGGGCACCGAACTGGGGACGGTGCTACTCACTGGCGACTACAAGTTCGACCAGACGCCGGTCGATGGGCCACCCGCCGACATGTCGCGGCTGGCCGAGCTGGGCTCGGAGGGCGTGCTGCTGCTGTGCGGGGACTCCACCAACGCCGACCGCCCCGGCTTCTCGCCGTCCGAGCGCACCGTCGGCCCGCACCTGGAGGAGGTCTTCGCGCGCGCGGAGGGCCGGATCCTGGTCACCAGCTTCGCATCCAACATCCACCGCGTCCAGCAGGTCGTCGACGCTGCGACAGCATTGGGACGCAAGGTCGCCCTGGTCGGCCGCTCGATGCGCAAGAACGTGAACATCGGCCGTTCGCTGGGGCACATCGAGGTCCCCGAGGGGATGATGATCCAGCCCCACGAGGTGGAGGACTGGCCCGACCACAAGGTGGTGGTGATCTCCACCGGGTCCCAGGGCGAGCCGCTATCGGCCTTGCGGCGCATGGCCTATAACGACCATCGCCAGATCACGCTGCGTCGTGGCGACACCGTCGTATTCTCGGCCACTCCGATCCCCGGCAACGAGCGGGCCGTCAACGAGACGGTCGACCGTCTGTACCACATCGGCTGTGACGTGATCACCCCTCGTGATGCCCCGATCCACGCCTCGGGACACGGTTACGTCGAGGAGCTCAAGCTGATGCTCAACCTGGTGCGGCCACGCTACGTGATGCCGATTCACGGCGACCACAAGCGGATCCGCCTGCATGCCCAACTGGCCGATGCGGTCGGGATCGATCCCGATGCGGTGTTCGAATCAGAGAACGGGTTGCCGCTGGAGATCGACGGTTCGGGGGCCCGGTTGGGCGATCCCGAGCCCGCGGGCATGATCTTCGTCGACGGCGTCGACATCGGCGACCCCGCCGATGTGGCGCTGCGCGACCGCAGGATGCTCTCGGCCGACGGGATCTTCATGGTCGTGGCGACGGTCTCTGAGCAGACCGGCGAATCGGTGGTGCCGCCCGAGGTGATCTTCCGCGGGGTCCCGTTCATCGAGCAGGCCGACGAGGTCATGGCCGACATCCGCGACGAGGTGGAGCGCTCGCTGGCTGACTCTGCCCGCGAGCAGATCCGAGAGATCGACCTGCTCCAGCAGGCGCTCCACGACGATCTGGCGAAGTTCGTCTATGACCGGTTGCGCCGCCGGCCGATGGTCCTGCCGGTCGTCGTCGAGGTCTGATCGCCCGCGGCCACGTCGGCCGTCGGGGCCACGTCGGGCGACGCCGCCTGCGGGATGCGGATCACGAAGCGCGTTCCCGGGCTGCCGTCGGGCTGTTCCACGCCCACCGTCCCCCCGTGTGATTGAGCGACCGAGCGCACGATCGCCAGTCCCAAGCCAGACCCACGGCCGCCGTCGCGTCCGCCGCGGACGAAGCGTTCGAACACCCGCTGACGCAGCTCGGGTGGGATCCCGGGCCCGCCGTCTGAGACCGTCAGCACCGCCTGGCCGGCGTGCGTCTCGGTGCTCGCCCGCACGCTGGTGCCCGGCGGGGTGTGGCGCACGGCGTTCTCAAGCAGGTTGAGGACCAGGCGGTGTAGCTCGTCGCGCACGCCGTCGACGATCGCCGGGCCGGCGCTGATCGAGAGCTCGTGGCGCTCGGCCATCGGCCCGAGCTCGGCGGATGCCTCCACCAGCACCTCGCCCAGGTCGGTGCGGCGCCGCGGCTGCACACGGCGCGCATCGGCCCGCGCCAGCAGCAGCAGATCGCCGACCAGGCGGCGCATGCGCCGGGTCGAACGCAGCGCGGCCTCGGCGGTCTCGGCCTGCTCGCCGACCAGCTCTTCGGTCAGCAGCTCGAGGTTGGCCAGCACGCTGGTCAGCGGGGTCCGGAGCTCATGCGATGCGTCCGCCACGAACTCCCGCTGGCGATCGAGCATCGCCTGGGTGTTCGAACGCGCCGAATCCAGCGCCCCCAGCATTCCCTCCAGGGTGATCGCCAGCTCGGAGATCTCGTCGTCGGCCTCGGGGTGGGGGAGACGCTGGCTGGCGTCCCGGGTGCGCTCAATTTCCCGAGCCGCCTCGGTCAGCTCGACGATCGGGCTCATCGCCCGCGCAGACACGAACAATCCCGCAAGCAGTGCGAGGATCGCCCCGCCGAGCACCCCCAGCAGCAGGAACACCCGCACCCGGGCGAGCGTGTGGTTGACGTCGGAGAGCGGCAGCGCGTAGAGCAGCTTGATCGTGCCGTAGGGCTGGACCGCAAGCTGTCGGACGACGACGCGGTAACCGGCTTCTGTGAACGTGCCCGAATCGCGCAGCGGCGCGAGCCTGAACTGCTGCGCCTGCAGCGGGGCCGAGCACAGCAGCTGGCCGTCGGAGCTGTCGAAGAGGCGGATCAGCGCGCGCTCGGCGAAGGCGTAGGTAAACAGCTTGCTTGGGCACTTCAAGTCTCCGTGAGGCTCGGTCAGCTTGCTGTTGTAGTCGCCGACGAGCTGCGAGACCACGGAGGTCTCCTGGCTGTCAAACTGGGTACGCACCTGACGATTGGTGAGCACGCCGACGATCCCCGCGAAGCTGGCCAGGATCACTAGCGTCAGCGCGGCCGAGCCGCCGGCCAGGCGCCAGCGGATCGGGACCGCGCTATACGCGGAGGACGTAGCCCGCGCCGCGGATCGTATGAAGGAGTCGGGGCTCGCCACCGGCTTCCAGCTTGCGTCGAAGGTTGGATACGAAGACTTCGATTGTGTTGGTCATGCTAAACGGGTCATAACCCCAGACCTCGTCCAGCAGCCGCTGGCGCGAGATCACGATTCGTTCGTTGCGCATCAGATATTCCAGCAGCTCGAACTCGCGCTGGGTCAACTCCACCGTGCGATCGCCGCGCGCGACCTCGTGGGTGTCCGGGTTGAGCTTGAGGTCGCCGACGCTGAGGTGCGCCTGCCCGCGAGGCGGCCGGCGGCGCAGCAGCGCCCGCAACCGCGCCAGCAGCTCTTGGCGCTCGAACGGTTTGACCAGATAATCGTCGGCACCCGCGTCCAGGCCTTCGACGCGCGACTCGATCGCGTCCCGGGCCGTGAGCACCAGGATCGGCACGTCGCCATCGGACTCCCGTAGCCGCCGCGCGACCTCGATCCCGTCCATCCCGGGCAGCCCCAGGTCGAGGATGACCAGATCGGGGAGGAATCCGTGGGCGGCATCGAGCGCCGCGGGACCGTCATCGGCGACCCGGACCTCGTAGCCCTCCATTCGCAGCGATCGCTGCAGCACCTGCGCGATCGCATCATCGTCCTCGACGACCAGAACACGGGGGGGACGCTCGAAGTCGGCCACAGTCAGCGAGATGGTACGGGCCGGGACCGGCGTCCGCGCATCTCCTCGACCGCCCTCGAGCACGTGCCGGCCGAGCAGGAGCGAGCGCGCGCGTGTCGAAGCCTGCAGTTCGGACATGGCCGCCAGTTCGAAGACCCGTCAACCCCCCAAACCCAAGCCTCGGGCCAAGCCCCGGGCGACGGCGAAGCCGAAAGCCGGGGCACGCCGCGGACCGCCCCCGGCGCGGGCCAGGCGCTCGCGCCTCTCCAGCCGTCCGTCGCTGCTGAAGCCCTCGCTGACGCTCGAGCCTCACCACATCGACATCCTGGCGCTGGCGCTGATCGCGGTCGGGATCTTCCTCGGCGGCGTCGCCTATCTGCACTGGGCCGGGGGCGCCCTGGGCAGCTCCAGCGTCAACGGCATCCGCTACGCCCTCGGCGCGCTCGGCTATGCCGTGCCCGCCGGACTGGTCGCCGGCGGCGGCCTGATCCTCGCCCGCGAGCTGCGTCCACCGACCCGCCCGCTGCGCGCCGGGCTGGTCTGCCTGGTGGTGGCCCTGACGCTGGCGCTGGCGGCCGGAACGCTCGGACTCGGTCCCGGACCGGTACCCGCGCACGAGTTCTGGCGCGGAGCGAGCTTTCGCAGCCGCGGCGGCGTCGTCGGCCAGGGGGAGCTGTGGGTGGCGTCGCATCTGTTCTCGCGGCTGGGGGCCGACATCCTGGCGGTGTTCCTGCTGATCGCTGGCATCATCCTGATCACCGGGGCCACCCTCGGCTCGGTCGTGCGCATGACGGGCGAGGGGATGCTCGGCACCAGCCGCGCGCTGCGCCGCTCCAGCGACGACCTGCGAGCCACGATCGCCCGCCGTCCGGCGACCGCCGCCGCGCAGGCCGGCGCCGTGCACGCCGACGACGAGGGAGTTGACGACGGGCCTCTGCTGCCGCTCGAGGAGTGGCCGGGATCTGATACCGAAGAGCTGATCGTGCGCGCGACCCATGTCGAGGCGCCGCCGATCAGCGGCCCAGCGCCCGAGGAGGCAATCGAGCAGCCGCTGCTCCCCGAGCCCGATCCCGACCCGGAACTGACGCTGCCGCCCGAACCGGATCCGGACGCCGAGCCCCAGCGTCGACCGGAGGTCGGGCCCGAGGACCTCACGCCGCAGGGGCGCTATCGCGCGTCGGTGACCGACGATCCCGACTTTGAGTGGCGCGTGCCCAGCGCCCGCCCGCTGACGCGCTCAAGCGCCGCCGACTCGCGCCCGGACACGGCCGGTCAGGAGCAGGTCGCCCGCACGCTGCTGGAGACGCTCGGCCACTTCGGGATCGACGCCAAGGTGATCGGACGGGTCACCGGCCCGCATATCACGCGCTACGAGATGCGCCTCGCGCCGGGGATCAAGGTCGCCAAGATCGCTCAGCTCAAGGACGACCTGGCCTACGCGCTGGCCGCAACCGACATCCGGATCCTGGCGCCGATCCCCGGCAAGCAGGCGGTTGGCGTCGAGGTTCCCAACGCGCTGCGGCGGATCGTGCACCTCGGCGACGTGTTCCAGGCGCCGCCGCCTGACTGGTCGCCGCTGACCGTCTGGCTCGGCAAGGACATCGCCGGCCACGCGATCGGCGCCGACCTGGCCAAGATGCCCCACCTGCTCGTGGCCGGCACCACCGGCGCCGGCAAGTCGGCGTGCGTGAACGCGATGCTGTCGAGCATCCTGCTGCGCGCGACCCCACATGAGGTCCGCCTCGTGCTGGTCGATCCCAAGCAGGTGGAACTCAACCACTACGACGCGATCCCGCACCTGCTCACGCCGGTGATCACCAGCCCGCGGATGGCCGCCAACGCGCTGCAGAACCTGGTCAAGGAGATGGAGCAGCGCTACTCGATCATGTCGCTGGCGCGCACCCGCAGCCTGCCCGAGCTCAACCGCGCCCGAGCAAAGCGCGACGAGCCTCCGCTGCCCTACATCTTGTGCGTGATCGACGAGCTCGCCGATCTGATGATGGTCGCGCCGGCCGACGTCGAGGATTCGATCATCCGTCTGGCCCAGAAGGCGCGCGCGGTGGGCATCCACCTCGTGTTGGCCACGCAGTCACCGCGCGTCGACGTGATCACCGGCATGATCAAGGCCAACGTGCCTTCCCGAATCGCGTTCGCGGTCTCCAGCCAGACCGACTCGCGGGTGATCCTCGACCAGAACGGCGCCGAGGCGCTGCTCGGCCAGGGCGACATGCTGTTCTCGCCGGTCGGGTCCTCCAAGCTGCAGCGCATCCAGGGCGCGTTCATCGATGAAGAGCAGATCCTCGAGCTGACCGAGGCCTGGCGGCGCCAGGGCGAGCCGGAATTCCAAGCGGAGCTGCTGGAGGAGGTCGCCTCGGCCGACGGCGCCTCCGGCGAGGACGATGCGCTGAGTGCCGACGAGGACCCTCTGCTGGAGGAGGCGATCTTCCTCGTCGCCCAGATGGGGACCGCCTCCACCTCGATGCTGCAGCGTCGGCTGCGCCTGGGCTACACCCGCGCCGGGCGCGTGATCGACATGCTCGAGCGCCGCGGGATCATCTCCGGTTACGAGGGCTCCACGCCGCGCCAGGTGTTGATCACCGAGGCCGACGTGCCCCGGATCCTCTCGCACCTGGCGGAAGCGGACGGCATGGGCGGCCGGGCGCCGGTCGCACCTGAGGTGCCTGAGGCGCTTGACCCTGCGGGTGAGGACCTCTGACGAGCGCCGCGCGTTTGCGGGAGTTTTCCCCGGTCCGCGCGACGGTAGCCTTGTCGGGCGATGGCTGACGAAATCGGCTCCCGGCTGCGGGAGGCGCGGATGCACGCGAAGATCGACATCAACGAGGTCGAGACTCGCACCAAGATCCGCGCCAAGTACCTGCGGGCGATGGAGAACGAGGAATGGGACCTGCTTCCGGGCGAGGTCTACGTCAAGAGCTTCCTGCGGACCTACGGGGACTTCCTGGGACTCGACAGCCGGCAGCTGCTCGACGACTTCCGCCGCCGCTATGAGCGCCCTGCCGATCACGAGCTGCGCCCGATCGCTCCGCTGGGACGCGAGCGCGATCGCCAACCGCGCCGCGGTGGACGCGTCGGGGTCCCTCCGTGGGCGATCATCGGCGTCGTCCTGGTGATCGTCGTGGCCGCGCTCTGGTTCGTCGGCAAGCAGAACTCCAGCTCGCCGACCTCGACGACGAGCACGCAGGCGCACACCGGGACCACCCACCGGACGCGCCACCACCGTCGCAAGCAGAGCCCCCGAGTCTCGACCCGGCCCACGACGGTCAAGCTGCAGCTGCAGGCGACCGGAACGGTCTACGTGTGCCTGGTCAACGGCACCGGGAAGAAGCTGATTCCCGGGCAGATCTTCAGCACCGGCCAGACGATCCCGACGTTCAGAGCGAGCAAGCTGCTGCTCACGCTGGGTAACAACAGCGTCAAGATGAAGGTCAACGGGTCACCGGTAAGCATTCCCGCCTCGTCGGGTTCGATCGGCTACCGCCTGCTGCCGAGCGGCCACAGCCCGCTCTCGGCTTCCCAGCAGCCGCAGTGCGCATGAGCGACCGACCCCCGCCCCGCGCCGGCATCCTCGTCACCGGAACCGAGGTCCTGACCGGGATCATCTCGGACCGCAACGGACCATGGCTGTCCGAGCGCCTGCGGGAGATCGGAGTCGACGCGGCGATGATCCAGATCGTCGGCGACCGGCCCGCGGACCTGCTCGCGGCGCTGCACTCGATGGCCGATCGCGGGATGACGGTGATCGTCACCAGTGGCGGCCTGGGCCCGACCGCCGACGATCTCACGGCCGAGGTCGTCGGACGCTTCTGCGGGCGCGAGATGGTGCTCGACACCGCGCTGGAGCAACGGATTGCCGAGATCCTGCGTCCGATGATGGCGCGCTGGCCCAACCTCGATCCCGATGCGATCACGCGCTCCAACCGCAAGCAGGCCGTGATCCCCAAGGGCGCGACGGTGCTGGAGCCCGTCGGGACCGCGCCGGGACTGGTCGTGGCGCCGGGCGAGGGCGGGGGGGACGGGCCGACGGTGGTCGTGCTCCCGGGTCCGCCACGCGAGCTTGCGTCGATGTGGACGACCGCGATCCGGACCAAGGCGTTCCGCGCGGCGATCGTCGGCGCCACCACATATCGGCGGGAGATTGTCCGTCTGTTCGGGATTCCGGAGTCCGAGATCGCCGAGACGCTGCGGGCCGCCGAGGCCGAGGGCCTGGCGCTGGCGCCGCTGGAGATCACGACCTGCCTGCGCCGGGGCGAGATCGAGGTCGCCACCCGCTATGAGCCCGGCGCCCAGCGCGAGTACGACGCCCTGTTGGCATTCATTCGCGAACGACATGCCGACACGCTGTTCTCGCTCGACGGCGCGAAGATCGACGACCAGGTGGCGCAGCTGCTCAAGGGACGAACGCTGGCGGTCGCCGAATCATGCACCGCCGGCCTGCTGGCGGCCCGCGTGACCGATCGTCCGGGCGCGTCGGAATATTTCCTGGGTGGCGCCGTCGTTTACTCCGATCAGGCCAAGATCGACCTGGCGGGCGTCGAGCCGGCGCTGATCCAACGCGTCGGCGCGGTCTCGACCGAGGTCGCGCAAGCGCTCGCCGAGGGCATCGCCCTGCGCTTCGCGTCTGATCTCGGGGTGGGGATCACCGGAATTGCGGGGCCCGGAGGGGGGACCGAGTCAAAGCCCGTCGGACTGGTCTGCATCTCGGTGTATGACCGGACTTCGTCTCCGTCCAGCCGACAGATCACGCGTTGCACGGTGATGCCCGGGGGGCGTGCCGACATCCGCGACCGCTCGGTCACGGTGTCGCTGCACCTGCTGCGCCGGCTGCTGCTCGGCGAGGGCGACGACGGGGACCAGCGGCAGGTTGGGGACGAGGTCCCCGTCCGGCAGTCGTGAGGCTGGCCGATTCGTCGCGGGTCCGGCTGTTCGTCGCGCTCGATCTGCCGGCGGCGACTCGCGCGGTGCTGGCCGGGTCGGCGGCGGATGGGGCGCTGGCCGCGTCGGCGGCGGATGGGGCGCTGTCGGCGGCGGGCGAGACCGGCGGGGTACCGGTCCCGCCTGTCCGACGGCTGTCGGTGGACTCGCTGCACGTCACGCTCTGCTTCCTGGGGGCGTGTGCGGCCGACCAGGTGCCCAGCATCGCCGCCGCCTGCCGGTTCGCCGAGGCCTCCGCCGAAATCCAGCTCGACCTGGGGGCGCCGCTGTGGCTTCCTCGGAGGCACCCCCGAACGGTAGCGGTCACACTGGTCGACGAGGACGGCCGGCTGGCGCAGCTGCAGGGGGCGCTCGCGCAGGCGCTGGTCGGCGGTGGCTGGTATGAGCCCGAGCGCCGCCCGTACCTGGCCCACGTGACGGTGGCCCGCATCGCCAGGCCCCGGCGGGAGCGACCACCGGCCCTGGCGGCCGCGCCGTCCCACCGATTCGCGGCCGCGTCGTTCTCGTTGTACCGCTCCCACACCGGGCCGGCCGGGGCGCGCTATGAGCCGCTGGAGACCTTCACGCTGCGGGGATGACTCCTCAGCCTGCGCCCGGAGCGCGGGCCGGCCGCGGCGCTAGGCGCCCTGCGCGTCCATCCACTTCTCCAGCGCCGGACCGCTCTCGACGCTGGTGATCAGCGCGTAACGGATGCCCGGGCCATGGTGATAGCCGCCGTGGTACAGAAACTCGGAGTCGACCGCCGCCTGCTGGTACCGGGGTAGGGCGATCTTGTGCTCTGAGCCCTTGTCGAACTGGTCACGACGCACCACCAGCGCGCTGGAGTCATCGTTGGTCAGCTCGAGCCACAGACGCACGACCCAGCCGTTCTCGTCGGGTTTGTTGGCGGCGTTGTTGTTGTCCAGGTGCAGGCCCCAGCGGCACTCCCGCATCGTGTTGGGCTTCATCTTGAGCAGCTGCACACGGCCGAAGCGAGCCCCGATCGACTCGACGTAGCTGACGATCGTCGGGCAGAGCTGGGCGTTCTCGGTCCACACGCCGTCCAGGTCGGGCTTGCCGTAGGACTCAAAGCCCTTGAGCTCCAGTTCTCCGGTGCAGGACGTGATCGGAGCAAACTGGGTGGCAGCATCAGTGGAGTAGGTGGTGTATTTGAGGTTCTCGTACTCCGCCTGGGGGATCTCAGGCCCCGCGTACTTGTTCATGCGCATGTAGCCGCCGTTGGCCTGGAGCTTGGGCATGCGGTAGTGCGGAGTCTGGCGCTGGGTCAGCGACGGACGGCGGACCCCGGTGACGTAGAGGATTCGCTTCGTGTACTCGTTCTTGAGGTTTTCGGTGAGAGTGGACACGGTCTCCGATGGGGTCGTTTACTGATGGCGACAGGACATTCTCGCACCAGCGACGGCGTCTCGCCGGGGCGGCGGGCGCGCGGGTGGACGGCCTGCGAGGGCGATTCATGTAACCAGTTTGGGATTTTCGACGGCGGCCCCGCCATGCCTCTCGCAATGTGCCGGAGCCGGCGCGCCACCTCGCCGATGGCGTTCACCTGGACTACGCCGAGCCCGGGATCGAGTTCCCGGCCAGACACTCGACGAGATCAACCCCACCACTGCGGTCCCCGCCCCCCGCGCGGGTCCCCGCCCCACCCGTTTGCGCTCGATCGGGGACAAAACACCCGATTCGAACCGCTCGACGGGCTGTTCGGCGGGGTGTGGGTTTCCGATGGTGGTTTGCGTCACCTGAAGCCCACACCCCCTCGCCGGCAGCATCGAGCGGCGGATAAGTGCGGTTCTCGCCCGAGCGGAGCGTCAGCCGAAAGCGGCTACGCCCGTCTGAGCTCGGCCAGGTAGGTGCCCGTTTCCGCGGGGTCCAGCCCCCCGTGCTGTCCGCGGAACCAGCGTTCGTTGGCCGCCGCCGAGCGCAGCCACACCTGACGGCCCGGGCCGGGGAGCACCGCGACCTGTCCGAGCCGCTCCCGCAGCCGGGGCCCGATCGGGTCAAACAGCTCCGCGGCGGACAGCACCCGGGCACGATCCTCAAGCCGCTCGGCGAGCCCGGCGACCACCCCCTCCACGTGCTCCGCGCGCACGTGAAGGAAAGCGTCCCGGGAGGAGCCGGCCGGCCGCCGGTGCGAGAGCAGCGACGGCAGCTCGGGCCAGAGGACGTCGAGATAGTCGACCCGCTCGGGGCTGACGTCGAGCTGCCCGTGGTCGGCGCACAGCAGGACCGTCGTGTCGCGCAGCCCGTTCAGCTTCGTCTCCAGCGCGTCGAGCGCGGATCGCGCCGCGGCGTGGAACTGCGGTGAGTCCGGCCCGTGCTCATGGCCGACCCGGTCGACTGCGTCCCAGTACAGAAAGGCGTATGCCGGGCCGTTCGCGGCCCGCAACGCGGAGACGAGCTTCGCCGCCCCCTCCGCCAGCCGGTCGAAGCTGTCCACCGTGGCTCCCCGGGTCGCCAGGCGCGAGTACGCCGAGCCAGCGATCGGCCGGGGATGCAGGACGAGGCTGGGGACGCCGAGCGTCTCATAGACCGTCGGGCCCGGGGCGAGGACCGCGGGGTCGAGCGTTCCGACCAGCTCCTGGGGCACGTCTGAGCCGGCGAAGTTGAACCGCAACGGGCAGATCAGCCGGTCCAGCGACGGCTCGAGGATGTTCCATTCATACAGGCCGTGCTCGTGCACCGGCACGCCGAAATGTACCGTCGTCACATGCGCGGTGGTCGTGGACGGGAACTGGGTGCGCAGCGGGGTGATCTGCAGCCGGCGCACGAACGGATGGTCGTCGTGGCGGCACAGGAGCTGCCGGCCGAGCGCATCGAGCAGGATCAGCGCGACGCGCTCGCCGGTGGCGAGCCGGCGCCGGATCTCATCCGGGATGTCGGCGAAGGAGCTCAGCACGTCTGGTCTCGCGTTCACAATCGTCACCGATTTGATCGCGTTCGGTCACGAATGCGTCTTGTTTGGATTCAGGCCCCGGCTCTAGGTTGGCTTTCCGTCCGCCCCCCGTCCTACCTTGAGATGTTCAACGCGCAGAGACACAAGGAGCCGCAGCAGGCATGAGCGAGAACCAGAGAGACGCAACCGTCAGCGCGTCTGACCCCAAGGCCGATGCCAAGCGCCAGGCCGCCCTGCAGGGGGCGCTGACCCAGATTGAGCGGCAGTTCGGCAAGGGGACCGTGATGAGGATGGGAGACCCGGGAGCGCGCGTGAACTGCGACGCGATCCCCACCGGCGCGCTGTCGCTGGACATCGCGCTCGGGATCGGCGGCGTTCCGCGCGGGCGCATGATCGAGATCTTCGGCCCGGAGTCCTCGGGCAAGACGACGCTCGTCTACCACATCATCGCCGAGGCCCAGAAGCTGGGCGGCGTGTGCGCGTTCGTTGACGCCGAGCACGCGATGGACCCGCTGTACGCCCGGACGATCGGCGTCGACATCGACGAGCTGCTGGTCTCCCAGCCCGACTACGGCGAGCAGGCGCTGGAGATCGTCGACATGCTGATCCGCTCCGGCGCCGTTGACCTGGTGGCGATCGACTCGGTCGCCGCGCTCACCCCGCGCGCCGAGCTCGAGGGTCAGATGGGCGACCAGACCGTGGGCGCGCAGGCACGGATGATGTCCCAGGCGATGCGCAAGCTCGCGGGCAATCTGAACCGCGCCCAGACGCTGTGCGTGTTCACCAACCAGATCCGCGAGAAGGTCGGGGTTATGTTCGGCTCGCCGGAGACCCAGCCAGGCGGTCGGGCGCTGAAGTTCTACGCCTCCCAGCGACTGGACATCCGCCGGATCGAGACGCTCAAGGACGGTACCGAGGCGGTCGGCAACCGGGTCCGCGTCAAGGTGGTCAAGAACAAGGTGGCGGCGCCGTTCAAGCAGGCGGAGTTCGACATCGAGTTCGGCAAGGGCATCTCGACGTCGGGCTGTCTGCTCGACTACGGAATCGAGCACAACATCGTCACCAAGTCCGGCTCGTTCTTCTCCTATGGCGATGAGCGGCTCGGCCAGGGGCGCGGCAACGCCAAGGCGTTCCTCGACGAGCATCCCGAGATGGCAGGCGAGATCGAGGACAAGGTCTACGCCGCACTCGGGCTCAGTCGCGACCTGGTCAAGGAGATCGAGCACGAGGACGTGCCGCTCGCGGCAGTCGCGCCCGCCGCCTAGCGGTCGGCGTCGGCCGATCAACCCGCTTACCGGCCGCTCACGCGAGACAGAGCCGCGTCAATGTCGTTTGGTGTCGATGAAAAGCTCCAACGCGCGCTGGACGTCGGCTATGCGTATCTGAACCGCCGGGAGCGCACGGTCAGCGAGGTTCGCGGTCAGCTGGAGCGCAAGGCCATCTCGGCTGAGCTGATCGAGACGGCCCTGCAGACGTTCGCCGAGCAGGGCTTCCTCGACGATGAGCGCTTCGCGGGCCTGTTTGTGACTGACAAGCGCGAGCTCGAGCAGTGGGGCAGCGAGCGGATCCGGCGTGGTCTGCTCGCGCGCGGGATCGATCGCGAGCTGGCGCAGCGCGCCCTGGCCTTGAGCACGGGCACAGCCGCCGGCGAC
Organism: Solirubrobacteraceae bacterium; assembly: GCA_050999585.1. Lineage (GTDB taxonomy): Bacteria > Actinomycetota > Thermoleophilia > Solirubrobacterales > Solirubrobacteraceae > Palsa-465. The sequence goes on along the minus strand of JBPCPC010000137.1, from coordinate 314 downwards.
GAGGGCCCCAGCGAGCTGGATCGAGCCGTCGAGCTCCTGCGCCGGCGCTTTCCCACGCCTCCGCGAGAGCGGCGCGATCGTGACCGGGCGCTGGGGGTGCTGCTGCGTAAGGGCTACGAGACCGAGCTGGCGCTCGACGCCCTGACGGCACACGGCTGCAGCGAGTAACCGCCCACGCCCCCGGCGGATCCTGCTCGGCGCCCGGGCCGCGGTCGCAGCGTTGCGCCGGCCCCGGGCCGGTACTACGATTGAGAAAGCGAACGAACGGCCTTGAGGCCTCCGGAAACCCCGCAAACTTCAGCTATCCGTAGACC
>JBPCPC010000088.1:0-10219 GCA_050999585.1 Solirubrobacteraceae bacterium | reverse complement strand
TTGACGGTCCGGGATTGGGGGTCGGCTCCGGGGCGTCGACGTCGGGTCCGTCGTCGGCGAGGGGGATCTTGAGGTGGATCTCGACGTGCCAGCCGGTGACGCGGACTTTTTCGACGACGAGGCGCATCAGGCGTTGTTGTGCATCGGGGTCGAGTTCGTCGAGCGACGCGGCGACGCGTTCGGCGAAGCCGGCGAGGCCGCGCCGGAGGCGGTTTTCGGCGGCGAGTTCGGTGCTGCGGTGGGTGAGCGTGTCTCGTTCCTGGATGAGTTGGTCTCGCCGGCTGGTGATGGTGGCGGTGCGTCGGGTGAGCTCGTCGAGGTCGAGCAGGCCAGCTTGGTAGGCATCGAGGAGCCGGGCGCGTTCGTGGTCGGCTGTCTGCACGGCGTTGGTGATCCGTTTGAGTTGGTCGGCGATCAGTTCGTTCTCGTCGATGGGGCGCCCAGCGATCACGGCGCGTTCTCCGGCGATCAGTTGCCTTGGGTCGAGCAGTGCTTGGCGAACCTGCCCAAAGACGTATTGGTCGAGCTCGTTGGCGCGGATATTGCGCTCGGGGCAGCGGCGGCCTTCGCGGGCTCGGAGGATGTCGTGGTTGCGGCAGTAGTAGTAGCGGTGGTGGGTGCCGTTGCGCCCGCGCATCTTGTGACAGTTGCAGCCGACCTGGCAGTGACCGCATTCCACCAGTCCGCGTAACAACCAGGCGCCCCACTCGGCGCCGCGCGGATTCCACTTCGAGTTGTCGCGGCTGATCTGCTTGACGCGAGCGAACGTGTCGGGGTCGATGATCGTCGGGACGGGAATCGGGATCCATTCTTCGCGGGGGCGCTCACGGGTGCGGGTCTTGCGGTTGCGGGCGCCGCGTGGGCCGTTGCCCTCGAACGACTCACGGCGGTTGCAGTAGACGGTGCCGATGTAGGCCTCGTTGCGCAGCATCCGCTGGATCGTCGAGGTGCCCCAGATCGGCTTGCCGGAGGGCGACGGGATCCCCCGGTCGTGCAGGGCTAGAGCGACCTGCCGGACTGACTGGCCACCCTCCACGTAGGCGGCGAAGATCTCGCGGACGATCTGGGCTTCGGGCTCGAAGATCTCAATCCGGGCCGGTCCGCCGTCATCGGGCACGACCCGGCGATGACCGTAGGACGTCTTCCAGAACGGGATCTGACCCGCGCGTGCGCGGGAGAGCTTGCCGCGGCGGTAGCGCTCGGCGATCTTCGCGCGCTCGTATTCGGCGATCACACCCTGCATCTGCACCAGCAGGGTGGATCCCGGGTCCTCGCCCAACACGGGCCCTTCGAGGAACCGCACGGTGACATTGAACCTGGTGAGCTCCTCGAGGATCAGCACTTGGTAGGCGTAGGCGCGCGCAAGCCGGTCTGCGCACAGGCACAAGACGCCATCGAGCACGCCGGCCTCGGCCGCGTCGCGCAGCCGGTCCAGCGCGGGGCGATCCAACCGCGCACCCGAGTAGCCATCGTCGACGAACTCCTGCACGATCTCGTGCCCATCGGCGTCGGCCGCCGCGCGCAGCGCTTCAAGCTGAGAGGTGACGGTTCCCCGTTCCTGCTGTCGTTCAGTGGAGACCCGTGCATAGAGCCCGACGTTCACTGACCCACCGCCCGCGAATCCTGGATCGGTTGCTCGCTAAACAGGAACGTGAACACCTCGGCGAGCTGCGCCTCGCGCGGATCCTCCGAGCCTGACCACGGTGGGCGGGTCGCGCCGATCAACGACCCGAGGTAGGCCGGCTCGGCCTGCGGCCAGCTGATCAACCCAGCAAGCCCACGGCGTGCGAACCGACGCGCGCACAACAAATCATCGAGCGCTCCACCGGCGAGCGCGATCGCGCGCAGCTGCTCGTAATCAGCCTGCGCTGGCTCGGCAACAGGCCACAGCCGGCTCATCGGCGTCCTCCAACTGCCCTTTCCACAGTGCGCCGGTGAAGACGCACACCCAGCGCCCGCTCCAGGTCTGACGCGAGCTCGGCTCCCGACGCACCCGGCCGTTCGCTGTGTCGCGACTGCAGGAACGCGAGCACCTCGGGCGAGAGCTTGAGCGGACCGCGGCGCCCAGGACGCTCGTCTAACAGCCCGACCATCCCGGACTGCTCGAACGCGGCCGCCACCAGATAGAACGACGCGCGCGAATATCCGTGCACCGCCGCCGCCGCGCTCGCGGTCTCCCCATCGAGCACATGCGCCCGGAGCATCTCGTACTTCACCTGGACCTTGTCGAAGGCCGCAAAAAACTCGGGATGCGACCCGAACGGCTCGCCGACCACAGCCTCCGCCGAGGGATGCAACAACCCCGACGCCTCCAACGCCCGATAGCGCGCAGACCCGCCCATCCCGGATCAACCCGCCAGCTTCGAATGATGTCCAGCCATGAGCGCCGTTCGCACGATCCCGACTCCTTTGTTCATCGATAACCGCCGCAGACAGCCTAGCCAGGCACGAGGACGGACAGGGTTGCGGCGTACTCATCTCGACAGTGCGGCGTTCTTCGCTAGACAATCTTGGCCGCCTCGCCAGCCAGCGAAACGCGCCGCGCACGCCGGCGATGCCCCGGCCGGCGGTACAACTCAGCGTCCTCAACGACCACCACCCGAGCGAGAACGCTGCGGTAGTTCAGGCCTGCGTTCCCTTGGTGAGCCTCAAAGGCGACTCCTACCGGCTCAAAGACCGCGACCTCGGCCCCCGCCCCGGCCAACACAGCGCCGAAATCGCCTGACCCACACCCCTCAACGACCTCGCCGAGGGCCGCAGAACGCCTCACAGCGCGCCGATCCAGGCCCCGCCCGGGCAAACGTGCCCCAATCTGACCCCCTTTCCGACAGGCGCGCCGGCGACATCTCCCGCCGCTCGCCTCCGGCTCGCTGCATAAGAAGTCGCCGCGGCCATCACCCGGCGGGCCGCTCTCTGCCCGGCACCGTCTCACCAGGGGGGTCAAATCTCAACCGGCGCTACGGGGTCAATTCTCAACCGGCCTTGACAGCTGGTTCCGCTCCGACGGATCGCGACGCGGAAGTCGCGCCATCAGGCCTGCACCGGCGACAACGCAGCAGCGAGGATTGGGAGGATCGATCATCCGTGATGAGATGCGCGGCACAATCTGGTCGTGTCGCCGCTGCCATCATTTGAGCATCTGGCCTCAGATCCTGACTCGGCGATGGACGACCTGGCGCTTGCCATGGCTGCCGAATTCCGGACCGTTGATGCCCCAGCGGCTATCGCGGCGCTCGATGCTCTCGGGGAGAATCTCTCGCGCGTCGCCAGCACGACGGGTGCGCGCCCGCAAGAACTCGTGGTCGCCTGCGGTCAGGTCCTCGGTCGCGAGCTCGGGTTCGCAGGCGACCGAGAGCGGTATGACGATCCCGACAACTCGATGCTCGACGTCGTGCTGTCCCGACGGCGCGGCTTGCCGATCCTGTTGTCGGTCGTCTATATCGAAGTCGCTCGCCGCGCTGGTATCCCGTTGGCGGGCGTGGGTCTGCTCGGGCACTTCGTCGTTGGTCATTTCGGTGCCGACCCTCCGGTTTTGCTTGATCCCTTCAGCGGCGGCGTCCTCATCGAAACGCCTGTCTCACAGGGGTCGGTCAGGCCGTGGCGCCTCGACGAGATCGCCTGGCGGATGCTCAACAACCTGGTCGTCAGCTATCAACGCCGCGGTGACCTCACTCCGGCGATCCGCGCCGCACAGATGCGCCTCATGCTCCCGGCCCCACCCGCTGACCGTGACGTCATGAACGCCGAGCTACGCGCATTGCAATCCCGCCTCAACTGATTGCCTGGCGCTCCCCAAACCCAGAGCGAAGCCGGCTACCGGTCTTGGGACGGCCCGGCATAAAGCGGAAGCGACATCGCCCAGACCCGGTCGGGCGACGTTGGGGCGTCTGACCGTTCGGGAGTGAAGGCGCGGGGCTGTTAGCGTTGGCTGGACGGCGCCGTCTCGCTGCGCGATCATAGTCGCCATGGGCATCGCCGACAGGCATCTCGTTGAGGTTGGCGCACCGTGTGACGCGTGGGATCGTGAGCACGCTGTCACGATCGCGCAGTGGTTGCGTGATGCCGATCCGGTCGTCGGTGACGTGGAGTTACTCCACCACGCGGCGCACCCCGTCACCATGTTCATGATCAACTTGATGCTGGAGCAGTGGCCGGGCACCGACGCGTCTGCGGATGCTGAGTTGACCGCGGCCGCGGCACTGTCGCGCCGACAGATCGTCGTCTTCCGCGCGGCCGGGATCGACGGCGGAATGGCGGATCTGAACCTTGCGGTGCTCGATTGGATCGGCGCTCGGATCCGGGGGCAAGACGATCCCGAGTTCGCATCGCTGGTGCGCGAGCGCGTCGACGGGCTGCTTGACGCTGGTCGACGGGGACGAGAGCGAGGTCGGAGGCTGCGAGAGAGCTCCGGCCCCTCGGAGGCGCCGACCTCCTCATCGACTTCGGCTGGCTGGCTGCTGCGTCACCCGACCGACCACTACGTCCGGTCCGCACGGGCTCACGCCACCGATGACCGCCTGTGCGCGCTGCTGGACGGCCAGATCGACTTGCTCGCAGGCAGCTACGCGAGACTCGCCGCCGGCCACGTCGCCATAGACCAGGCCGAGCTGGTCGTCGAGCTCGAAGTCCTGGCACCGGTCGCGCACGGCTGGAGTGAGCCCGTCGCGACGACGGTCCTGGCAACTCAAACGCCATCGGTTTCTGTCAGTGACCGCCTCGGGCTCAGGCTCGTGCCTGATCCCGATGCCAAGACGTTCAACGGCACGCTGATCTCAGTTCGTGGCGGCGAGCGATGGCTGGTCTGCGCGCACCGCCTCCCCGATGGAACAATCGTGCCTGACGACGGCACCCACCGGATCGCTGCCTGACCTTCCAGGGCCTCGCCTACAGCCGTCTATGACGCGGTGCGCCGCAGCCTGGTGGCCGCCGTCGCGGCTGCTGCAGGGGTGTGAGCCGGGAGACCGTCTACAAGCCACCGGCCGCGCTGACTGACCCCGGTCGCCCCTTCCCGCCTTGGCATCAGCGAGCCCTCGTCCGCCGTCGTCGCTGGCGACGCTGAGGCTCCGGTCAGCTGGCGTCTGAGATGTCGCTTCTGGCGGTTGGTGGTGGCGGTGGATTGTCGATTCGGGGGATGCCGAGGCGCCGGCGGATCTCCTGGAGCACCTCAGGCTGCGCGTCGAGCTGGGCATCGACCTGCTCTCTGAGTTCGCGCTCCTGGTCGCGCAGCTCCGCGGCACGCTCGAACGCTTGCGTCTCAATCGCCCGTTCTTTGCCACGACGCACCTCGAGGATCTGTTGGGCAAGCTGCTCTCGAGCGTGCTCTGCCTGCTCTCGGGCGCGCGTGACCTCCTCCCGGGCGTGCTCGATCGTGCCCCACAGCACGTCGAGGTCCACGCCGAGCTCCGCGAGCGCTTGGCCGGGCAGCGTGTCCGGGGAACAGGCAAACGCGAGGAGGAGATCTCCGGCGTCGGGCTCACGGCCGAGGTGGCCGCGGATCTCGACCGCCAACCGATCCAGGACGGACTGCAGATCATTCAGCCACGCCGCGTCGGCCGCCGGCCGGGATTTCTGTCCGCTCACCATCACAGCCTCCGTCCCCAGCATGCGGATCACCTCGTTGCGCACCTTCGCAGAGTCGGCGTCGAACTCGAGCAGGATCCGCGCGGCAACGCCCTCGTTCTCGCGGACCAGGCCCAGCAGGATGTGCTCGGTGCCGATGTAGCTGTGGCTCAAGGCCAACGCCTCGCGCAATGCGAGCTCCAGAATCTTCTTCGCGCGTGGAGTGAACGGGATCTGACCGGTGGTGACCTCCTCGCCGGACCCGACGGTCCGCGCGATCGCTGGCCGCGCGCGCTCCACCGTGACGCCGAGCGACGCCAGCGCCATCGCCGCGATGCCCTCCTGCTCGCGCAGCAGGCCGAGCAGGATGTGCTCGGTGCCGATGTAGTTGTGCTTGAGCGCTCGCGCCTCCTCCTGGGCCAGGACGACCACCTGACGCGCCCGCTCGGTAAATCGCTCAAACACCCCCGGGAGCATTTCACTCCACGACCGCTTCCGGAAAAACTTTCTCCGTCCCCCGGGGTCACGTTTGTGCTCAGACCCGCTCCAGGACGCGCTGATGAGTCACGTTAATGACCCCAAACGTGATTCTTCGCTGGATCTGGCCTACTCGGTGTCTGCTGGCGGCTTGGGCCGGAGCGGTTGCGTCGAGATGTGAGAAAGGCTCGCCGACGGGCCGGCGGCGGGCTGGTCGGGGAAGATCGCCTGGGCGCGGGCGGCGGCATCCAGGATGTTCTGCGCGTCGATCTCTGAGCGCGTGAGCGGGATCCCCGCGGCGGGCCACTCGCACACAAAGCTCAGCGGGCCGGGCGGTGGCAGCGGCCACACCCACTGGTCCTGATGCCAGTCTCCGCCGCCGCCGCCCCCGCCCCCGCTGTGCAGCACCGGGCCTGTCGGCGGATCTTGGCGGTGATGAAAGCCGCCGACGTTGGTGGCCTTGGCGCCGTCTGAGAACTGCACTCCGAGTCGCAGTCGTTCGGGGTCAATCGCTTCAAGCGTCTCGGATCGACCGCGGCGGTGACGCTGGCCAAACAGCGCCGCGTCCATGTCGAGCTCGTCGGTCTGGCCGGGAGCAGCGACCGTCATCAGATCAAACCCGAACCCCGTCGGGTAGCCCTGCAGCCGCGCGATGTAGACGGCGACCGTCTCAGTCTGGGCGAGCACCAGCTCCAAGGCGACTACGCCGGGCAGCGTGCCGGCCGGCGGGCCGAACCACGGCGGCTGCTGGAGGGGCTCGGGGTCTTCCGGGGGCAGCGGGGGAGGCTCAAAGAAGTCGGTCATCGCAGGATCTGACCGACCCTATCTCTCTAACGCCTGCGATGACTTTCGCGCGTAGGCCCCCGCCATAAGGTCACGTTTGTGAGCCAAAACGCTGGAGCCGCAAAGAGGCGGTCGCTGAGGGGAACCTGGTGCGCGCTCGGCTCTGGTGCGCGCCGGCTCGGCGGCGGGCCTGTGGGTGCATAAGCGGATCGTCAACTGGAGCACCGAAGGGGCAATCGCCCGGATGCGCAGCGGAATGGGTCGAGCGCTGCTGCCGCCACCATCCCCGCCGAAGGCCGCGTCCTGTGCGCCTCGCCCATCCCCGCCGAAGCGTCGGCGACGGCGCCGACCGGTCAGTCGGCCCGGGTTCGAAACCTTCCGCAGCCTGCCGCTGACCACCCCGGCCGAACATTAACTCTCCCTCTTCGAGACGATAAAGGCCTCACCGTATTGCCGCACCCGGGGACCCGGCCGATCAGTCCCCAGCGAGATCGCCGCGCGATGGCGTGGCACGGCGCGGCTCGTCAGCCGAACTACCCCCGCTAAGAATCTGTGAAGTATCCGCAGGTTTCGCGACCTTTGGGCGTTTCAGGTGTTGTAGGTCCCAAGCTGAAAAGGAGCCACCGATGACCACAGCAATCCTGCTCGTTCTCCCAGTCGTGCTCGCCGTGCTCGGTGGCCAGATCTGCAAGCACCGACTGCGCCGTTCGATCTCGGCGACGACCACGCGTGCCCCTGAGCTCGTACCGCCGCAGCGCGATCGAGCACCGATCGCCGAGCCCGTCTCAGGCGACGCTGCTCGGGTCTCCAAGGCAGCGTGAGCCGTCATCCAGCCCATCCGCGTGCTTCTCTCGCCGCGGGCCGCGAAAACGTACGAGACGAAGGGCTGCGCGCGTCGCACGCAGCACCGGAAGAGGAACCCAAGCCGGGACACTCCTGAGCCGATGGGCCCGTCGACCGCGCTTGGCCGACGGTGCCCGTAGGACCCGCCCGGTGGAGAATCTCGTTCCGGGGGCTACACGGAGCACTTCTGACCACTGTCCGAAGCCGCTCATAGAGTCACGGAAATGGACAAAAACGTGACCATCGGTGCTCGGAGACCTGGCAGCCGTCTGTCCGGGTTGTCCGGGTAGGGTGCGATCGTCGTCGTGTGGATCCCGAGCTAGCGGGCCTGTGGGAGCGGCCGATCCCTGGCCAGCTGCGGCTGCCGCTCGAGCACGCCACCAGGCCGCTGATCGCCGCGCGCATACCCGCTCCGGCGCGACCCGAGTGGGCTTCGCAAGCGGCCACGGGCGGACTGGTGCTCAGCTTCCAAGACACCTACCCCGGGCGCGGGATGGCGCGCTGGTATGGGCTGCATCTCCAGGAGCGCCTGGACGGCGGGGTCGACGTGATCCGCCGCTGGGGACGTCTGGGGGTGCGCAGCACACGTCCGCGGCAGCTCGCCGAGCCCTACCCAGACTGGCTACGGGCGCACGACGCCCTGGAGGAGCTGCTGGCCAGACGGGCGGCGCGCGGCTACCAGTGGGCGGCGTAGCCCGCGATGCCGACGGTTGGAAGCGTTGCTGGGGTCACGCTGGTGATCTGGCCGTTTGATCACGACCCGCCGCACATCCACGCCTACCAGGGCACACCGAACTCGCCCACCGCGCGGATGTCGAGATTTGAGATCGCGACGGGTAAGGTGATCGACAAGCCCTCGGCGGCGGCCCTTCCGGGTGGCAACGCCCGCCAGGTTCGGCAATGGATCGCCGAGCACCGATGCGAACTTCAAGCCCGATGGCAGAGCCTGCAACCGTGATCCCCGACCCCGCTCCCCCGATCGCCGCGATCGCGATCCGGCCCGAACACATCGTGCGGGTGTTCTTCTCAGACGGCGAGGTCCGCGACGTCGACCTCACCCCGACGCTCGACGCTGGCCCGTTCGCCGCGCTGCGAGACCCCGCGACGTTCGCCAAGGCGCATGTCGGCCCGGTCACCGGTGGTCTTGAGTGGACTGATGAGATCGGACTTGACCCCGACGTGCTCTACGCGACGCTTGACCTCGGACCGCGCGCCCCCCGGATCCGCGCCCTCGCCGTAGCCAGCTGACCGCCGACCACCCTGGGCTGCGCCACCGCCCGGTCACGTTTTTGACCGATTACGTGACCCAAGCGGCTTTTTGGTCGCTTTGGGCGGCTCATGGGCTGCGCGTATGGGAGCGTGCCGCGAGGTCAATGATCTCGACGCATGCATCGAGCTGGACGGCGGTGGAGTCGATCATCAGCTGGTAGAGGTGGGGGTCGTGCACGTCTGTGTTGTAGAAGTGCCGGACGTATGCTTCGCGGGCGCGGTCGGTCTCGCGCATACGACGCTCGGCGGTCTCGCGATCGACGTCTTGTATGCGCATGGCCTGGACGACACGCTGCTCTGTGGGACCGTCCAGTCGGACGTGGAGCGCCCGGGGGTCCTCTTTTAGGACGACCGAACCGGCTCGCCCGAGAATGATCGCCGCGCCATCGGCGGCATGCTCTTGAATGACCTGCTCGGTCGTTTGGGCGTAGCTCTTCTCCGCCACCGTGTCGACCACAGCTGGCACACCGTAGCCAGCAACTCCGGCGTAGCCAGCAGCTCCGGCGAAGCCTGCGAGCAGGCGGTCAAGGACGCTGCTGACCGATTGATCATGGTCAAGCGCTTGGGCCAGCGGAACGGCCAGACGCTCAGCGACGGCTACTGGGATGTTGCGGTCTAGGAACGGCACGCCGAGACGCTTGGCGAGCTCCGGTCCGATCTCGCTTCCGCCCGCACCGTAAGACGCCGAGATAGTGATCAAGGTCATGACGATGAAGACTAGGCGGCGGCGAGCATCTCTTGCTCGGCGGTCGCGCACCAGTCGCGCGCCCACTGGTTGAAGCCGAGCGCGTACTCGGTCGTCAGGCGGTCGAAGACGTCGTCGAACTCGCCGGTGTTGACTCGGGCCTCGAGGTGGGCGATCCGCTGTTGGTGGCGGTCGCGCATGCGGTGCACGAGCGCGACCCGCGCCATGGCCAGAAGGCTACGCGCTCGGTGAGCGACCTGCCACCCTCCTACCTCGCCCATCCGAGGCGGCAATACAGTCAGGTTAATGGCCCAAAACGTGACTCAATCCGTCCATGACGAGGCTCACGGTGAGGCCGTAGCTGTAGCCGATGAACCGCGGGTTGTGATGAACGGGGGCGCGGTGAGGTTATGCATCGCGAACGGCCTGTAGCTGGCCAGCACGCGACCGTCGGTCCCGTACCAGGTGATCGCGACCGGCACTCGGCACAGGCGATGAGACTGGGTGCATATCTCGCTGGCGCCGGGAACCGAAGCTGCGGGAACGTTGCCGCGGACCGGCGCGGTGGCCGTCCCGGGCCGCTGCTGACCGCAGCGAGCAGCG
>JBPCPC010000183.1:0-5149 GCA_050999585.1 Solirubrobacteraceae bacterium | reverse complement strand
GGCTCTCCACCGTCGGACTGCGCACACGGAAGCTGCGGGCCGGGCTGTCGGCTCTCGGTATCGCGATCGGTGTGGCGGCGATCGTCGCCGTGCTCGGCCTGTCTGCGTCCTCCCAGGCTGGTCTGCTGGACGAGATCAGCCGGCTCGGAACTAACCTGCTCACCGTCAGCAACGGGCAGAGCCTGACCGGCGGCACCTCGGAGCTGCCGAATACCGCGCCGGGCATGATCGGCCGGATCAGCGGTGTGCAGCAGGTGCAGAGCACCGGGGCGGTTACGGGCGCCAACGCCTTTCGCACCCCCTACATCCCCTCGGTCGACACCAACGGGCTCACCATCCAAGCCGCCAGTCTCAATCTTCTCCCCATCCTCGCCACCAGCGTTCGCCCAAGGCCGCTACCTCAACGCGGCCACCGCCCAGGAACCCGTTACCGTTCTCGGCGCCGGGGCCGCCCAGCTACTCGGCATCGACCGCATCTACCCCGACGAACGCATCTGGGTCGGCGGCCAATGGTTCTACCTCGCCGGCATCCTCAAACCCGCCGTGCTCGCCTCGGCAATCGACACCTCCGTCCTCGTCGGCTACCCCGCGGCTGAGAAGTACCTGGGCTTCGATAGCCACCCTTCCACCATCTACCTCCGCGCGCGTGCCGACCGGGTCAACCCCGTCGACAACCTTCTCGCCCCCACCGCCAACCCCGAGGCCCCCAGCGGGGTCAACGTCAGCCAACCTTCCGACGCCCTCGTCGCTCAAGCCGACGCCAAGAGCGCACTGAACGGCCTGTTCCTCGGCCTCGGTGCCGTCGCCCTCCTCGTCGGCGCGGTCGGCGTCGCCAACATCATGATCATCTCCGTCCTCGAACGCCGCTCCGAGATCGGACTGCGCCGCGCTCTCGGGGCCACCAAAGGCCACATCCGCACCCATTTCCTCTCCGAAGCCGTCCTGCTCGGACTCCTCGGCGGCACCGTCGGCGTCGCGCTTGGCGCCGCAGCCACCGCCGTCTACGCCCACACCAAACACTGGGCCACCATCATCCCCACCGAAGCCTGGGCCGGCGGCATCGCCGCCTCCCTCATCATCGGCGCCGCCGCCGGGCTCATCCCCGCCCTCCGCGCCGCACGCCTCTCACCCACCCAAGCCCTGTGGTCCGTCTAGCCCCCCGACCCGACGCACCCGGGAACTCGGCGGCGAGGCCGCCGTCGCCTGCAACCGCAAGGCGCGGGACGTGCTCTGCTGTCACGGCGTGTAGGTCCCACTCCGCGTCGAGATGCGCGCATTGCGCGGAACCGAGAACCGTCGGCGCGCCTGCAGTCCCGCTGCTAACGGTCGCGCCGAAGCGGAACTCTGAGACGCTCAGCGGTGGCTCCCGCTCAGTCGGGGGCCGGCTCGGGAGGCATGTCGGCACCGATCGCGGCGACCAACGCCAAGCGCTCAGCGAGTGCCTGGTAGCGCTGGGCGGTGCGTGGTGTGAAGAAGCGTGCGTGTTGAAAAGCCGCGAGCAAGACGGCTTCGGGACCGAGCTCACCCGCTTGAACCTCAAGCTGCCGAGACAATTCGAGGAGCAGATGTTTGTCCGCGCGTCGGGTCACACGATTCGCTGAGACGATCGCGAAGGAAGACGAGTCCGCAACACGAGCAGGGGACGCTCGCCAGGGACCAAGCCGGCTGGTGTCGTGGCCGACGATCGACGCTGGCGGCTGGCGCCTCCGTCGGGCAGCGTTTGGCTGCGAGGCACCGAAGGGACCTGGGCGGCCGAACAGCCAGCCCTGCCCGTAACGGGCGCCCATCGCGATCGCCTTTCGGCGATGAGCCTCGGTTTCGACTCCCTCAGCGAGCACGCTCGCGCCCGAGCGCTCGGTCTCAGCCCCGACAGCGTGGATCGTTCGCGCTGCCGAGCCGGCGGTGCGCTCTTGGATGAGGCGCAGGTCGAGCTTGATCACGTCGGGAGCGAGAAACGCGATCAACGCCAGCGACCGAGAATCCTTTCCGACGTCATCCAGCGCGATGCCGTAGCCCAGCCGGCGATACCGTTCAACCAACGCCAACACGTTAGCCGGACGGGACGTCAGCTCGCGCTCGGTGAACTCAAAGACCACGCGCAACGAGCCATCGGCCACGCGCGCCTCATGCGCCGCCTCCAGCAGTGGCGTGCCGTCCACACTGGCTGGCTCCACATTGACAAACAATGTCAACGGCAGCTGCAGTCCAGCCTGCAGCGCCCCGGCGACGGCTAACGCGCGACATGGTCCATCAAGCTCGGCCACCGATGATTGTGCACGGGCCGCGGCAAACAATGCATCGGGTAACTCCAGCGGCGATCCGGCGGGGCCCCGGACGAGCGCCTCGTAGCCACGACCTCACTCGTGAAGAGATCCGCGATGGGCTGATACACGCTGCGCAGAGAGCCCGCGCGAACGAGGCCGCTGATCCGATCACCCTCGGCGGGCACCAGCATCCTCAGCGTCGAGCCCGCAACCAGAACCAGAACTCAGACCGAACCCGCTGGCTTCGCAGTTCGACAGCACCACCTTGTTATACGAGCAGCAGCTACGTCCAGATCGCTGCAGGGCCAAGGCACCCCAATCACGGAGTTGCCCCGCTCCCGGGCGGGTAGTGCCATCGCGAGCCTACGTTTCGATCAAGAGCGCCGCCGGCTGCTCTCAGGTGGCCGGCTCGCCCGGGGCTGTAGGCGCCGGGACAATTGCGGAGCAGGTGTTGTCACCGCGACGGGTCAGACGGTTCGCTGACACGATTGCGACCGAAGACGAGTCCGCAACACGAGCAGGGGACGCTCGCCAGGGGACCAGGCCGGCTGGTGTCGTGACCGACGGTCGAGGCTGGCGGGCGCAGCTGATTCGGGCTCGGGCGGGGCCCATATCCAAGTGCTGAAGGATCGAACGTGTGGACATTCGGCAACGACACGGCCTTCAGCGTCACCTAAACCGTGTGGCGGTTGGCGTCCGCCGGGGTTGTTAGTTGTGGTCGGTCCCCCACACGGGCGTGGGGCGTTGATGTGACGTTCTGCGCCGGGCTCTCGGCACCCACGTGGGTGCACGCGTGTCGAGGCGGCCGGTGCGATGTGGTGCCAGCCCGTCGGGCTAAAGGACGCCGGCGATTTGGTCGCTGAACGTTTTTAGTGGAGCGAGTGACACGCGCGGCACAGCACGGGGTCGAGAGAGGATCCGTTGAACTTCGCAACCAGCAGGGCTCTGTCGCGGGCGGCCCGTCACGCCGTCGGACGTTTCTGCTTGTAGCCGTGTGCTTGGGTGGACTCGTCGTTGGCGTCGCTTACCTTGCCTCGCGTGCGCAGGCAGCACCCTCCAGCATCCGCTTTGCGTCAGTCAGCGCGGGCGCGGTTCAGACCTGCGGGGTGCGGGCCGACGAAACGGTCGTCTGCTGGGGCGATGACCGAAGTGGCAAGATCAGGCCCCAGGGGGGCACGTTCAAGTCCGTCAGCGCCGGGACCTCTTTCACCTGTGGGGTGCGGTCCGACGAGACCGTTGCCTGCTGGGGTGAGGACGAGTATGGTCAGGCTAGGCCGCCGGCGGGCAAGTTTAGGTCGGTCAGCGCCGGCGAGTATTACAGGTTCTCCCGGCATCGATGTGGTCAGGGTGAGCGCCGGGTTGTGGTCGTGAGCAGGACTTTCCTGGTTTCAGGAATATCTCGCAGGTTGCGCACGGACTGCTGACGCGCCGCCGTCCCTCCAGGCAGGCTGCTGGCTGTTCGAAGGTCAAGCGGTTTGCAAGGGAGGACGACGTGCGCGTCACGACGACATTTTCCAGGCTTCTGCGCCTGAAGGACGTGTGGGTCAAGAAGGTCCGGTTTGAGCCCGACCGGGTGGTCGTCGAGGTCGCGCTGCGCCGCAAGCGACTTGAGTGCCCGGAGTGCGGGTACTCGACTCGGGCGCGGAAGGACACCCGGCCCGAGGACACGGTCTGGCGGCACTTGGATCTCGGGGTCTGGCGGCTCGAGGTCCATTGCCGCCGACGGCGGCTGTGGTGCCCGGTGCATGGGGCGCGGACTGAGGGCGTCCCGTTCGCCCGGCCGGGCTCGGAGTTCACGCGCGACTTTGAATGCCTCGTCGCGTGGCTGGCGACGCGCACCGATAAGACGACGATCAAGCGGATGCTCCGGATCGACTGGTACACGGTCGGGCGCATCGTCAGCCGGGTCTGCGCCGACGAGCTCGATCCCGCCCGGCTCCGCGACCTCTATGACATAGGAGTGGATGAGGTCAGCTGGCGAAAGCAGCACCGCTATCTCACGCTCGTCGTCGATCATCAGCGCCGGCAAGTGGTATGGGGCACCGAGGGGTCGGGCGAGAAGGCCGCCGACCGGTTCTTCACCGACCTGGACCCCGACCTGCTCGTCGCCCCTCCCAGGCCAGAACCCACAGAACCCATCGAGGTCCAGGAACAACCCTCCGCGCCTGCGGAGCCTGACGAACGCGCCGAGAACCCGCCGGCGAGGATCGGAGAGCAGGCGGGAAAGCTGCGAGCGATCTCGATGGACATGGGCCCCGGGTACGCGAAGTCCGCTCGCCGCCACGCGCCCCAAGCGATCGTCTGCATCGATCCGTATCACGTAGTGCAGCTCGCCAACAAGGCGCTAGACGAGGTCCGCCGCGCGTACTGGAACGAGCTGCGCACACTCGATGAGCAAGACGCCGCCAAGCGCTTCAAAGACGCGCGCTGGTCGCTGCTGAAAGCGCCGAAGAACCTCAACGACAAGCAAGCCACCACGCTCCGCAGGCTAAAGGCCGCCGGCGGCGAGGTCTGGCGCGCGTACACGCTCAAGGAAGCCGTCCGCGGGATCTTTGCACACGGCCTCACCCTCGAGGACATCACCGTGCTCATCGACCGACTGCTATCCCGCCTCGCCCGCAGCCGCCTAGAACCGTTCGTCCGGCTCGGCAAAACGATCCGAAAACACCGTGACGGGATCCTCGCCGCGATCCGTCTCGGGATCAACCAAGGCCGCACCGAAGCGCTCAACAACAAGGTCCGACTGATCACCCGCCGCGCCTACGGATTTCACTCCGCCAAAGCCGCCCTCGCGCTCGTGCTGCTCACCTGCGGACCTATCACCCTCCGCCTACCGCACGAACTCCACTCACCACGACTCTGACCACATCGATGCCCAGAGAGCC
>JBPCPC010000006.1:0-4131 GCA_050999585.1 Solirubrobacteraceae bacterium | reverse complement strand
CGCTCCAGCCGCCGAGCTTGACGAGCCCAACGATGGCGATCGGGATCAGGGCAACGATGATGATGAAGAACTGCAGGACCTCGTTGTAGATCGCCGAGGACAGACCGCCGAGGAGGATGTAGCTGAGTACGACTGCCGCCGCCACGACGATGCCCAGCAGGATCGGCCAGCCGAGTAGAAGCTTGAGCACGAGCGCGAGGGCGAACAGGTTCACGCCGGCGATCAGGATCGTAGACACCGCGAAGGTAATCGCGTTGAACTTGTGCGTCGCGTCGTTAAAGCGCCGACGCAGGTACTCCGGCACCGAACGGACCTTCGAGCCGTAATAGAACGGCATCATCACGATCCCCAGGAAAACCATCGCGGGCACCGCGCCGACCCAGTAGTAGTTGACCGTCGCCACGCCGTACTGGGCGCCGTTCGCGCCCATGCCGAGGATCTCCGTGGCGCCCAAGTTGGCCGAGATGAACGCTAGGCCGGTGATCCACGCGGGCAGCGAGCGGCCAGCGAGAAAATAGTCCAGGCTGGACTTCATGTAGCGCTTGGCAGCGAACCCCACCCCGAGGACAACCACGAAGTAGACGCCCAGGATCGCGTAGTCAACGACACCGACGTTGAGCCGGATCTGGGTCATGCCATCTCCTCGCGAGCCGGGTGCGGCTGCTGCTCGGGCCGAAGGACACGATCAGCGACGCCCAGCTTCACGGGCCGCTCTCCGCCACTGGCTACCGTGCACAATCGGCCGGTTCTACCAAGGAGCCGCCCGCGCCGGATCCAGCTGCACACACCAACGCTCCTCCCGGCCGCTGACGAACTTGTGATCTCGAAGTCGTGGAGATCGAAGCTGCGGAAAATACCGGCGGATGCTGCGATGCGGGGCGAGGAAAGCAGCGCGGCGTTCGCGCCCCGGTGGATCAGCTCCGCGTGCTCGGATGTTGGGACGACCACGAAGGCGGTCGTCAACGACGTTGTCCCGTCTCGACAGACGCCCAAGCTCCTCGGCCGCATGACCGGGCCCGCCAGCGATCTCCGGCTCGAGCTTGAGCGTCGACACGTATAGCGCGAAAAGCGAGTAGACCCCATCAGACTCACACGCAACCCTCTCCTCACCTAGCCTACGGTTGCCGACTTCTACTGCGCCTATTTTGTAATGTCAAGGTGTACTCGCATGGCGAGAGGCGGGTTATCTCGATCATGTCGTCCATCCCACCTTGCGGCCCACCTCGCCGGGCGAGCGCCGCGCAACAAGGGGATGCGGGGTGGCGGAGGGCCTGCTGGCCGACCACGCGAGATCGCTAGGCGCTCCCTGCGGGGTGCCCCGCGAGGGGATTCTGCTCGGGCCCGGGCGCTAGGATCGCGGCCGCGTTCACTCACGATCGACGGGAAAGAGACCGGATGAGTGCGACTCGGCCGATGGTCTGCGCGGCTGAGCAGGCCCGTTTGACGCTGCGCTGGCGACCAGCCGGGTTTGTGGCGGTCGCGAGCTTCGAGCTGGCCGGTGGAGCTGCCGCTGACCGTGTCCGCGGTTCTGCGGGCGAGCCCCCCGGAACACCAACGTGGACCGTCAAATGTGCGTCGAGAGACACAGCCAGTTTGCTCGATCCCGTTTCGGGCAACTCCATCTGTATGGGAGTTCGCGACCCAGCCAACAGAACCACCGAGCCGGCGCAAGGTCTGATGAGCTCTCAACGGTGGCGGCGGCTGATGCCGCTGGCGTTTATTACTTACAGCTTCGCCTACCTGGACCGGTCCAACTACTCGCTCGGTTCGGCTGGCGGATTGACCCACGCGCTGCACATCAACTCCGGGCAGGCCGGGCTGCTGGGCGGCATGTTCTTCGCCGGCTACTTCATCTTCCAGGTCCCGGCGGCCATGTTCGCGGAGCGGCGGAGCGTCAAGAAGCTGATGTTCTGGTCGCTGATCCTGTGGGGAATCATCGCCGCGCTGCAAGGCCCGATCAACTCCTACGGGCTGCTCTTGGTCGACCGGTTTGCGCTCGGGGTCGTGGAGGCGGCCGTGATCCCGGCGATGCTCGTCTTTTTGACCCACTGGTTCAGTAGTCGCGAGCGCGGCCGCGCGAACACGTTCCTGATCCTGGGCAACCCGGTAACGCTGATGTGGATGTCGGTCGCCTCGGGTTATCTGATCAGCGCGACCAGCTACCGATGGATGTTCGTGATCGAGGGGCTCCCGGCGATCGCGTGGGCGTTTGTCTTCCGCAGGTTGGTAGACGATCGCCCGGCCGACGCCGCGTGGCTTGAGGATGCCGAGCGCCAGGAGATCGACAACCGCCTTGACGCCGAGCAGGCGGACGTGCCGAGCGCGGGCGGGATCCTCGACGCTCTGAGGTCCCGCAACGTGATCGTGCTGGGCGTGCAGTACCTGGTCTGGAGCATCGGCGTCTACGGCTTCGTTTTCTGGCTGCCGACGATCGTCAAGTCCCTGTCCGGCCGCGGAATCGGCTCCGTCGGTCTGCTGTCAGCGATCCCGTATGCGCTGGCCGCGATCCTGATGATCGCCAACTCCTACGTCTCGGACCGAACGAATAAGCCGCGCCGGCTGTTCGTGTGGCCGTTTTTGCTGATCGCCTCGATTGCGTTCTATCTCTCATACGCGGTCGGGACCGGACACGGTGGAACAAGCCACTTCCTCGTCTCGTTCATCCTGCTCGTGATCGCCGGCGGGGTCATGAACGCGCCGTACGGGCCGTACTTCGCCTCCGTGGCGGAACTGCTGCCCCAGGAGGTCTCGGGCGCGGCGATGGGCGCCATCAACGCTCTGGGAGCGGTCGGCGGCTTCACCGGCACTTACATCGTAGGGGCGCTCGGCGGCGGCACCAAGTCCGGCGCGGCGTTCATCTTCCTCGCCGTCGCGCTGCTCGTTGCCGCGCTGATGATGTTCCTCGTCGGCCAGCCGCGGACGAGCGACGCTGCATCCCCGACCGGTTTGCGATCGCGGCTGCCGCGCCGAGCAAGATCCGCCCGAGCGTCAGATGCGAGGTTGAGTCACTGAGCCCGGCCGACGCGCTCAGCCTCGCGATCGCCGTGCCGCTGCAGGACGAGCTGGTCGACGCGATCAAGGGCGCCGACCCGCAGCTCGAGGTCCTCTACGAGCCAGAGCTGCTCCCGCCGACGCGCTATCCCAACGACCACGCCGGCGTACCGGAGTTCTCGCGCACCAAGGACGGCGAGCGGTGCTGGCGGGAGATGCTGGCCCGCGCCGACATTCTGTTCGGGATCCCCGAAGACTCGTCTGATGGCCTGCGCGAGGTCATCCGCGCCAACGACCGGCTGCGCTGGATCCAGGCAACGGCTGCGGGGGCCGGCGAGCAGGTCCGCGCCGCGTCGCTAACCGCCGAGGAGCGCGGGCGGGTGATCATCACCAGCGCCAGCGGGGTGCACCCGGTGCCACTTGCCGAGTTCTGCCTGTTCGCGCTGCTCGCCTTCGCCAAGAACCTGCCGCGCCTGCTCCGCGACCAGCGCGAGCATCGATGGGAGCACTACCCCACCCGCGAGCTCGACGGCCAAAGGCTCTTGATCCTCGGCATGGGAAAGATCGGCTCCGAGGTGGCGCGCCTGGCGCGCGCCTTCGGCATGCGCGTCGTGGGCGTGACGAGATCAGGCCGAGCGATAGCGACGATGTCGACCGGTTCTACGCCATCGACGAGCTCGACGACCTCCTGCCCCTGGCCGACGCGGTCGTGATCACCCTGCCGCTGACTGCCCAGACCGAGGGACTCATCGACGCCAAGCGAATCCGAGCGATCAAGCGCGGCGCGACGCTCGTCAACATCGGGCGCGGCCCAGTCCTCAACGAGCCGGCGCTGATCCAGGCGCTCCGCGACGGCCACCTGGCTGGCGCCGCACTCGATGTGTTCGCCACCGAGCCGCTGCCTGCGAACAGCCCGCTGTGGAAGCTCCCCAACGTGCTCATCAGCCCCCATACGGCCGCCTTATCGACGCGGGAAAACGAGCGGATCGTCCAACTGTTCACTGAGAACCTGCGCAGGTTCCGCGCCGGACAGGAGCTGCTCAGCCGCGTCGATCCCGAGCGCCTGTACTGAAACCAACTTCAGAGCCGAAGGTAGGACGCCGTCGAGGCCGAGCACGGCGCCACTCGACCACTCGGCTC
>JBPCPC010000001.1:0-6571 GCA_050999585.1 Solirubrobacteraceae bacterium | reverse complement strand
ACAGGATCGATGACCAACATCAACAAATAGAACGACACCAACAAAGCTTCTACGCTGCCCGCCACGACCAAACGGTCCTGGCCGAAATCAAAACGCCAGAGCCTCCATCAAAGCCAGCACGATTCATTGCGCGTCGATCCGTTGCGCGTGTTGCCCGCCCCGCCCGGCGGCTCTAAGTGCCGCTCATAGCCGACATGATCAGTGATCTCGACCTCCAGCGCTCGCTCCACCAAACGCTTCGTCAGCTGCGCCAACAAGCCGCCGGGCCCGACGATCTCCTCTTCTGTCGACGCGCCGTTCAGCAGCTCGTCAACCACCTCGTCCGGCAGCTTTGACCGCAGATCGTCGCCCATGCGGTCAAGGATCCCGGCGAGGCGCCGTCTCGCCTAGCGGCTCACCGGCGCCATACCGATCAGAAACAGCTGCTCCCTGAAAAGACTTCTTCTCTGTAATTGAAGACATGTCGATCATGCCCACACACTTCCTGGGACAGACCCAAGCACTACTAGGAGGCGCTTGACGTGGGTGACCAACTGCGGACCAAACGTCGGTGGCGAGCCAAAGACAAGGGCGGTTCGCTGCACGGTGCCGTTGCTGGCCGCCGCGCAGCCGGTCAGGCCGATGCTGACCGGCACCGCACGGCCATCGGGATAGCCAAGGAGCGCGATGATCTGCGACCCATCGTCGTCTGGGCAGGCGACCGGCCCCTGTGGTGGTGGCGGGAGTCTGTCGAACTGGTGGATGAGGCTGCTGATCAGCCGGTGGGCGCGCAGCAGTCGCATGCGGTCGACGACCAGTGGCGGCTGGGCGTTCAGTCCGCCGTAGCGGCATAGCTGAATCATGGTTGCGCCCAGGGTGCCAACTGTTTGCGCGCCGGCGTCCAGCGCTCGGTGGGCAGGCAGGTGCGCGGGAGCCCTGTGCAGGCAGCCAGGGGGAAGCTGGCGCAGGGCGGTGGTCACCGGGCCAAGTGTCGCGAGCTGTGGATAGCGGTTAGAGACCCCGCCGTCGGTGACCTTGGCGGTGCCCGCGTCGACGATCAGCGTGAGCACCGAGCCGCGGGGAGCACGCGCCCCAAGCGGCACCGGCGCGTCCTTGAGCACGAACTGCCCTCGCTCGGCGATCAGATAGGACCACCAACGGCCGGGAACACCGTCGCTGGAGGCGACCAGGTTCGCGTCACGACGGGTGCCTTCGCTGTGCTGGGTCAAAGTCGGTCTGGGATCGCCGGCCCGGCCCGCGGCGCGCTCGGCGATCTGCACGATCCGCTGCTCGGCGAGGTGAGGCCTGCCGCGTGCCCCGCGCGAGCTTGCCGTCGCCAACGGGGACCCGATCACGCCCGCTGCAGCGATCAGACCAGCGGCTGATGCAACAGCGAGCAGCCTGCGTGGCGTGATCGCGATCATGAGCGTCACGGACACTACGCCCGGTCGAAACGATCGTCACGTGTCCGAGCCGTTCACCGCCGCCACATACGATCATACGGTCACGAAAATGAACCTATTCGTGACTCAAGGCGCAAATTGTGGTCGCTACGTCGCTACGCAGTGGCGGATAGCCGAGTTTGCTGGTGCTCGGTGCTCATGATGACGGGCGGGGGTCGGTGACGTCCCAGATCTGCCCGGACTCGGGGCCGGGGAGTCGAGCCAGCAGTCGGTCGGCGGACGCGCGGGGGGTGATCAGCGTGCCGGAGTTGAGCATGGTGGTGAAACGATCGTGCAGCGCGGCGCCGATCTGCTCTCGGGGCTGATCGCGGATGTAGGCCTGCATCGCGGTGTCGACGGTGCCGGGCCGGTACACGTTTGCGGTCACGCCGGTGCCGGCCAGTTCGGCGGCGAGGTTGAGCGTGTGGGTCTCCAGCGCGCCTTTGGATGTGGCGTAGGTGTTGATCCCGACGAGCATCCCGGGGTGCTCGGCGATCGCCGCGGAGACGTTGACGATCCGGCCCCAGCCGGCAGCGATCATTGCGGGCAGCACCCGGCCGGTCAGCGTCATCGCGCCGATGACGTTGATCGCGATCGCGGCGGCAACCTGCTCGGGATCGAGGTCCTGCGTCGGTCCGAGCGGCCAGACCACGGCGGCGTTGTTGACGAGCACCTCGACGTGGCCGAGCTCGCGCACGAGTCGGTCGAGCGCTTCGCCGGTCTGGGTGGGGTCGCTGACGTCGGCAGCGAGCACGACGGCGATGCCGCCGGCGTCTGTGATCTCGGCGGCGGCATCGTCGAGGTCGGTTTGAGTGCGGGCGAGCAGCCCCACCCGGGCGCCGGCGTGCGCGAGCCCGATCGCGATTGCGCGACCGATCCCGCGGCCAGCGCCGGTCACCAGGGCGGCGCGGTTCTCAAGCGTGTCGGTCATCGCCGGACGAGGCTGGACGTGACCGCGGCGAGGATCTCTGAGGGTTCGGTGCGAGTGGTGTAGTCGGGGTGCACGTCGATCCAGCGGATTGTGCCGTCCGCATCGAGAATCACGACGGTCGGCATCGGGATGGTGGGCGTGCCGTCGGCGTTGACCGTGGTCAGGTCGAGCCCCAGGCTGGCCTGCGCCGCCAGGACTTCCGGGCTTGAGGTGATGAGGATCCCGAGCTGGCCACTGATCTGGTTGCCCGGGTCAGACAGGCCGGTGTAGGTCAGCTCGTTAGTCTCTTGCATCGAGAGCGACCCGTCAGGCTTCTGGGGCCTGATCGCGATCAGCGCCACTCCCTCGGCGTCGAGCTCAGAGACCAGCTGAGCCTGATAGGTACGCAGCGTCAGGTTGCAGTACGGGCACCACGCGCCCCGGTAGAACACCAGGACCGCGGGACGATTCCCACGGGCCTGCCCCACGGTGGTCGGGGTGCCGTGAGCATCAAGCAGATCAGTGTCTGAGACGACGCTGCCCACGCGGGCGACATCCGCTGGGACACCCGCGACGTTGAGCTTGGCGCGGTCAGCGCCAAAGGCTGACAGGACCTCGGTGGGCAGACGTCCCGCTGAGGCCTGAGCGATAGCCGCGGTCTGCTCGGCGAGAGTGCTGGAAGGGCTAGTCACGATGAATGATCCTTCTTGAGGAGAGTTTGGCCTGAGGCCTGGATGTCGATCACTGAGAGCCTCCTATGGCTTGTCAGGTGATGAATCGGTGGATGGCCTGGTCTGCGTTGTCTTGGTAGGTGGGGTTTTTGAGGTCGGGGAAGATTTCGGCTTGGTCGATCACCGGCCCGGTGATCGTGTTTGCTTTGCTGGCGTAGAACACGCCGTTGTGCAGGGTGGGGTCGCTGATCGCGTTGACGAGGCGCTGGGCCCCGTCTTTGAGCGGGTGCGCGAGCCCGAATGCCGGCGCTATTCGCATCACAACCTGCTTGATGATGATCTGTGCCAGCAGCGGCATGTCGCTGGTTGCCTGGGTGCCTGCGGTGTTGCCTGGGCTAATAGTGATGAAGCGAAGCTCTGGGTGCTTGCGGGCCATCGCGGCCATCCAGAGCGCTCCGATGTATTTGGTCTGCCCGTAGGCGAGCGTCGTCTTGAACTTGTCCGGGGGGAAGTAAGTGCCGTCGATGACGGTCGCCAGCTCGTCCGGAGGTCGTCGTAAACGCCGGTCGCTTCATCTGAAACTTCGGGATCCCGCGAGCGGCCTCGCTGCCGACGAGGAGCGCCACGTCGGTGAGCTTGTGCCGTTTGATGAGCTCGTCAAGCAGTACTACGTGGCCGAGCACGTTGACGGCGAACATGGTGGTCGCCCCGTCCTGGGTCAGCGCGGAGGGGGTCTTTCCACCGTTGCCCCCGGCGTTCATGATCACCGCGTCGACGGGCCCAGTGATGGTCGCTACCGCTGACCGGACGGACGTGAGATCTGTCGTATCGATGCTGATGATCTCGAAGATCGACTTGTTCGTCGCGGCCTGAAGCTCGGTTTTGGCGGCGGTCGCCCGGCCCTCGTTTCGGCATCCCAGGTAGATCTTTGCGGTGTCGGCTCGCAGGGCCAGCTGACGGGCTACTTCCTTGCCGATACCGGCGTTGGCGCCGGTGATCAGAACGGTCTTTCCAGCGACGCGGTCCGCTGGTTGGGTATTTGGGGTTGGGTTGGTTGTACTCATCTAATGCCTCCAGGGGTGATTGAGGCTGGCGGCGGTTGTGGGCCAGCGGACCGGGACCCGGTTTGGTGCCGCCGCCAGTCGCGCTCGCACGAGCGCTGACCGCTGGCGACCGGTGTGCGGTGGTTACACGGCGGGCTCGATGAGCGGGGCGGGCGCGTCGAGCGCTTCCGCCGTGGCGGTGATGGCGCGAGTGCTGCGGGCCGACGGCAGGATCAGCGCGGCGACGAGCAGGCCCAGGGCGAAGATTGCGGCAGCCCACCAGAACGCCGTGGTGTAGCCGTGGACCGACGCCGCGTTGGCCAGCCCTGCGGTTTTGGGGTGGCTGGCGGCGTAGCTGGCGGCCGCGCTGGCGAAGATCGTGCTCAGAAGCGCGGTGCCGATTGAGCCTCCGACCTGTTGGGAGGTGTTGACCATCGCTGAGGCGATCCCGGCGTCTTCGCGTTTGACGCCGAGCGTTCCGGTCGAGATCGTGGTCGCGATGATCGAGCCGATCCCAACGCCGGCGGGAATCAGCCCGGGCAGCACCTGCCCGGCGTAGCTGCCGCCGGGAGACAGGCGCGTGAACAGGAGCATCGCGATCATCCCCAGCACCGAGCCGGCGATCACGACCGGTCGAGAGCCGGTTCGAGGCAGGACCTTGGTTTGCACGAGACCGGCGGTGAGCACGACCGCGCCGGTGAACGGCAGGAACGCCACCCCGGCCTGCAGCGGCGTGAAGCCGAGGTTCTGCTGCAGGTAGAAGGTGAGAAACAAGAGCATCGCAAACACGCCCGAGACGACGAGCGCGAGCAGAACGTAGGCGCCTCCCCGCGCGCGGTCCCACACGATGTGCAGCGGCAGCAGCGGGTGCGCGACCCGACGCTCTAAGGCCCGGATCCACCGATCGGCTGGGGCCGGGACGGTTGAAGCGGCCGATCTGGCTGGTTTGTGGGGGCCGGGGGGTGGTGAGGGGTGTGACCGTTTCGCGCAGTGTCTCGTCGCTTGCGCGGAAGCGTTTTTGTGGTGATCTGGCGCGGCGGTGATCGCGCCTGGGTCGGGGCGGAGGCGTGTGGCTTGTCCTCGGAGGGGAGCGAACGCGCTCAGGCGGCGGGGAGCTCTCGGATGCGGGTCAGGGCGGTGATGTAGTCGCCTTGCCATGGCCAGCGAGCCGGGAGGTGGAGGGTCCAGCCGCGGGCGTGGTGGGTGAGTCGGCCGGGAACTTGAAGCAGCCAGCGGCGCAGTGTGCGGGCGGCGCGGACGGGGGTGTCAGGTAATCCGATCTGCTGGGTCCAGCGCAGCAGGTTGTGCGCGAGCGCACCGATCACGGTCCAGGCGCCGTTGGCGTTGAACTCGCCGGAGGGGAAGTGCGCCAGCGCTTGGTCTTTGAGATCGGCGATTACCTGCTCAACGACGGCATGGTCGCGATGCTCTGCCTCCACGAGCGTCAGCGCGTCGGTGCGGTTGGTGACAAACGCGAAGTTCCGCCAGTCGGGCCACAGCTCGGCTTGCGCGCCGAGCAGGCGGGTGCGACGCACGATCAGGCGCCTGCCTGCGTAGGTGCTCTCAGCGATCTGCGCCTCGCCGTCCTTGGGGTAGTCGGTCACGGTGTGCCAGGCGGTCTCGTCGATGGCGTCGACGATCTCCTTGATCTGCTTGATCATTCGCACCCCAATCGAGTACTCCCACCCCGCCGTCTCCAAGCGCTTGAACACCTTCGCAGACCAGAACCCGGAGTCCGCTCGGAGCAGCTTCACGCCAGCCGCGCCGGCGCGGTCGACACGGGCGATCAGCTCGTCGCAGAAGCGCAGCATTCCTTTCTGCGTGTTTGCTGATCCCTTCCGCAAGCGAATGTGCAGCACCTCGCGCGTGTCTGCCCTCGTGGCGAGGATCGGGTGATATCCGAGCACCTTCGTGTACCCGTAGGCGGCGCCCTGTTTCAGCCGGCCGCAGACCTCGCCGACGAAGCTGTCGACATCGATCACCAACCGCCCATCGCCGGGTCCGGCACCGGCCTGCCACGCTCGCGCGAGCGTGTCACCGAGCAGCTTGTCGAGCTGGCGGACATGCCCGAAGGTAAACGCGCGCAAAAACGTCCCCAGCGTCGACGGAGCGGGCGCCCACCCACCAAGCAGCCGCCGCGTGCGCCCCGCCCGCAGCACCCCGCAATCATCGATGCTGTCAGCGCCGAGCAACATCGCGAAGATCAGCGCCATCACCTTGCGCCCCGCGTTCGCCGCGCCCGCCCGGTCCCTGCGCAACCGGACCAGACCACGCGCGAGTTCCTCGATCCCGAGCCGCTCGGCGAGCGTCGCGACGAGCACGATCCCAGCGTCAGAAACCGCACGCTCATCATCAAAAACGACATTCAGGCCGTCCAGTCCGACAACCGCGTCATCATGCACCACGAAGGTGACCTCCTGACCGCAGGCCGCGACCGCTGTCATCGGTCGCTTTTAACCTGCTCAGGAGGTCATTCTTCTTTCAGGACCGGACAGAACCGCGCTACCGCCGCGGTGGACCCGGGCT
>JBPCPC010000312.1:0-2914 GCA_050999585.1 Solirubrobacteraceae bacterium | reverse complement strand
CGCCCGACTCGGCGGCGTAGCCGGCGGCGGGCATCGCGTAGGCCGGGTCGGTGCCCGAGGCGATGATCACGTCGCGCGAGGTGTGGTTTTGCGCGGCGGAGACGAAGCGGTCGATCCCGGCCGCAAGCGTGTACGGGTCGTTGCCCGAGATCGACGCGAGCCGGTCACCGGCCGGTTTGGGCACGTCGCCGATGCGGACCACCTGGGTGCCGTTCGCGGCGCGCGCGCCGGACGGGGCGAGCTTCGGCAGCGCCGCCTCCGAGATAGGAGGCATCGTGGCGCCGACGGAGAACAGCAGCGGCGCGTGCAGCGGGCCGCCCATCAGCACCGAGGCGGCGAGCGCGGCCTGCCAGTCAGTGCTCGAGGTGAGCGCGACGGCGGTCGGGTGCGTGCCCGGGGCGGCCGAGGGGAACACGGCCAGCGACACGAGGGCGGCGAAGGTGATCGGGTCCGCGCCGGGGATCCGCGTCGTGTTCTTCGTCGCCGCGACGGGAGTCGATAGGACGCCCGACGACGGCGTCGGCCGATCGACGGTCTGGGTCGGACCGCTGCGGCGGATCAGCTCGGTGCCGCCGCATCCGGCGAGCACCAGGCACAGCAGCGCCAGCAGCGCGACGAGCGTCCTGCGGTCAGTCACGCGGCGCAAATTTACCCGTCAAGCGCCCGGGGACGCGCCGCACCGACGGGACCGACGGCCGGATCCTCCCCGGCTCGCTGCGCGAGGATCTGCTCACGCTCGGCGAGCCGGTTGGCGCGCCCGACCTCGGCCTCGCGCATCCGCCGCTGCTCGACGGACGTCTCGCCCCGCCCAGCGGGGCACCTGCACCGGGCGTCCACCGTCGTTCGACGGCCACCATCGTCAGGTAGGCGGTGGAGACGTGCTCAGCTTTGAGTAGCCGCAGGTGCGCCGACGGCGAATGCTGCCGCGCAGAGAGCCAGCGCCACTGCAGTCCCACAGACGGCGAGGAGCCGTCGTCGGGTCAGACATACGATCCATGATGCGCTCAAGCCCCACCTCCCGATTATCCCGCGCTATGCCGCGGTTGTGAAGCTCCATCCAAACCTACGCTCGTTCGCGCGAGCGCTCAACGGCCTCTACGTATTTGTCAGCGCGTCTACTGGACCTCAGCGCCCTCGTCCCCAAACCTTCGCCGATCGTGCCAATAGTCACGTTTTCCGTCATTAACGTGACTCTATGACGGGGTCTGGAGGCGGGATGAGCGTAAACGTGACCCGGCAGGGCGAGAGGGGGCCCCAGCGCCCCGCCCAGGCCCGGTTGCTAGGCGGGCGTGAGCACGCGGATGTGCGCCGAGTGGGCGCTGCGCTCGAGCGCGGCATAGATCACGTCGGGGTCAAGCCCGATGTCGTCGGTCCATTCCAGCCCGCCGGTGACTGGGCCGATGTGCGCGGCGGCGAACAGGCTGGGGTCGCGCAGCGGCGCGAACAGCGGCCGGTCAAGCGTCGGGTTCAGATCAACGTCGCGAACCTCGCCGTCGATAAAAAACACGCGCACGACATGCTCGGGCCGAATCGCGATCGCGGCGATCGCCGGCGCGGGCTCGGGGATCAGATCTGTAGCTGCTGCCATCGTGCTTGAAGTTCGTCTCGGTGTTGAGCGATCCATTGCTGCACCTGCCTGGTCTTGGCGGCCGGCAGCGTGCGAGAGGACGGCTTGTCGATCACGTTACCCGTATGGATCGCGATTCTCGACTGTCTGGCTCCTGGGGTGTTCGGCGTCCCATAGATGGCGTGGACGTGCGGCGGGTCGTGGTCGTCGGGCCAGATCACGAGCGTCACCCCGCCGACGCTTCCGACGGTTGGGCTCACCCGTTGATTGTTTGCTGATCGCGTAGCGCTCGGCGTAGCCGCCATGCCCGTACCGGGCCAGCGTTGGCGATCGCCGCCAAGTCGGCGGTCAGCTGCTCGGCTCGGGCGGCGACCTGATCGCCTCGACGACGTTCCTCATCGGCTCGTACGGTCAGCTGCTCTCGGGTCTCGGCGTGCTCTTCGCGCTCGCGCTCGTAGAGATCGCGCCAAAGGACGAGTTCCCCGCCTGGGTTCCCCTCTTCTCCGCCGGTCAGCAGGCCGGCGCGGTCAAGCTCGGCGCGGGGTACCACGCGTCTGCCCTGCTCGTCATGGACGGCGCGCAGCGTGCCCCGCTCAATTCGACGGGCGATTGCCTTGCCAGACAGGCCGGTCTCCGCGACGGCCTGGGCGATGGTCAGCAGCCGGGGTGCCCCGGCGGGGAGGGTTTCGGGGAGTGGGTCCTGGTCGGTCATACGACGTAGTTCGGCGGGGAGTCGAGCGACCCTGCCGTAGCACCTTCTCTGGACCGAAGATCGGGGCGGGGTGCCCCGGCGGGGAACCGCTGCGGGGGGCGGGGTGCCCCGGCGGGGAACCTTGCACGCGCTGTCGTGCCTGGGAGCTCCTCCTTGGGGTTCAAGCGCCGAGGCACTTGCCGATCTGTGCACGAATCGCACGTCGTTCAGCTTCATGGGAGTGATGGGCGGCAATCCCTTCAGAGCGCCACGAGGCGCCAGTGCGCGCCTGAGCCCTCGACCGGGGGCCAGCGAGCCGCCGTACCACTAGGCACCACCCGCCCCGGCGCTCGCAGTGCACGAGCTCATAGCTGGGATCGATGGCGATGATCTGTTCGCCTGCGCGGTCGAGTGCCGCACGGGCTGCACGCGGACGTGCGTAGCCGCCAACGCCGAGTGAGTTCAGGGCAGGCTCGCCGAGCCCGAGCGCTGTTTCTTCTCGGCCGTCCATGCTTTGTTGAGGCCAGCTGCCCCACGCTTCGAGCGCGGCCCAGACGCGCGCGGCGAGTCCAGTGCCGAGAGCGCGCAGGAGATCGAGATCGAGCCAGGTGGCGCGACCAGCGACGATCTGCTGAGCGGTCCAGTGGCCGATCTCG
>JBPCPC010000298.1:0-12100 GCA_050999585.1 Solirubrobacteraceae bacterium | reverse complement strand
GCCACCGATGGGTCTCGGCGGCTGCGCAGACGATTGAGCAGCGACCGGCGGCGGTCGGCGCGAGCGCCCCCCGCCTCATACTCGGGCACGGTGCCCTCGCGCACCCAGCCTCCGTGCAGCGCGCGGGACTTGCACAGCTCACAGACCGAGCGACGGCTGCCGCCGCTGACGTAGACCTCGGCGTTCTCCCCGCGCAGCAGCGTCCGTCCGCAGACGTCGCACGCGGTCTGGGGCGTCGATGTGCGAATTGCCCTGGTGCTCACGAGTTGTCTGAGCCTACTACGCCTTCACGGCCTCGCGCTCGGCGCGGGCCTCGTCGACGACCTTGACCGCCAGGTGGCCGGGCACCTCCTCATAGCGATCGAACTCCATCGTGAACTCGCCTTGACCGCCCGTGATCGACCTCAGGTCGGGCGCATAGGTGAGCATCTCAGACATCGGCGCCTCGGCCTTGATGTCGGTCATTCCGGCGCCCACCGGCTCCATCCCCAGCGGCCGGCCACGCCGGGAGTTCAGATCGCCGATCACGTCTCCCACGGTGTCCTCGGGGGCGTTGACGGTGACCAGCATGATCGGCTCCAGCAGCACGGGGCGGGCCTCCTCCAGTGCCTGCTTCATGGCTTGCGAACCGGCGACCTTGAACGCCATCTCCGAGGAGTCGACGGTGTGATATGAGCCGTCGTAGACGCGTACCCGCACGTCCTTGACGGGATATCCCGCGACCACGCCCTCCTGCATCGCCTCCTGCACCCCCTTCTCGACCGCCGGGATGAACGACGTTGGGATCACGCCGCCCTTGATCCCGTTGACGAACTCGAAGCCGGTGGGGTGGGTGGGATCGTTGAGCGGCTCGATCGCAATGTGGCAGTCGCCGAACTGGCCGCGACCGCCGCTCTGCTTCTTGTGGCGGCCGTGGGCCTTGGCCGAGCCGCGGATCGTCTCCTGGTAGGGGACGCGCGGAGGCTTGAGCGTCACCTCGGCGCCGAAGCGCGATTGCAGGCGCTGCACAATCACCTCGACGTGGACCTGGGACAGTCCCGACAGGATCTGCTCCCCGGTCTGCGGATCGCGGTGCAGATCGATCGTCGGGTCCTCCTCCTGCAAGCGGCGCAGCGCGGTGAATACCTTGTCCTCGTCGCCTGCGGACCCGGTCCCCACCCGCCCGATCGCGAACGCCATCACGGGCGCCGGAAGCTTGATGCTGGGCATCGAGATCGGCTCGTCCCGGGCCGCCAGCCAGTCCCCGGCCTTAGTCTCCTTCAGCTTGGCCACGGCGCCGATGTCGCCGGGGCCGAACTCGTCGGTGTGGCTGGTCTCAGCGCCGTCGAAGGTGACCAGCTGACCGATCCGCTCCTTGTTGTGGGTGCGGGTGTTGAGCACCTGTGAGTCCTGGCGCATCGTGCCCTGGTAGACGCGGAACAGGTTGATCCGGCCCGCAAACGGGTCGGCGCGCGTCTTGAAGACATAGGCGAACAGCTCGGCGTCCTCGCTCGGGTGCAGCGTCAGCTCGCCGACCTCCAGGCCGCCGTGCTTGACCGGCGACGGCAGGTCCTCAACGATCGCGTCGAGCAGCCGGTTGGTGCCGAGGTTGCGCGTGGCCACGCCACAGGTGACGGGGAACAGCGAGCCGTGGTTGGTCCCGTCCTTGAGCGCGGTGACGATCTCCTCGTGGGAGATCTCCTCGCCCTCCAGGTAGCGCTCCATCAGCGCGTCGGAGGTCTCAGAGACCTCGTCCATGAGCTTCTCGCGGTACTCCTGCGCCAGGGCGAGCTGATCCTCGGGGATCGGGATCTCCTCGCAGTTGTCGCGCGTCGTCGGGGTCGAGTTCTCGTAGCGGTAGGCCTTCATGTCGACGAGGTCGATCACGCCCGAGACATCGTGCTCGGCGCCGATCGGGATCTCGGTGGCGACCACGTGCTGGCCGAACGCCGACTTCAGCGACTCGAGCGTGCGAAAGAAGTCGGCGCGCTCGCGATCAAGCATGTTGACGAATACGAGCCGCGCCAGATCCAGCTCGGCCGCTCGCTGCCAGAGCCGGTTGGTATGCACCTCCACGCCCATCACCGCGTTGACGACGAACACCGCCGACTCGCACACCCGAAGTGCGCCCAGAGCGTCGGCGACGAAGCTCGAGTCGCCCGGGGTGTCGAGCAGGTTGACCTTGCGCTCCTGCCATTGAAACGAGCTCAGCGCCAGCGAGATCGACATCTGGCGGGCCTTCTCATCGGGATCGGTGTCTGAGCTGGTGCTCCCGTCGGGCACCGTGCCGAGGCGATTGATGGCGCCGCCCTGGAACAGCAGCGCCTCGTGCAAGGACGTCTTACCACTGCCGCGGTGGCCGACGATGGCCACGTTGCGGATCCGATCCGCAGGCTTGTGCATGGCTGGTCTCCTCTCGCTCGAATGACCGAAAGGCGACCTTACACCTGGCCGGGCGAGCGGTCCAACCCCTGCCCCGCGCCCGGGCAGAACCCTAGTCGAACTCGCCGGCGAGCTTGGAGCGCAGCCGCAGCACCGCCTTGGTGTGCAGCTGGGAGACGCGCGACTCGGTCACGCCCAGGACCTCGCCGATCTCTCGCAGCGTCAGATTCTCGTAGTAGTACAGCGCCACCACGAGCTTCTCGCGCTCCGGCAGGGCGCCGATCGCGTCGGCGATCTGGTCGCGCAGCTCGGACTCGTCAACGACTGCCTGCGGATCGGGCGCACCGCGATCGGGGAGCGTGTCCAGCGGCGACACGGAGTCGCCGCTGGAGTCCGAGACGTTCCACAGCTCGTCGAGCGCGACGATCGTCGAGTTGGATATCTGGACGAGCTGCTCCTGGAACTCGTTGACGGTGATCTCGAGCTCGGCGGCCATCTCCTCGTCGGTCGGGGCCCGCCGGAACTTGGCCTCGAGCTTCATGTTGCTGCGTTCGAACTGGCGGGCCCGCGCGCGCACCGACCGCGGCACCCAGTCCAGGGTGCGCAGCTCGTCGATGATCGCCCCGCGGATGCGAGTGATGGCGTAGGTCTCGAACTTGATCTCTCGACTGAGATCGAAGCGTTCGATCGCAGAGATCAGGCCGCCCAGGCCGTAGGAGATCAGATCGGCCTCCTCGACGTGCGCGGGCAACCCCGAGCCCATTCGTCCGGCGACGTATTTGACCAGCGGTGAATAAGCGACCACCAGCCGCTCTCGGGCCCGTTCATCACCAGAGGCCTTATAGCGCCTCCACAGGTCCTGCACCTCGATCGCTTTAACGTTGGTTTCCAGTGCTTACCCCATTTTGCGGCCTCACGCCCGCGGGTGAGAGCTCGTATAGGCGCTGCGGAGCCGCGCCGAATCTACCCGAGTGTAAACCTGAGTCGTCGAGATGCTGGCGTGACCGAGCAGCTCCTGGATTGCGCGCAGGTCAGCGCCGCCCTCCAGCAGGTGTGTCGCGAACGAGTGGCGCAGCGCGTGGGGATGCGTCTCGGCCAGCGCCGGCGCACTGCGCAGCGCCAGTCGCGACCAGGTCCGCAGCCTCCGCCGGACGTCGGATGTGCTCAGCCGCCGACCGGATTTGGAGAGGAACAGCGATCGTCCCTGACCCGTGTCCAGCGCCGGTCGCCCGCGCCCCAAATACCGCTCCAGCGCCCGCAGGGCGTGCTCTCCGGTGGGCACCATCCGGGTACGGTCGCCCTTGCCCTCCACGCGCACCGTCTCGGTGTCAAAGTCGATCGCGTCGGTGTCGAGCGAGACCAGCTCCTCGGCGCGCAGGCCCGACGCGTAGGCGAGCTCGAACAGGGCGCGATCGCGCAGCTCCAGCGGCGTGGTCGCCGGGATCCGGTCCAGCAGGGCGGCCACTTCGGTCGCCTTGAGCACCCGCGGCAGGCGCTGGGGGCGCTTGGGTGAACCGAGCAGGTCAGCCGGGTTCTCGCAGCGGGCTCCGACGGTCACCTGCACGTCGAGCAGGCCGCGCAGCGAGGCGAGCTTGCGGGCCACCGTACTCGGGGCCTGGCCGTCGGCAGACAGACCGGCGACATAGCGCCGCAGCGCCCGGATGTCAACCGAGCTGGGCGCAAGCTCGTGGCTGGTGGCCCAGCGCGCGAACTGCAGGTTGTCAATCGCATACGCCGTCTCGGTCTTGGCCGCCACCGCGCGGCGCCGCAGGTCGTCCGCGAACGCGTCCAGGGCCGCTCGCCAGGCGGGCGCGACGCCGTCCGGACCGGCGGGGGGCTGGGCCTCGTGGGTTTCGGGAAGGGGCGGCGCCACCGACATGGACGTGGCTATTCGCCGTGGCGACGGACAGCCCTCTTTGCCGCGGTCGGTCTGATGGCGTCGTCTGGAGCTGGTCGCCCGCCCGGCGGAGCTACTAGGTGACGTTGACGAGCGTCCCGATCGGCGTGTACGGGTACACCTGCGCCGCGACGCTGTAGGGCATCTCGACGCAGCCCAGGCTCTGCGGCGAGCCGTACTGCGCCCTCGTGAAGCCGTGCAGCGCGTCGCCGCCGTTGAAGTAGCTCACGTCGGGGATGCCGGGATCGCTGTAATGACTACCGTCGGGATTGGTGCCGCTCATCGTGGTCACGGGCAGGTGCTCATAGACCGGGTAGGTGCCGGTGGCGGTCGGCGCCGAGGAGATGCCCGTGTTGACCGGCGTGCCTGAGATCTCCGTCTTGCCGCTGTGCCACAGAGTGAGGCTCTGGGAGGCCTCGCTGACGCCGACGAACGTGTAACCGAAGCTGGAACGCTTGCCGGCCACGACGGCGCTGATCAGCGCCCTCCACACGGCCGATCCGGCAACGCCGTCGGCCGTCAGCCCGTGGTCGTTCTCAAACGCCATCAGTGCGCCCTGCATCATCACGCCGGAGGCACCGACCTGCCAGAAGCTCTTCAGCGCCGCCGGGGTGTTGGCGTACTGCCAGGAGAAGTTGCCCTTGGGCGGGTTGACCGCGGCGTTCTCCTGGTCGGCGGGCGTCAACCCGACCCCCTTGCCGACGTAGTTGAACTTCAGCGGCAGGTAGCCGAGCAGCGACAGGATCTGCTGCAGGCGCACGGTCGATCCGCCCGGCACTGTCCAGGCACCGCCGTCAGAGCCCGCGCTCTGCTGACCGCCGACCAGATGAACGCCGTTGGGCAGCGCGATGCTGACCTTGGCGCCCAGCCCGTAGCCATAGCCGCTGGGGACGAACTGAATCGCGTGGCTGGTGAGCGCCCGCCAATGTCCCGGCGTCGCCGGTGAGATCACCGGACGGTGCGAGCCCAGCGCGGTGGAAACAGGCTTGGAGAAGTTCAGCGTGATCGGCGTGCCCGGCTTGATCTGGCTGCCGGCGGCGGGACTGGCCACGGCGGAGGCCGAGCCGCCCGGCGGGAACCAGCTCACCATCGCCTGCTGGGAGGTCTCCCACGAACGGGGGGCGGCGGCGACGAAGATCGATCCGGCCTCACCGCTGTGCGGCAGCGTGATCACCGTGCGCGGCTTGCCCAGCACGTGACGTTTGAGGTGGCCGGCGCGGCCGTAGGAGAAGGCCGCGATCGGCGCCTTGAAGTGCAGGCGCAGCGACGCGTCGTGCCCAACCGTCAGATAGTGCGAGCGCAGGCTGGCCACCGGCGTGGTGAGCGTCAGGTTCAGGCGCTCCTTACTGCCCGCCAGCCATGAGATCCACCCCGGCCGCTTGATCACGACCTGGACGGAGATGCGCTCGTTGGCCGGGATCAGGCCCTTGGGGTAGATCACCGGATCGCCGTGGACGGTGACCGGGATCGGGCGGCTGTGGGGTCCGGTGACAACGCTCACACTCTGGATCGAGCCGCCGCCCAGCGGCATCCCGATCTTGGCGATCGCCTGGGGATCGAGCGTCAGGCTCGCCTTGGCCGAGCTGAACACGATCGCC
Organism: Solirubrobacteraceae bacterium; assembly: GCA_050999585.1. Classification (GTDB taxonomy): domain Bacteria; phylum Actinomycetota; class Thermoleophilia; order Solirubrobacterales; family Solirubrobacteraceae; genus Palsa-465. The sequence continues at coordinate 6,244 of JBPCPC010000298.1, read as the reverse complement.
CCTGCGGCGAGCACGGCGAGCACCACCAGGACCAGACCGCCCAGCACGTAGCGCCCGCGTCGCAAGCGACGCGGCGACGCGCTGGAGCCGCCCACGGACGCGCCAGAATGCCGCGCCCCGATGGGCGTACGCAGGTACGAAACGTTCGCCACATCACAAATGGTACCGACCGCGAAGGCGGTGAGGATTACGAAACCATTTATGCAAGTTTCGTTGCCCGAAACGGCACGATCCCACCCTTTCACGGCTTCAGGGCCGTCGCCGGCCCCGCGGCCGGGGCCGCTCGGGCGCTGAACCGCCGCGCCGGTCAGCGCGTGACGGCGCCCTCGGCGGCGCTGGAGACCAGCCGCGCGTACTTGCTCAGAGCGACGCCGGGAAACGGCTGCTCGGGGGGCTCGTAGGCGGCCGCGCGCGCGGCCAGCTCCTCGGGTGATAGGGCCACGTCGAGGCGCCGGGAGGCCACGTCGAGCGTGATCTCGTCACCGTCGCGGACGAGGCCGATCGGGCCCCCGCGGATCGATTCCGGGGCGACGTGTCCGGCCATCAGGCCGCGCGTGGCCCCGGAGAAGCGGCCATCGGTGATCAGGGCGACCTCCTCCCCCAACCCCTCGCCGACCAGCGCTGCGGTGACCGCAAGCATCTCGCGCATCCCGGGGCCGCCGGCGGGGCCCTCGTTACGGATCACGATCACGTCGCCGGGCTTGATCGTCCGCGCGGTGACCGCTTTCATCGCGTCCTCCTCGCCCTCGAACACCCGCGCCGGTCCGGATTGGCGGCGGCGCTCATACCCGGCCAGCTTGACCACGCAGCCGTCCGGGGCGAGGTTGCCGTGCAGGATCGCCAGCCCGCCGGTCTGCTTGATCGGCCGGTCCAGCGGGCGTACGACCTGCTGGCCCCCGGTCTCGGTCGCGCCCCGCGCGATCTCGCCGACCGTCTGGCCGGTGACGGTGAGCGCGTCGTCGTGCAGCAGCCCCGCGTCCTGCAGGCGCTTCATCACCAGCGGCACGCCCCCGGCCTCGTACAGGTCAGGCGCGACGTACTGGCCGCCGGGCTTGAGATCGCAGAGCAGCGGCGTGCGCTCGGAGATCTCGTCGAAGTCATCGATCGCCAACTCGATGTCCATCTCCCTGGCCAGCGCCAGCAGGTGCAGCACGCCGTTGGTCGAGCCTCCGCTGCAGGCGATCGCGGCGATCGCGTTCTCGAGGCTGTCACGGGTGATGTAATCGCTCGGGCGCAGGCCGCGCTTGAGCACGTCGATGACCAGCGCGCCGGCCTGTTCGGCGACCTGCGGCTTGCGCGGGTTGACCGCGGGGATCATGTTCAGGCCCGTCGGGGAGATACCGAGGACCTCAAAGGCCATCGCCATCGTGTTCGCGGTGAACTGGCCGCCACAGGCGCCGGCGCCCGGAGACGCGGCCTCCTCGATCTCGGTCAGTTCCTCCTCGGTGATCTTGCCCGCGGCGTGCGCGCCGACGGCCTCGAACACCTCCTGGATGGTGAGCCGCTCGCCGTGGAGGTAGCCCGGCAGAATCGAGCCGCCGTAGAGCATTACGCTCGGCAGATCCAGGCGGCACAGGGCCATCACGGTCGCCGGGATCGTCTTGTCACAGCCGCTGAGCGCGATCACGGCGTCGAACATGTGTGCCTGGCAGACCAGCTCGATCGAGTCGGCAATCAGCTCCCTGCTGACCAGCGAGGCCTTCATCCCCTGGGTGCCCATCGTGATCCCGTCAGAGATCGCGATCGTGTTGAGCTCCATCGGCGTGCCGCCGGCCGCGCGGATGCCGTCCTTGACCTTGGCCGCCAGCGCCCGCAGATGGAAGTTGCACGGCATCGTCTCGGTCCAGGTGTTGGCGACGGCGACCAGGGGCTTGGACAGCGCCTCGTCGTCATAGCCGATCCCCTTCAGGTAGGAGCGAGCAGCGGCCCGCTCGGGCCCCTCGGTGAGCGCGCGGCTGCGGTGTTTGAGATCGAACGTGGTGGTGGTCATCGCGGCTGAAACTGTATCGGCCGCGGCCGGGTCGGCCTGCCTCGCGGCCGCTGGATGCGCGTCGAGGCTTGATGGGTTTCGGCTTTTGCTTCGGTGGTCCGGGTGCCAGCGCCGGAGCCATCGGACGTGATGTCGCCGTGCCCACGCGAGGATTTCAGAGCGAGCAGCGCGCGGTTGGTTGCTGCTCGCTCTACTGGCCCCCTAGACGAGGCTGGCAGAGCGAGCACGGCGAAGCGATACCAAGCCCGCTCTGAAATACCCGGTCCAGCTCATTCGTCAGCCGCTCCGTGCCGACGGGGCCGCGGCTAGCCCGCGGCGTCGAGCGGTTCGCTCGGGGCGCTGCGGGCGGCGTCGCGCATCCGGGCGCGCTCCCACTGCGACAGGCGCCACAGGTCCCGCTTGACCCGCGCGGGATCGAGCTGGCGCCCGGGCAGATGCATGTTGGCGGTCGAGATCAGCCGCTCTTCGTCGCCGGTCAGCGCCATCCATTTGGCCAGTACGTCATCGGAGTCGGGCAGTCGGGAGCTGCCGTAGGGCCGTGTCTCGTCCGGGAATGCGACGCAGTACTCGTTGAGCAGCCGGTGGGTCTGGGCGAGGTAGGCGACGATCGCCCGGTGGGGGTAGATCAGGTACGCGTAGGCGGCGCCGCCGGTTCCCTGCGCCTGCACCGGACCATCGGATTGCCTGCCCCAGACGCGGATGAACCCGAGGTCGCGGTACATCCCCCACTCCTCGTCGTTGACGCACGAGTGCAGCAGCGTGCGCGCGCGCGCCTCGGCCCGGCGCTCGCGCCCCGGGTCATAGGGCATCACCGGCGTCGCCTGGCGGCGGGCGCGGTGGCGTGACCACGCCTCGTCCAGACGCGGAAGCAGTTCCTCTGAGAGCAGCGCTACGGCTACTAGCGCGGTCGCGACGAGCGCCAGCAGCACGGCTGTCCAGCCGCCTACCGGCCCCCGGCCGCGCGCGGGAAGAAGATCACGCGCTCGGCATCACGGGGGACGTCCTCGAACGACTTGACCACCGGGGCCTGACGGCGCCCGCCGCCGTCCTTGAGCGGCACCGCCGCCCACAGGCCGGCGTCCAGCTGGGCACGGAACTCCTCCAGCAGCCGCAGCTCGTCCTCGGCGAGCTCGACGTCGCCCTCGGCGATCAGCACCTCGCCATGCCCTGGCTTCATCCTCAGGAAGCGCACAGGCGAGATTATGTCACGCCCAGGACATCGACCGGGCCCGTGCCCTCGCCGACGTCGGCCAACCCGTCGCGCACGGCCTCAGATGCACGCCGCTTGGCGATGCGGGCCGCCTGCAGCGGCGAGTCTCCCCAGGCCAGCCGCGCCGCCAGCACCGAGGAGTGCGTGCAGCCCGAGCCGTGCGCGGCCCCCTCGGGGTACCGCTCGCCGACGATCTGCACCAACTGACTGCCGTCGTAGAACACATCCGTGGCCGCGGCACGGTGTCCCCCGGTGACGACCACGACCTGCGGCCCGAGGGCGTGGACGGCGCGCGCCAGCGCGCTCGCGTCCGGTTCGCCGCCCGCATCGGGGTCGCTGGCCGCGTCGGGGTCGGGGGCGCCGCCCGCGGCGGTCACGAGGGCGACCGCCTCGGGCACGTTCGGCGTGACCACCGTCGCCCGCGGCAGCAGCCGCGCCACCAGCTCGGCGCGAGCGTCGAGCTCGAGCAGCTCGCCGCCAGACTCGGCGATCATCACCGGGTCGAGCACCACCGGCAGACTCGGGTCCTTATGCCGCAGCTCGTCCAGCGCCTGGTCCACCGCCTCGATCGTCGCCACCGTGCCGAGCATGCCGATCTTGACCGCATCGACACCGATGTCCTGGGCGACCGCGCGCACCTGGGCGATGATCATCTCCGGTTCGATCGCCTGCACCGCGCTCACCGCCACGGTGCTCTGCGCGGTGATCGCGGTGATCGCGGTCATCCCGTGCGTCCCGCAGGCGGCGAACGCCTTCAGGTCGGCCTGAATCCCCGCGCCGCCGCCCGAGTCAGAGCCCGCGATCGACAGCACGCGGGGAATTCGTCGCTGAGCGCGCGCTGGGGTCACCTCGCGAGCGTAGCCGGGCGCCCTGTCGCCACCACGACGATCATCCGATCACCGCCACCCCGCCGCCCGGCTCGCGCCGGATCCGGCCCTCAAGCTCCAACGCGGCCAGCGCACTGAGGCCGGCCGCGGCGTCCAGATCGGCCTGCTGGAACGCCGCCGCCGCCGGCTGTCCGACGGCCAGCGCGTCGAGCAGCGCCGCCAGCGCAGGTTCCAGGGGCGGCGCCCGCCGCGCCCTGGGCACCACGCGCGCACCGGCGCCGAACAGTGCGTCCAGCACGTCCTGATCACCACCGATCAGCTCGGCGCCCTGGCGCAGCAGGGCGTGCGGTCCGGCCGACAGCGGCGAGACGACCTCGCCAGGCACCGCCCCCAACTGTCGGCCCAGGTCCCGGGCCCAACGCGCAGTCACGAGCGCTCCCGATCGGTCGCGCGCCTGGACGACGACCGTGATCGCACTCAGCGCGGCGATGATGCGATTGCGCGCGGTGAACATCCAGCGGCGCACCGCGGAGCCCGGTCCGAGCTCGGAGACGAGCAGCCCCCGCTGTGGGATGCTCCGGTACAGGGACCGGGCGGCCGCCGGATACGGGCGGTCGACCCCGGCGGGTAGCACGGCGATCGTTGCCCCCTCACCCTCAAGCGCCCCGCGGTGGGCGGCCGAGTCGATCCCCAGCGCCATGCCGCTGACCACCGCCAGCCCGGCTGAGGCGACCGAGCGGGCCAGCGACCGCGCCACGGAGCGGCCGTACGGCGACGGCCTCCGGGAGCCGACGACGGCGACCGCTGGCTCTACCCCGACCTCGGCGAGCCGCCGTAACCCTCCGATCACGTGCAGCACGGCCGGCGGCGCCGGCAGGTCACGCAGCGCCTCCGGGTAGGCGGGGTCGCAGCGACACAACGACTCCGCCCCATGCGCGGTGCACCGTTCGCGCGCGGGGACGACGTCGAACGCCTGCCACTCGCGCCGCACGTCCCCGGCGTGCCGACCCGCCACCGCAGCGATCAGCTGATCGTCATCGAGCTCGAGCAGCGCGTCGACCCGGTCGCGCACCGGATCCAGATGACCGGACAGCCGCCCGAGCAGCCAGGTCCGCCGCAGGCAGTCGTCACATGCCGGGCCGGCGTCACGTGCCGGCCCGGCGTCACATGCCGGGCCGGCGTCACATGCCGGCCCGTCGCCGCCTGCCGATCGCTCACCGCGGGTGCTCATGGCGCGACGGCGACCTCGGCGCCCGACCACTGCCGCAGGCTGAGCGCCAGTAGCACGTCGGCCCGGCGGACGCGTTCACTGCCGGCCAGATCGGCGATCGTCCGCGCCACGCGGACCACGCGGTGGCGCCCCCGGGCACTGAGCAGACCCAGCGCGTAGGCCCGCCCGAGCTCGGTCTCAGCCGCCTCCTCGAGCTGCGCCAGCGAACGTGCCGTGCGTGCATCCATCTCCCCGTTGCAACGTGCGCCGGTCCCGCGCAGGCGGCGTGCCTGACGCGCACGGGCGGTCACAACCCCCTCCCGCGCGTGCGCCGAGCTGGCATGAGGCGGCCCCCGCAGCTCGGATTCGGCCGGGCGGCGGACGTCGACGAGCAGGTCCATGCGGTCCAGCAGCGGTCCGCTGAGCCGTCTGCGGTGGCGGCGCAGTTCCAGTTCGCCGCAGGTGCAGCGGTCATCGACGCCCGCGAACCCACACGGACACGGGTTGGTGGCGGCGATCAGCATGAACCTGGTCGGGAACAGCAGCGAGCGCTGGGCGCGCACGATCGTCACACTGCCGTCCTCCAGGGGCTGGCGCAGAGCATCGAGCGCCGGGCGCTGGAACTCCGACAGCTCGTCAAGAAACAGCACTCCGTGGTGGGCCAGGGTCGCCTCACCGGGACGCGGCGGCGAGCCGCCGCCCGCCAGGCCCGACGGTGAGATCGTGTGGTGCGGCGCACGAAACGGTCGCGCTTCGATCAGGCCGTCCCGGTGTGCCCCGGCGACGCTGTGGATCCTCGTCACCTCGATCGCCTCCGCGCGCGCCAGCGGCGGCAGGATCGACGGCAGCCGGCGCGCCAGCATCGTCTTGCCCGTTCCCGGGGGGCCCTGCATCAGCAGGTTGTGCCCGCCGGCGGCGGCGATCTGCAACGCCAGCAGCGCCGCGTCCTGGCCGCGCACGTCAGCCAGATCCACGAGCGCGTCGCGCCGCGCGCCGGAGCGCGCGGG
>JBPCPC010000266.1:0-4460 GCA_050999585.1 Solirubrobacteraceae bacterium | reverse complement strand
GGCGGCGACCTCGGGATGCGCAAAGACCCCAAACGCCTGCGGAACGCGATCCAGCACGACGGTGGCGTAGGCCATCTCCCCGCCGACCGCCCGCCAGTGCACGTCGGCCTGCCACCCCCGACGCCGTGAACGTAATCCTCTGAGCACCTCGCTGCGCTCCCCGTTCATCGACAGTCCCAATCAGGTGCAGTGTCCTCAAAGCCACGCGCTCATGCCCACCAACCCGCTGCCCTCACCCCACGCTAATCCCCTTCCCGGGAGTCATCTGACCGGCTTTCGTCCCCGCCGCCAGCGCCCCTGCTGAACACCACCCATCAGCCAGGGTGCTCGGCTACCCAGGCAGGAAAACCACCTCACTCCTCCCCCGATCTGGCCGCACCGCCCTGCTCAATGAGTCACGTTATGCATCTTTTTCGTGACTCTATGCGTGCCTTCGGACGCAGCGCCGTTCAGGGCGGGTGAGCACCTCGGAGGGCGCCGAGCTGCCGTCGGCGTGGAGGTTTCAGCGGCCATGATCGGCCTCAGACGCGAGCTCCGCGAGCAACTCGTCGGAGAGCTCGAACACGAACGGGGTTGCGATCAGCTGATCCTCGGTCACGGTGATCCCTTCGCGGTCGAGTAGCTCGATTAGCGGCTCCCAGGCCAGGCCGGTGGATGGGCGCATCTGCTCGGGGTCTCGCCCGAGCACCGAGTTGATGATGTCCTCCACGTCCTGGCGCTCTACGCAGTGGTTCTCGAGCAGCGGCCCTTCCTTGGGCAGTCGCGGGCCGTTGGAGCGCTTCCAGGCCGCCGAGGACCCACGTCGGGGCATCCCTCCGACGATGGTTGGCCGCCCAACGCTCAGCCGGACGCCGGCGGCCGTCTCGGCAAACAGCTGCGCAGCGATAGGCAATCGATCCGCACCGTAGTCCTGCTCATCTAGGCGTACCGATGCGCCAACCCGCGAAATGGTCACGTTTTTGTCCATTAGCGTGATCATTTCGCCGGTGGTGCAGGAGCTGGCAGCGCTCCTATGATCTGCAGGTCAGCGAGGCTGGGTGGGGGGTGCTGACCATGGCAGCGTATTGGCAGCAGTGCACGCCCAGCGTCTGCGATCTTCCTGATAGCCGGAAGGTGTGTAGTCGCGCGCCGGGTCCTTGGTAGAGCAGCCATGAACCGCTGGTCGACCAGGCGGTTCTTGCGTAGAGCGGACCGGTTGAGTCAGGCACCGCGACCGGCGACCTTGGTCTGCGACCGAGCTGGAGGACAATAGGCGAGTCTGGCCGTCGCGCGCCGGTGAGGTCGCGGCCTAGGCGGCGAGCATCCTGTCGCCCGGAGCAAGTGCCCTGTCAAGCCCGGATACGCCGGACACCCACCCGAGCGTGCCCCGGGGAGCGGGGAACGAGACGCGCCGGCCATCCACGAGGTCGAGGACCCGGAGTCTTGCGCACACCGTGTAGCCCGCCGGTCCATTCGCGAGCCTGGCCTCCTCGGATCGGCACGCCGAGCCGTAGGCGATCACGCGTGCGTCGGCCGCGACCCCGTTCACGACGCCGTCGGCCGGGACGGGAAGCCGTCTCGGAGGGCGACCCGGGCGCCAAAGCTCAAGCACGCCACTCCCTCGCCGCCGCGTCCACGAGCTCAGCAGCAGCCCGCGATCGGTCCCTTCGCTCACAACCTGAGTGCCCTTCGGAAGCGCGATCGCCGGTCCTCGCGCGCCGGTTGCCACCGACACCGAGCGAACGCTGACCGGGGACGGGTTCTTGGCGTGAACGAGCAGCACGTGGCCGTTGACTGAGGGCACGAACCACGTGGCGGGCCCGAGAACCTGGGGCACCCCAGCAAGATCGTCGGCGAGCGTAACGACGTCGCGACCGGAGTTGTAGACCAGCCGTCGACCAACAGCCACGATCTGGTAGGGATAGTCACCGCCGGCGATACCCGGGATGCGTTTCATCGAGACCTTCCCGATATTGAGGTGGTCCACGGTGACTGTGGTGCCCGGGCCGCCTCCCGGCAGATCGCCAAAGATCGGCCGGCCCGCGGGCCACAGCAACAGAGTGGTGTCAGAGCCGGGCAGGGCCATGGTTTGCGGGGCCTCGCGCGCGGCGGCGTGGCGCCTGGGATCGGGGCGCTTGGATCCTCCGGCACCCTGGAGCGCGACGAGCGCGATCGCCACCAGGGCGACGAAGACCGCCGAGATCGCCCTGAAGCGAGTTCGCCACGGCTCTCAGGACACCTCGTCGAGGACCTCAGCCAGCTCGTCGCGGCGGTAGCCGAGCTCCCTGGCCAGCACGGCGAGCTCTCGCGCCTTGGTAATCAGGACGCTGCGCTGCGGTGCGGCGCCGGTCACCGTCGCGCCGTGCCCCCGGCGAAACTCGAGCAACCCCTCGTCGCGTAGCAGCCGCAACGCCCGCAGGACAGTGTTGGTGTTTACGCCAAGCACGGCAGCCAGATCGCGAGCGGGCGGAAGTCGCTGCGCGGGCCTTGCCTCGCCGTCAGCGATCGCACGGCGAATTTCCGCGGCGACCTGATCGTGAAGGAAAGTTGGGTCAGACCGATCGATCTTGACATCCAGCATAGTGCTAGCCATAGTAGCGCTAATGGCTTCGGTGTTGGCACCTCCCGATCGCGTCGCGACCGAGGCGGCAGCGGCCCCCGAAGCACTCGACGCCGAGATCATCGAAGATGCTCGTCGCCATCAGCGTCGACGCCGCGGGCTTCTGAGCGCTGCGGCGCTGGCGGCGATCGTGGCGGCGACGGCTGGCTACATCCTTACCGGCGGGGGATCCACCGGACGCCTGTCAGACCCGCGGCCATCAAGCGTCCCGGCGGTCTCGAGACCGCGCGTTCTCAGCGGCACACCGATCCAGACCGCGAGCGCGCTGGGCTCGGTTTGGGTCTTGACCTGCGAGCGGAACTGCTCAACGCCGCCACAGAAACAGGGCTTCGGGCGGCTGTTCAGGGTCAACAGCCACACCGGTCAGATCGTTGCGCGCATCGCCGTGACGAATCCGAGTGCGTTTGCAATTGGCGACGGAACGCTTTGGATCGTCGATTTCTACGCCGGCAGCGTACGAAGAGTCGATCCGCGCACCGGGCGCACCATCCAGACCATCTCCCTGCCGCTTCTCAAGCGGTTTGGTTCAGACGGTCGCCGGTTTCTCCCCTCCAACATCAGCGCCGGCCGAGCAGCTGTGTGGGTCGCTTCTGCCCGTGGCTGGCTCGCACAAATCGCCCCGAGGTCAGGACGGGTCGTATCGCTGGTGCGCGCCCCGTTTGACGCCACAGGGCATGTCGTAGTTGGAGCACACGGGACGTGGGTTGCTGAATCCTCGTTGGGAGTGGGTGTCGTGCGACCGGGTGATTCGCACCTGAAGCTGTTGGCGATCAAGGCGCGCTCGGGCCAGGTCGCGGTCGACCAGCTCGCGCTCGGAGGCGGACTGGTGTGGGCCTACGGCGAGATCGCCGCCAGCGCGTCCCGGAACGGAGGCGGCGTGTTGACCAACACGGCGCGTCTTATCACGCTCGATCCGCGGACTGGAAGGATCATCCACCAGCTGCGGTTCCCCGCCGGACCCTACGAGATCGCGTATGGCAGCGGCGGGCTCTTCGCCGCCAACTTCCAAACCGGCCGGCTGTTTCGCATCGACACCCGCTACACGGTTCATGCCCTGCGACCAGTCCGAGGTCCCGGAACGCTGATAGCCGTCACGCCGGGGGCGATTTGGGCAACAACCAAATCCGGGGTCATGCGCCGCATTGCCGTCCCCACCAGATAGCCCGAAGGTGGGCGCAGAGCGCGCAGAACAGATCCGTCTCAGCCCCCTCTTTGCGCCTTCGGGTCACGTTTTGGGTCAAAGACGTGACCGTAGAAGAGGCGCTGTAAGGCTGCGCGCTGATCATCGGTGATCTTGACTTTCGGTCGGAACGATGTTTTGCTGTTCGCGGTTTTCCGGGTTAGAGAGTGAGCCTGTTGTTGCCCCCGAGCGCTGAGACTTCGAGATCTGTGAGAGCGTGCGCTCGATCGTCGATCTGACGCAACACCTGGAGGACGACATGGCCGTCTTCCCGGGAATCGCCTCGCCTTCGTTTCGCGACATCGCACGTGTGGCCGATGACGGCTACGCGATGTCCGAGTATCACCTCATCAACCACATCGGGACTCACGTCGATGCTCCTGCGCACCAGATTCGCGACGGGGCGACGCTCGATGAGATCCCGCTAGATCGTCTCGTTACCGACGCGCTGACGCTCGATTTCAGCTCTCACGAGCCGGGCGCGCTCGGGCTCTCTGATGTCGAGGCCCATCTGGACAGCATGCGCGAGGGCGACCTGGTCCTGATCTGCACGGGCAACGACCGGAACTGGGGGAAGGACGCCTACTGGACCGGCTGGTGTTATCCGGATGCGGAGGCAAGCCGCGCGATGATCGCCCGGGGAATCAGCGGGATCGGGTTCGACGGCCCGTCGGCCGATCC
>JBPCPC010000264.1:0-14506 GCA_050999585.1 Solirubrobacteraceae bacterium | reverse complement strand
CGCCGGTACCGGCCGCGGCGCCGCCTCCGCCCGCGCTGCCCAGCCCGAGCAGCTTGGCGACCAGGCCGATCGGCCCCAGCGCGGGGATCATCGCCGCGAACTGGCGCGTGGCGCCCCGGACCTCGGTGCGGAACCGCCGGCAACTGGGACAGTCGCGCAGGTGGCGTCGCGCCAGGCCGCTGGTTCGCACGCCGCGGTCGTGGGAGACGATCAGGTCCTCACGGATCCGCGCGCAGGACGTGTCGCGCGCCGTGCCGGCTTGGGCCAGGCCGACGCGCGCCCGCACCAGCAGCGACTTGACCGCCGCGCCCGAGACGCCGAGCGCCTCGGCAACGTCGGCATAGGGCATTCCGCCGAGCTCGCGCATCAGCAGCGCCGAGCGTTGCTGCTCGGGCAGGCGCTGCACGTCGGCGATCAGGCGGCGCAGCGCATCGCGCTGCTCGACGCGGGCCATCGGGTCCGGCGCTCCCGGGGTCGCGAACTCGTCGATCGCGTCGATCGTGATCGGCTGCGGACGGCGCATCTCGTCAATGCAGCGGTTGTGCGCAATCCGATACAGCCACGCCCGCAGCGCCAGCTCACGGTCGTGGCTGCGCAAGCCCGCGTAAGCGCGGACGAAGATCTCCTGCACGGCATCCTCGGCATCGGCGCTGGATCCCGCCAACATCTGGCGTGTGTAGGCGAACAGCCGCGACCGGTAGCGATCGTGAATCACTCGGAACGCCTCCTCGTTGCCCACTCGGAACAGCGACACCAGCTGCTCGTCGGACCGCAGTCGCAGCAGCGGGATGCCAAGTCCGAGTCGCGGCCGCGCCAGTCCTACCGATGCTGGGAGTGCGGAGGCTTCCACTGATTCCTCTGGTCACTGTAACGCTCAGCCCGGAGCAAAGTTCCGGGGACCGCTCAGCTTCCGCACAGCATAGGGGCCGAACGGACGTCTGACCAGCGACCGCCGGTCAGCCGCCGCCGGTCAGCCCCCGCCGCCGGTCAGCCGCCGACGCGGATCATCTTCTTGTTGACGAACTCGTCGGTGCCGTAGCGACCGAGCTCACGCCCGAAGCCGGAGCACTTGACGCCGCCGAAGGGCAGCTCGGCGCCCTCGAGACCGACGGCGTTGACGAACACCATCCCGGCATCGATCCGATCGGCGACCCGCATTGCCTGCTCGCGGTCGGTCGTGAGCACGTAGGAGCCCAGACCGAACGGGGTGTCGTTGGCCAGCGCGACCGCCTCGTCCTCGGAGCCGACGCGGTAGACGGAGGCGACAGGACCGAAGAACTCCTCGCGGTAGGCGTCGCTGTCGGGCGTGATGTCGGTCAGCACCGTGGTCGGGAAGAAGTTGCCGTCGCGGTCGCCCCCGGCGACCAGCGTCGCGCCCTGTTGCACGGCCCGCTGCACCTGGTCGGCGAGCCGGTCGGTGGCCGTCGTCGAGGAGAGCGGGCCGATCGTCGTGTCAGACGAGGTCGGATCGGCGGGCTTGACCGCCGTCAGCGCGGCGGTGAACTTCTCCAGGAACGGCTTGTAGAGATCATCGGCCACGATGAACCGCTTCGCGGCGTTGCACGCCTGGCCGGTGTTCTCCAGGCGGGCGCCGACCGCCGACTCGACGGCCCCATCCAGGTCGTCGGTGGACAACAGGATAAAGGGGTCAGAGCCGCCGAGCTCGAGCACGACCTTCTTCAGGTTGCGCCCGGCGATCTCGGCGACCGCGGCCCCCGCGCGCTCGGACCCGGTCAGCGAGACGCCACGCAGGCGCGGATCGGGGATCAGCCCGGCGATCTGCTCGTTGGTGGCATAGATGTTGATGTAGGCGTCCGGGGGGAAGCCCGCCTGGTGGAAGATCTGCTCGATCGCGGCCGCGGACTCGGGGCACTGCGGAGCGTGCTTGAGCAGGATCGTGTTGCCGATCGCGAGGTTCGGGCCGGCGAAGCGGGCGACCTGGTAGTAGGGATAGTTCCACGGCATGATCCCCAGCAGGACCCCGAGCGAGCTGCGCCGCACGAACGCCGAGCCATCGCCCTCGAGCAGCTCGATCGGCTCGTCGGCCAGCAGCTTCTCGGCGTTGTCGGCGTAGAACTCATAGATCGCGACGCAGAAGTCCACCTCACCGGTGGCCTGCTCGATCGGCTTGCCCATCTCCCGCACGATGATCTCGCCGAGCCGCTCGCGCTGCTCTCCGTACAGGTGCGCCACCCGGCGCAGCAGCGCGGCCCGGTCGGCCACGGTCGTCGAGCGGATCCACGCGCCATGGGCGTCGTCGGCGCGCGTGATCGCCGACTCGAGCTCTGGGTCGGTGATCGTCGGGTACGTTTTGACGGTCTCTCCGGTCGCCGGGTTGACGACTGCGTATTCGCTCATCGAGATCCTCCCCTGGTCGGATTGCGCGAACGTGACCGCGGCGGTAGCCGTGGCTCGTCGCGGGCTGGCTGACGGCAGTCGAAGATCATATCCGCGCCGGCGCTGCTGACCCGGGGAGCGATGTCGGCCCGGCCGGGCGGGCGCGACCGGTAGCCTCGGGTCGACATGGATGCCGCGTCGGGGATTGCGTTTCCGGTGGCGTTCGGCGCCGGGTTGATCTCGTTCCTGTCGCCGTGCGTGCTGCCGCTCGTTCCCGGCTACATCTCGTCGGTCGCGGGCGGGCGGCCGGGCGAGGTGCGAACCCGACGGGTGATCTGGCCCAGCCTGACGTTCATCGCCAGCTTCTCGTTCATCTTCATCGCGCTCGGCCTGCTCGGCCAGCGGGGGCTGCGGAGCGCGCCGACCGGCCCGGCGGCGCTCAAGGTCTCCGGCGCGCTGATCATCGTCATGGGCGTGCTGTTCATGCTCGCGCCGTTGGTGCCGGCGTTCAGCCGCGAGTGGCACGTCGGCCGGCTGATGGCCCGCGCGGGACGGGGAGGGCCCGTGCTCACCGGCGCCGCGTTCGCGCTCGCCTGGACTCCGTGCACCGGGCCGACGCTGGGCGCGATCCTCACCGTCGCCGGCACGTCGAACTCGGCCTCCCGGGGCGCCGTGCTGCTGGCCGTCTACTGCGCCGGCCTGGGGGTGCCGTTCCTGATCACCGGTCTGGCCTTCGGCACCGCGACCTCGGCGTTCGCCGTGGTCAAGCGCCACTATCCGGTGGTGATCGGCGTCGGCGGGGCGGTCCTGGTCGCGATGGGAGTGCTGATCTGGACGGGCGAGTTCACGCAGCTCAACGTCCACGTCAGCCAGTGGCTGCAGAGCATCGGCCTGCCCAACCTCTCCAACGACACCTAGCACCGAACGTGCGTCTGCTCCGGGCGAGGCTGACCTGGCCGACCGCCGTCGTGGCGGCCGTCGTCGTCGCCGGCTGTGGCTCGGCGGCGCCGGGCGGCGCCCGACCGAGCTCCGCTGCGTCCGAGGCGAACCCATCGGGCGCGTCCTTGGTCCAGGGTCTGGTGTCGGCTCAGAACGCGCTCCGGGCGCGGATTGCGCGGTCCGGTTGCCGCTCGGGCCGGATCACGGTCTCGACCGGGGAGGGCGGGGCCGGCCTGGGTCACGTCGGCTTGCCGCTGCTGTTTCGCAACACGGGCCGAGCGACGTGCATCATGACCGGCTATCCGGCGGCGACACTGGTGACCGCCGGGGGGCACCGGGTCGCGGCGCGGCGGACGCGCGGCGGATACCTCGGCGGCCTGGTCGGGGCGGCACGGTCGCTGCCCGTGGTGCGGGTGGGGCCCGGCGCGGCGGTCTCGGCCTACCTCGAAGGGCTCGACTTCGATCCGGCGCACGGCGGCGGTTCGTGTCCGACTTACCCCCGGCTACTGGTGACCGCGCCCAACCAGACGCTGACGTTCCGCCTGCTCAGCCCGGTGTCGCAGATCTGCCGGCCCGAGGTGCACCCGCTGGTGGCGGGAACGAGCGGACGCTCGAGTTAGCTCAGCGAATCAGGCGCTCGGCCCGCGCGGCGTCGACCATCGCCCCCAGCGTCGCACGAGCGTCGTGGCGCGGTCGCCAGCGCAGCGACCGGCGCGCCTTGGCGGTGTCCATCAGGACCGGCCGGCGCAGGGTCTCGATCCACTGCGCCTCGGCCGGCACGAACGGCAGCCGCGCGACCAACTCCGAGGCGGCGCCGAGCGCGAGGTCGGGCACGGGGAAGCTGTACCACCCCAGGGCATCGGCGAGGTCGGCCATCGTCAGCGTGCCGTCGCCGGCCAGGTTGTAGACACCGGGCTGGCCGCCGCCGAGCACCGCGGCACGCAGCGCGCTGGCCACGTCGTCGTGGTGCACGAGCTGGAACGCCACGCCGGGGTCAGGGATCACCGGCTTGAGCGCGGGCAGCAGCTCGAGCGCGCGCAGGACCGGTCCGGGCAGCCGGTCTGAGATCGTCACGTAGGGGATGCTCTGCACGAGCGTGAGCGCGTCCGGCCCGGCGACGATGCAGGGGCGAAAGACGTAGGCCTCGGTGGCGGCGCCGGCGAGCATCTCCTGCAGCGCGAGCTCCAGCTCGGCCTTCTGCGCGGAGTAGTAGTGACGCTGAGTGCCGCGGGCGGGTAGATCCTCGGTCAGCAGCTCGGGGTTGTCGGCATGGAACCCGTAGGCTGCCACCGAGGAGGCGTACACCAGGCGCGTCGCCCCGGCATCGATCGCCGCGCCGAAGACGTTGCGCGAGCCGCGCAGGTTGACACTCGAGGTCTCCGTAGCGCTGCCCAGGATCGCGAACGCCAGGTGCACGACCACGTCGGCGCCGGCCACGACCGCGGCGACCGCGTCGGGGTCCAGCACGTCGGCCTGGCGATACTCGGTCTTGCGCAGTCCTTCACCGGCGGGGTCAAACGGCCGCCGGGCCATCGCCGCCACGCGCTGCACGCCCGGGCTGGCCTCCAGCGAGCGCAGCAGCGAGCGGCCGATGTCGCCGGTGGGGCCGGTGACGGCAACCGTCAGCCCGGGCCGGGCGTCAGTCGTCGTAGCCGTCCTCGCCGGGAAGCACGATTCGGGCCATCTCGCCGCTGCCGAGCACGCGCGGCTGCACTGGCCGGACCGTCTGACGGCGGGCGTAGGCGAGCAGCTCGCCGACCGAGCCGAACCCCGACAGCTGCTCGAGATGCTTGATCGTCGGGAATACGAGCAGGATCTCGTGGTCGCGCCCGGCCTGCAGCGCCGCCGCGGGCGAGAACCAGCGCGCATCGACGATCTCGGTGCCGTCGATCCGCGGCTCCTGGCCGGCGGGCATCATCGCGAGATAGAACCAGGTGTCAAAGCGGATCTGGACCTCGGCGGGGGTGATCCAGCGTGAGAACGTGACCAGTTCCTCCGGGCCGGCCAGCGCGATCCCGGCCTCCTCCGCCAGCTCGCGGGCCCCGGCTGCGCGCAGCGCCGCCTCGCCCTCGCCGTCCTCGCGACTCACCGCTCCGCCGGGGAACACCCAGGCTCCGCCCATGAACCGGGCCTCCGGGTTGCGCCGCGCGAGCAGCACCTCCAGTCCGGCGGCGGCGTCGCGCATCACGATCACGGTCGCCGCCAGCCGGGGCACCGCCACCGGCCCGGGGTTGAGCTCCTCGCCGGGTCCGGGGTTGAGCTCCTCGCCGGGTCCGGGCCGCACATCCTCCACCACCGCGACCCTACACTCCCAAGCTGACGATAGGCTTGCCCGCGATGAAATACATGTGTGAGTCGTGCGGGTTCATCTATGACCCCGAAGAAGGAGATCCGGACGGCGGAATCCCCCCGGGAACCGAGTTCGAGGACATCCCGGACACGTGGTTCTGTCCGGTGTGCGGCGCGCGCAAGCGCGACTTCACCCCCTACGAGGATTAGACCGTCCCGGGTGCTCAGGCCGCGTCGGCCAACGCGGCGGCGCTCGCCTCGGCGATCGCGGCCGCGGTAATCGTGACCAGCCGCCCGAGACCAGTGGCCGAGATCGCCAGCGCCGGCATCAGCACGATCACATCCCCCAGCGGGCGGATCGCGGCACCGTGGCGGCGGGCGGCCAGCGTCACGCGGTGCCCAAGCCGGTCCTCCGGCGAGTCCGCCAACAGCTCGATGCCAACCATCAGTCCGCGCTGGCGGACCTCGGCGACGCCGGCCAGCCCGGCGACGTGCTGGTCCAGCAGCCGCTTCAGGAGCTCGATCTTCGGTTGCAGCTGCTCGAGCGTGCGCTCACGCTCGAACGTCTCCAGGGTCGCGATCCCAGCGGCACAGGCCAGCGGGTTGCCGGTGAACGTGTGGCCGTGAAAGAACGTCCGCAACTCGTCAAAGCGGCCCAGGAAGCCCTCGTAGATGCGTTCGGTCGTCAGCGTCGCCGCCAGCGGCAGGTAGCCGCCGGTCAGGCCCTTGCCGACGCACATCAGGTCAGGGGAGATGCCGGCGTGCTCAGCGGCGAACATCCGCCCGGTGCGGCCGAAGCCGGTTGCGACCTCGTCGCAGATCAGCAGCACCCCGTGCTCGTCGCATAGCTCGCGCACCCGAGTCAGGTACTCGGGCTCGTACATCAGCATGCCCCCGGCGCCCTGCACCAGCGGCTCGACGATCACCGCCGCGACCCGGTCGGAATGCTCGCGCAGCAGCGACGCCATCTGCTCGCCGTCGCCGGCGCGGGCCGGCCAGGTTTCAAACAGCAGCGGTCGATACAGCGAGTGGAACATCTCGATCCCGCCGACCGACACCGCTCCCAGGGTGTCCCCGTGATAGCCGTTCTCCAGGCAGATGAAGGCGGTCCGCTGGGGTTCGCCGCGCTGGACCCACCACTGAAACGCCATCTTCAGGGCGATCTCGACCGCGCTCGAGCCGCTGTCGGAGTAGAACACCCGCTCCAGCCCGGCGGGCGCGATCGCCGCCAGCCGCTCGGCGAGCTCGATCGCGGGCTCGTGGGAGAGTCCGAGCATCGTCGAGTGGGCGACCCGATCCAGCTGCGCCCGGATCGCCGCGTCGATCGCCGGATGGCGGTGACCGTGGACGTTGCACCACAGTGACGAGACGCCGTCGATGTAGGCGCCCCCGTCGCAGTCATAGAGGTTGGTGCCCTGCGCGCGATCGACGATCAGCGGCTCCTCGTCTCCGCACCAGCCCTGCTGCTGGGTGAACGGGTGCCACAGGTGGCGACGATCGGCGGCGATCAGCTCAGCGGTGCTGCGCATGCCCGCAACCTAGACCCGCCCCCGGTCGGAAAACCGGTTGCGGCAGTCCCCGCGGGGTCCCGGCGCCCGTGCCGTGAGCCGGGCGCCCGTCTGGCAGGCTCCCGGGCGTGTCCGAGCGGCGATCACGCGGCCCCGCGGTGCTGCGCGTGCTGGCGGTCCTGCTCGTGGGCGCTGGCGCCCGGCGCGCCGCTGGCCACCGAGGCCGATCACTACCAACTCCGCGGCGGCCGCCTTCGGCCAGTTCGTGCTCGCCGTCGCCCGGCGCTACAGCGGTCGCTACGTGCCGCCGGACGCCCGCGCGCCGCTGCCCCGTTTCGGCTACTGGGCGATCTGGAACGAGCCCAACCAGCCGGGCTGGCTGGCGCCGCAGACGGTCACCGCGGCCGGCCGGCCGGCGATCGTGGCCGCGCGGCTGGACCGCGACTACATCGACGCCGGCGTGGCCGCGCTGGCTCGCAGCGGTCACGGCCGCGACACGATCCTGAGCGGCGCGCTGGCGCCCGAGGGCGACTCCCGGCCGGAGCCGAGCAGGCCCTGGACCGGCTCTTTGTCACCTACTCGGTCGCGCGCCGGCTGCCCATCTACCTGACCGAGTACGGCTATGAGACCGACCCGCCCAATCCCTACCGGGGGGTGGCGCCGGCGACCCAGGCGGCGTATCTCGATCAGGCCGCCTACCTGGCCTGGCAGGATCCGCGCGTCCGCTCGCTGTCGCAATTCCTGCTGCGCAACTCGCCGCCCGACACCGCCTATCCGCGCGGCAGCGTGCGCTACGGGTCGACGTTCCAGACCGGCCTGGAGTACCGCAGCGGCGCGGCCAAGCCAGCGCTGAGTAGCTACCGGCTGCCGATCTTCATCCCCGTCGACTCGGGCGCGACGCCGACGGGCCCGCGGCCGCCGCGGCGCAGGCGCCGGTGGGCCGGCCGTTCAAGGCCGTCTGCACCGCTTGGGTGAAGTCGGCGAAGTACTGGGCCCGTAGGTGTCGACGCCGGCGAGCGCACTCTGTAGCTGGCTGCGGTGAACTGGCAGGGCGGGATCGATCCCTCGCGTTCATAGACCAGCAGGACCTGCTGGTAGGCGCCGGCCGCGGCCGCGAAGCCGGGCAACGCCGGGACCAGCGCCAGCGCCAGCGCCACCGCGAGCACGATTGCGTTCCTCCGCACCGCCCCGGGACGTCAGCTGTCCACCGCCAGCCAGCGCTCCAGCTCCAGCCCCGCGGCGGCGGCGCCCAGCACCGCCGGTTCCGGCGCGGCGATAAACCCGAGCGTCGCCACGGTCACGTTGCCCAGCCGGGCGATCGTCTCCCGGTTGGAGCGCAGGATCGCGTCGGGGTCCGCCGGCCACGGTGTCAGGACCACGGCGGCCACCGACAGCCCCGCCACCGCGGCGGCTTCCAACGTCAACAGCGTGTGGTTGATCGTGCCCAGCCCCGGACGCGCGACGACCACCAGCGCCAGCCCCAGCGCCGCGGCCAGCGCGCGGACGTCAGCTTCCGGCCCGAGCGGCACGAGCAGGCCGCCGACCCCCTCGACGACCAGGAACGAGCCTGAAGAGGCGGCGCGGCGCACGCCGGCGGCCAACGCGTCCACCGACGGCGGCGCCACCCCCGCCAGCTCGGCGGCCAGATGCGGCGAGACCGGTGGCCCGTAGCCGGCGAGGATCGTCTCCTGCGGCGTCGCGCCGGCCACGCGGGCAAGCAACTCGTGGTCGCGCGGCCAGATCGGATCGGGCGCCGCGTCAAGCCCGGTGATCAGCGGCTTGAGTGCGCGCACGGGCACCCCCAGCTCACGCAGCCGGACGACGATCGCGGCGGCCACGACGGTCTTGCCGACCCCGGTGCCGGTGCCGGTGACAAAGCAGCCGCGCAGCGGCGTGCGCGAGTCGTCAGCCTTGCCCACGCCGGAACCGGGCTAGGCGGCGCGGCGGACCGGCTCGGACGCTTCGAAGTCAAACACGCTCGCGCGCGGCGCGGGCAGCGGCGGCGCGACCAGCGCTCGCTGCCCGATCGCGGCCGCGGGCGTCAGGTACTCGTCCTCGCCTGCGGACACCGCCGCCGCGCCCGCCGTCAAACGGGGGTCATAGCCGACCGACCGCGCGGCTGCACCGAGCGTCCGGGCCGCGGCTCGCAGCTCCTCCTCGCGGTGGCTCGCCATCACCGCCAGGCGCAGCCGCGAAGTCATGTCGGGCACGGTAGGCGGGCGGATCGCCTGAGCGAACACCCCGCGGGTCAGCGCCGCCTCGCAGATTCGCATCGCGCGCTGCGCCTCGCCGATGATCAACGGCAGGATCTGGGTGCGCGACGCCCCGACGTCGAACCCCTCCTGCTGCAGCCCGGTGCGCAGCGCCGCGGCGTTGGCCGCCAGCTTGTCGACCAGCCGCGGCCGTTCCTGCAGCAGCTCAAGCGCGGCGAGCGCTCCGGCGACGGCCGGCGGTGGCAGTGCGGTGGAGAAGATGAACGTGCGCGCAGCGTTGACCAGGTACCGCGCCATCGTCTGATCGCAGGCCACGAACGCGCCGTAGGAGCCCAGCGCCTTGCCGAGCGTCCCGACGATCACGTCGACCTGGTCCTCGAGGCCGGGCTCGGCGACCGCACCGCGCCCGCCGGGCCCGATCGTCCCGGTGGCATGGGCCTCGTCGATCACGGTGCGGAGCCCGTGGCGCTGGGCCAACTCGACGATCTCGGTCAACGGGGCGACGTCGCCGTCCATCGAGAACACGCTGTCGGTGACAATCAGCGTCCCCCGGCCCTCGGCGTGATCGATGCCCCAGCGCAGGTGCTCGACATCGGCGTGGTCATAGACGAACACCTCGGCGCGGGACAGCCGGCAGCCGTCGACGATCGAGGCGTGGTTGAGCTGGTCGGAGAAGACGACGTCACCGGGCCGCGCGAGCGCGGCGACCGTGCCGGCGTTGGCGAGGTATCCCGACCCGAACAGCAGCGCCGTCTCGCGGCCCTTGAACACCGCCAGGCGCTCCTCCAGCCGGCGATGGATCGTCATCGTGCCGGACACCAGCCGCGAGGCGCCGGCGCCCACGCCCCAGCGCATCGCCGCGTCTGCGGCGGCGTCGCGTAGCCGCGGGTGGTCGGCCAGCCCCAGGTAGTTGTTTGAGCACAGCAGCAGTACGGGCTTGCCGTCGAGCAGCACGTGAGGCCCCTGGGGTCCGCTGACGAGACGGGTGCGACGGGCAAGCCCGAGGGCTTTGAGCTCATCAAGCCGAGCGTCGATCTCGATCACGAGACCGGAACATAGGGGAGCCCCCGGACGGCACGGCGCCGCGCGCCGGGCGGTCACGGTGCGGCGGTGGTGAAGCTCCAACTGTGGCTGATCGTGCCCGAGCGGTCCTGCAGGCTCACCGACGCCGTGTAGGTGGTCCGCGCGCGCAGCGGCGAGACCGGGATCACGATCGCTCCGGTGAGGTACTGGCCCACCGTTTTTGTCGTGTTGTCGACCCAACGCACGGTGACCGGGTGCTGGCCCTGCGAGAGCGTGGCGTGCAGGAGCTTGACCTGCGCCTGGCCGACCCGGCCGGCCTGATTGAGGTAGACGAACAGCTCCCGTCCGGTGGTCTGCCCGGCGGGGATGCCGACGAACTGGCCAGGGACGAACGGCGCCTCGCGCGCCGTCTCGCGCGTGGGCACGCCACCGGCGCCGTCCCCCGGGTAGGTGAACACGGTGTCGCTCGTGACCGGGGCCCGGAGCAGGCCCGGGTAGGTGGTGGCGCACTGCAGTCCGCCGCCGTCGTCGATCCCGATCACGCTGAGGCTCGGCGAGAACAGCTGCATCAGATGGATCGGCGCACTCTGCCACGGGTCGGCGGTCTGGGTCCAGCGTGACTGCGCCAGGACGCTGGTCAGCCCGGCCCAGGCGCCGCCTGACGAGGCTCCGGGCGCCTGCGCGTTCTCGGTGTGGGTGAGCACCCCGTTGGCCTGCTCATACGCGTCATGGGCCGCACATTCCAGTGCCCACCGCGGGTTGAGCACGATCCCGGCGGGCAGCCCCGCGCCGGCGCGCTCGTCGTTGAGCCAGCGCAGGTCACGGTCGGAGTGGCGGCTGGCGGTGCCGGCCGGGACCGACGCCAGCGGGAGCCGGACGTTGATCACGCTCGAGCTGCCACGCGCAGCCGCGACGAGCTGCTGCTCGATCACGCGGCTGCCGTCCTGGATCGCCAGTTCGTAGCGGCCCGGTGCGACGTTGAGCGCGTAGCTGCCGTCGGCCGCGGTGGTCGTCGTCGGGCCGCAGATCCCCCCCGACGGGCACGGCGTAACCGGGATCGCCTGCACTCCAACCGCCATGCCGGGCAGCGCCTGGCCATCAGGGGAGGTGATGTTGCCGGTGATCGTCGCCACCGGCTCGGGCAGGCCGCCGGCGACGTCGGCCACCGACCCGGGCGTCACCGCAGCCGTGCTCTGCGCCTGCGGCTGAGCGCCGGGCGACAGCGACAGCGCCACCGAATACGTCGCCGGCGCGGGGAGCTGGTCGAGCTCGTAGTAGCCGTTGGCGGCGCTCTGAGTCGTGTAGGTGACACCGGTCGGGCCGGTCGCCGTGACCGCGATCCCCGCCACCGGCACGGTCGCGGTCGCGCCGGCCGTCGACGGTGCCGTGACCAGTCCCGCGAGCGAGCCGGTCTGGCTGGGCGCGGCGAGCGCCGGCGTTTGCCAGATGGCCAGCCCGCACACGGACACCAGCGCCCCCAGGGCGGCACGCCGGTGGCGCTGCGCAGTCGCGACGATCACGCTCATGCTCACCCTAACCCGGTTGACCCGCGAACGATTCGCCACGCCTCGATCAGCGGCCGCCGACCCGGACCGGCGGTGAGCTCGAGCGCCGCTACGCCGCGTGGGCGCGGCGCGCAGCCGTCTCGCGCGTGGTGCGGCCGGCGCCGCTGTTGGCAGCGCCGTCGGGCCGCGGCGGCACCGAGCGCTTGGCGGAGAACCGAAGCTGCGTGGTGGGATCCCAGAGCCGGACCTGAAGCGGGGTATCCGGGGGCGCGGGATCCTCCAGCGCTGCTGAGACGACGTCGGGCGTCTCGCCGTCGAGCCAGCCGGAGCGGTTGTCGGGACGCGGATTGGAGCCGTTGTCATCCTGGCGGGCGACGTTGAGCCCCAGTTCCTCGAACATCGCCCGATCCTGCTCGGGCGTGTTGCCCAGCGTGGTCAGGAAGTTGCCCATCATCACGCCGTTCAGGCCCGCCTTGACCGCGGTCGCCTGGAGTTCGCCAAGGTTCTCGACCCGCCCTCCGCAGAGCCGGAACAGCGCCTCGGGAAGGATCAGGCGGAAGATCGCGATCCACTTCACCGCCTCCCACGGGTCGATCGGTTCGCGGTCGCCGAACTTCGTGCCCGGACGGGGGTTGAGCAGGTTGATGGGGACGCTCGTGGGGTCGATCCCGGCGAGCTCAAACGCCATCTCGACTCGCTGCTCGCGCGTCTCGCCCAGGTTCAGGATGCCGCCCACACACGTCTCCAGCCCGGCCTCGCGCACGGCGTCGATCGTCCGCAACCGACCCTGATAGCGGACCGTGGAGGAGACCTCCGGGTAATAGGACTCGGCCGTCTCGACGTTGTGGTGCACGCGCTGGATGCCCGCGTCCTTGAGCGCCTGGGCGCGCGTCACCGACATGTGCCCGATCGACGCGCAGCGCTTCAGGTTGGTGTGCTCGGCGACCAGTCGCGCGCCGGCCAGCACCTTCTCGAAATCTCGCTTAGACAGGCCCTGGCCCTGCGTCACCATGCAGAAGCGATGCGCGCCGGCGGCCTGCGCTGCGCGTGCGTGCTCGAGGATCTGCTCGGGCTCCATCATCGCGTGCAGCGGGGTCTCTGCCTCGGCGTACTTGGACTGCGAACAGAATCCGCAGTCCTCGGCGCAGCCACCCGACTTGGCATTGACCAGCGAGCACATGTCGGTCGAGTCTCCGAACCGCTCGCGGCGTGCCTCCCAGGCGCGCTGCACCAGCGCCTCGATCTCGGCATGGTCCTCGAGTTCGCCGAGGCGAAGCGCCTGCTCGCGCGTGATCAACGGTGGCATCGAGTCCACAAGCTAGAACCCGACCCGGACGGCTTGGCCCGGCCGGTATCGTCGAGGACGATGATCCAGAGCGGTCGCAGGATCACTGACGAGCAGCAGCTGCGAGAGATCCTCGGCGGCGGCCCGACCGAGCAGGTGGTGGCCAAGCTCGCCGACCGGCTCAACGATCTCACGCGCGAGTTCATCGACGCGTCGCCGTTTTTGTGCGTGGCCACCGCCAGCCCCGACGGCGGGCTCGACGTCTCCCCGCGCGGCGATCCGGCGGGGTTCGTGCGGGTGCTCGACGAGCGCACGCTGCTGCTCCCGGACCGGCCCGGCAACCGGATCGCCGACACGCTCACCAACCTGCTCGCCGACTCCAGGATCGCGCTGCTGTTCCTGATCCCGGGCGTGGGCGACACGTTCCGCGTCAACGGCCGCGCGCAGATCACTGACGATCGCGAGCTGCTGGCCGACAGCACGATGCAGGGCAAGGTCCCGAAGCTCGGGATCGTGGTCTGCATCGAGGAGGCCTACACGCAGTGCCCCAAGGCGCTGGTCCGGTCTGAGCTGTGGAACCCTGAGCGCCACATTGACCGCTCGCAGCTGCCCAGCTCCGGCGCGATCCTGCGCTCGCTGACCGATCCCGAGTTCGATGCTGCCGGCTATGACCGCGAGCGGGCTGAGCGCTACGCCCGGCGCGAGGGCCTCTACTGACCACCAGAGTGGCATGCCCGATCGCCTTTACTTCACCGACTCTGACGCGGCCAACGCACTGATCGCGACCGATCCGATGGCGCTGCTGGTCGGCTTTGCGCTTGACCAGCAGGTCACCGTGCAGAAGGCGTTCGCCGGCCCGCTGGCGATCACCCAGCGGCTTGGCTCACTCGACGCCGCCACGCTCGCGGACGCCGACCTGGACACCGTGTTCCGCGAGCGCCCGGCCGTGCACCGCTATCCCGGTGTGATGGCCCGGCGCGTTCATGACCTCGCCGCCTACATCCGTGATCGGTATGACGGCGATGCCGCGGGTCTGGACCGAGGCCACCGACGGCGACGCGCTGCGCGCGAACCTCGGGGCGTTGCCCGGCTTCGGAGAGATGAAGACCACGTCACTTGGAGCGGTGCTGGCCAAGCACTTCGGCGTGGCCGCCGCCGCCGACCTGGTGCCATGGCATCCGACGCTCGGTGACGTCGACTCTCCCCAGGCGCTGCTGGAGTACCAGGCGGCCAAGCGCGCGCACAAGGCCGAGTGGAAGCGGGGGTAGTGGGGGTGGGGGTTGGGTAGCGCGACCGCCTCGGCTGATCAAGCAGCGGTGGATTGGGGGTGGAGTTGCTGTGTGCGTGGCGGCGCTGCTTGACATCCGCTGCGTGGTCGCGCAATGCGGCAACGATCTCGGGGCTGGC
>JBPCPC010000204.1:0-15642 GCA_050999585.1 Solirubrobacteraceae bacterium | reverse complement strand
ACCGGCCGCGCCACCAGCCGGCGTGCATGGTGTGACAAACCCGATCGACCGTCCGAGGTTTGTCACCGGCTGCAGGCTGAGCGTGCGAACGGTGACAAAGCTCGGAGCGCTACTCGGATTTGTCACATCATGCACCTCACGGCCACAGGAGCTTCGCCACGCGCGCAGCGACCCTGCCGAGCCCCCCCACGCCCGCTCACCACCGACATCACGTCCGATCACAGGCGACGCCCGCACCCGGACCACCGAACCCAAAAATCCTGATCATCTCCGCTGTGCTCGCATGCAACGCCTCAGGCGCACTCTGGCGGTGCTGTCGACGGTGCTCGTGCTCGCGGTTCCGGCCATGGCGGCCGAGGGCTGCGGGGCGCTCTCGCACGCGGTCGGCGGGATCGCCGCGCACCACATCGCCAATCACCTGCTCGGCCGGCGCCTCGCGGGCAAGGTCTTCTGCCTGTACCACGGCCGGCGGGTGCTCGTGGACTTGCACACGCATCACGTGTTCGCCGCGGGCATCAATGCCTACGAGGCGTACAGGTCATGCCAGGCCGGCTTCGGCCACAAGCATTGACGCCCCCTAGGACACCTTCTGCTCGACGAACCGCTCGCGCAGGGTGGTCTTCTTGAACTTGCCGGTGGCCGTGCGCGGGATCTCGTCGATGAACTCGAAGCGGTCCGGGATCTGCCACTTGGCGTAGACCTGGGACAGATGCTCACGCAGCTGATCGGGCTCGAGCTCGCGGCCCTCGCGCGCCACGACCACCGCCAGCGGACGCTCGCCCCAGCGGTCGTCGGGGATCGCGATCACCGCGGCCTCGGCGACGTCGGGATGGGCCATCAGCAGGTTCTCGAGGTCGACCGAGGAGATCCACTCGCCGCCGGACTTGACCAGGTCCTTGGAGCGGTCGCAGATCCGCAGGTTGCCGCCGGCGTCGATCTTGACCACGTCGCCGGTCTGAAACCAACCGTCCTCAGTGAACTTCTCCTCCCCCTGGCCACGGTGATACGCGGCCGCGACCCACGGGCCACGCACCTCCAGCTCGCCCATCGCCTCGTCGTCCCAGGGGATCAGCTCGCCGCTGTCGTTGCGCCCGCGGATCTCGACGAACTGCGACGCGATGCCCTGGCGGCTGCGGTAGTCATAGGCGTCCTGCTCGGGGGCACCGTCGAGCTCGCGCGGCGGGCGGCTGACGCTGCCCAGCGGTGAGGTCTCGGTCATCCCCCAGGCATGCACGATCGTCAGCCCGTGACGGTCAAAGCCCTTGAGCATGCTCTGCGGAGCGGCCGAGCCGCCGACCACCATGTGGCGCATCGCGCTCAGATCCCAACGGTCGGGCTCGGCGTCGATCGCCTCGAGCACCGCCATCCAGACCGTCGGCACGCCGGCGGTGATCGTGACCTGCTCGTCGGCCAGCAGGTCAAGCACGTTCTCGGCATCGAGCTTGGGGCCGGGGAGCACGAGCCCGGCGCCGATCAGCGCCGCGGTGTAGATCAGGCCCCACGCATTGGCGTGGAACATCGGCACCACCGGCAGCAGCGTGTCGCGGCGTGAGACGTCCTTGACATCGGGCAGCGCCGCCACCAGCGAGGGCAGTACCAGCGAGCGGTGGGAGTACACGACCCCCTTGGGTCGCCCGGTCGTGCCCGACGTGTAACACATGGCGGCGGCGCGATGCTCGTCGTCCTGGGGCCACTGCATCGGCTCGGCGCCGCCGATCAGCTGTTCGTAATCGAGGTAGCCGTCGGCGAGCTCGGCATCGCTGTGCCTGACCACGATCACGTGCTCGAAGTCCCGCGACGCGCGGAAGCTCGCAAACACGTCCAGCAGCGACTCGTCGACGATGATCGCGCGATCCTCGGCGTCGTTGACGATGAAGCCCAGCTCATCGCGATGCAGGCGCGGGTTCAGGGTGTGCATCACCGCTCCCATCGACGGCAGCGCGAAGTACAGCTCCAGGT
Organism: Solirubrobacteraceae bacterium; assembly: GCA_050999585.1. Classification (GTDB taxonomy): domain Bacteria; phylum Actinomycetota; class Thermoleophilia; order Solirubrobacterales; family Solirubrobacteraceae; genus Palsa-465. The sequence goes on along the minus strand of JBPCPC010000204.1, from coordinate 13,683 downwards.
GCTCGGGCTGGTTCCACAGCAGCGTCGCGACCGGATCGCCGGGCTCGATCCCGAGGCCCGCCAGCGCCGTCCCGAGCCGGCGCGCGCGCCCGGCGCAGTCGCCGAACGTCGTGCGTCCGACCGACCCGTCCGGGCGCCGGAACACCACCTCACGCGTCGGACTGAACCGCTCGGCCCGCTCCACCACCTTGGTCAAGGACAGCGGGTAGTCGTCCATCATCAGGCCTTCGCGCATGCTCTCTCCCAAGGGTCGCCGGTAACGAGAGAGATTACGCCGTGCGCTGATCCGATGATGGCGCTACGGCGGTCAGGCGGCGACCGCGAGTTGGCGCTCCGGCTCGGTCGCCGGCACCGCCGTGCGCTCGTCGTCCGGGCCGCCCCGCCCGGGCAGGGCCAGGCGCGCGATCTTCTTGACCACCGATCCGAACTGCCGGGGCAGCGGGCCGGCGTTGTAAGGCAGTCCGTAGCGCTCACAGATGTCGCGCACCTGGACCGAAATTTCTCCATAGCGGTGCGCCGGAATGTCGGGGAACAGGTGATGCTCGATCTGATGCGACAGGTTGCCGCTGAGCAGATGGAATAGGCGCCCGCCGGTGAGGTTGGCCGAGCCGAGCATCTGGCGCAGGTACCAGCCGCCACGGGTCTCGCCCTCGACCTCCTCCTCTGAGAACTCCTCCACCCCCTCGGGGAAGTGGCCGCAGAAGATGATCGTGAACGACCATAGGTTGCGAGTCAGGTTGGCGGTCATGTTGCCGGCCAACACGCACGGGGCAACCGGTCCGGCCAGCAGCGGGAAGCCCACGTAGTCCTTGAGCACCTGGCGGCGGCCCTTGCGCCACACCGCCTGCAGGATGTCGCGCTTGTCCTGCAGCGTGATCTCGCCCGCCTCGATGCGTTCGACCTCCAGGTCGTGGAACGCAACGCCCCACTGGAACAACAGTGCCAGCAGCGTGGCGTACAGCGGGTTGGCGAGGTCGCGGCGCCGCCACGGCTGCTCCGGAGACATGCGCAGGATGCCGTAGCCGATGTCGCGGTCCTTGCCGAGCACGTTGGTGTGGGTGTGGTGCACGTAGTTGTGCGAATAACGCCACTGATCGCCCGGGCATGCGGTGTCCCACTCAAACCGTTTGGAGTCCAGTGCCGGATCCTTCATCCAGTCATACTGGCCATGCATCACGTTGTGGCCGATCTCCATGTTGTCCAGGATCTTGGACAGCGCCAGGGCCGCGGTGCCACCCAGCCACGCCGGCGGCAGCCAGCCGGCGAACAGCAGCGCGCGGCCGCCGATCTCCAGCGCCCGCTGCGCCCTGATCACGTTGCGGATGTAGTCGGCGTCGCGTTCGCCGAGGTCGGCGATCAACCGCCCGCGGAGCTCGTCGAGCTCGTGGCCAAGCGCCTCGGTCTGCGCGGGAGTCAGCTGGCCACCGACCTGGCGCGCTTCCCGGTCCTGCGCGAGTGGACGACCGTCGACCTGCAGATGCTCGCCGGGATGTTCGTCGACACGATGATCGCCGCGATCGACTCGATGCTCGAGGCCTCCAGCTGGGGCACGGCGCCGTCGGCGCTGGCCCCTGAGCGCCAAGCTGAGCTGACCGAGCTGACCGAGAAGCAGCTGTGGATGATCGTGGTGGCGATCCCGCACTGGCGAAGCCGGCCCTGATGTCAGGGGATACGGTCGGCTGGGTGACCGTCTCGCGCCCGTTGGGTCGACGCGGCTCGCGCGCGTCACGCGCGGGGAAAAGGTGCGACGCCCGCCCTGCTGAATGGTCGCCGCAATTCAGCACTCGCTGATGACCGGGATACTCAATCCGGGGGTTCTGCTTTCCCCGTAACGGGCAGATCGCAGCTCATGACCGATGCCGACACCTACACCGCCGCCCTGGCCGAGCTGGCCGTCCGCCTCGGTGCCAACGTACAGCCAGGCCAGATCGTGGCCATCTCCTCCGAGCCCGGCAAGGAATCGCTGGCGCGGGCGATCGCCGAGGCCGCCTACGCCGCCGGAGCGAAGTACGTGGACCTGTCGGTGTTCGACGTCTACTTCAAGCGGGCCCGCGCGCTGCACGCCGACCGGGACACGCTGGACTTCGTTCCGCCCTGGATTGGCAAGCGGATGCTCGAGCTCGGCGAGCTGCGCTGCGCCCGGATCGGACTCTCGGGCCCGGCCGCGCCGCGCGCGCTGGAGGGCATCGACCCCGAGCTGATCGCGCTCGACCAGCTGCCGCGCGTGCCCGAGTCGATGACGCTCGTCAACCAGCGCACCACCAACTGGACGATCGTGCCGTGCCCGAATCCGGCCTGGGCGACACTCGTCCACCCTCGCTTGGAGCCGGCGGCGGCGCTCGAGCGACTTTGGAGTGAGATCGCCCATGTCTGCCGATTGGATGAAGCTGATCCGGTCGCCGCCTGGACCGAGCGCCTGGGCCAACTCAAGCGCGCCGCCCACCGGCTGGACGAGCTGGCGCTGGACTCGCTGCGCTTTGAGGGGCCGGGGACCGATCTGAGCATCGGCCTGATGCGCTCCAGCCATTGGATCGCCGCCGACTTCGAGACGGTTGACGGGATCGACTCCCGGCCCAACCTGCCGACCGAGGAGGTGTTCACGACCCCGGACCCCGAGCGGGTCGAGGGGACCGTCACCGCCACCAAACCGCTGTTCACCGCGGGCACGACGATCACCGGGCTGAAGGTCACGTTCCAGGGCGGCCGGGTCGTGGACGTCGCCGCCGACGAGGGCGCCGAGGTGCTGCGGGGCATGATCGAGATCGATGACGGCGCCGCACGGCTGGGCGAGGTCGCGCTGGTCGACCGCGAGGGCCGGATCGGACCGCTCGGAACCGTGTTCTTCGACACGCTGCTGGACGAGAACGCCGCCAGCCACATCGCGCTCGGCCACGGCTACCTGCAGGGCATCGGCTCAGAGGACGAGCACGCCCGTGTCAACCGCTCAAAGATCCACACCGACTTCATGATCGGCGCCAACGACGTGAGCGTCACCGGGACCGGCCGCGACGGGCAGACCGTTCCGCTGTTGCGCGACGGCAGCTGGCAGGTCTGAGCGCCGGGCCACGCTACGCTTCCGGGCTCTCGGAGAGGTGCCGGAGCGGCTGAACGGGCGCGACTGGAAATCGCGTAACGGGGGAAACCTCGTTCGGGGGTTCGAATCCCCCCCTCTCCGTCGTCTCCGATCGCGGACACGCGACGTATGTGTCCCGGATCGACCACCCACCTGGTGCATGAACTCAGCGATTCGGCCCGCTTCTGGAATACCGGTTAAAGAACCTTGCGCTAGCGTCGAGGAGTGCTTAGACTGCGCACCGGGAAGGAGCTGTAGCCGAGGACCCGGTTTACGGCAGCAGTACAACAATTCGATGACCTCAAGACCTGCCCTAAGACTCGTAGAAGGCGGCCTGGACACCGCTGTCGACTGGCAGTGGTTCTGCGGTCACTGCGCAGCGCCGTCTCCGACGGGGTCCGCCCCGCCGCCCACCGCCCGGGTCTGCACGTCCTGTGGGCTCGGTCTCCTCCTGGAGGCTCGGGAGGACGCGATCCCCGACAGCCGCGAAGCGTTTCTGGTGGTCGACTCCGCACTGCTTGTCCAGGCGATGTCCCGCGAGGCTCAGTCCCTGCTCGACCTCAGCGAGGAGATGGCAGTCAACAAGCCGGTCTCCGAACTGCTGGTCCCCGCCGACGCCGAAGCCCAGGGCCGCGCCGGGTTCGCCGCCGCGATCGCTCAGGCCGCCGACGGCCAGGATCCCGAGACCGCCCGCAGCACCGTCCGTCCATGGAACACCTTCGGTGTCCGGATGCGGGCCAAGATCGCCACCTGCGGCCCGCCGCGGGCCGCGCTGATCGTGCTCGACAGCGGGCGTCCGCCGGGGCTGCGCGCCGTCACCGACCGCTGAACCGTGCCATCCCCCCGCTGCGACCCGCCGTCCGGTTGAGGGCGCTGGGCGAGCTCAGGTAGCCGGGGCGACGACGCCGGGGCGCGCCGAGCCCAGGTCGCCGGGGCGACGACGCCGGGCGCGCCGAGCCCAGGTCGCAGGGGCGACGCCGTCGGGCGCGCCGAGCTCAGGTCGCCGGGGCGACGACGTCGGGCGCGCCGAGGCCGTGCAGCGCCGGTGGCAGGACGATTGAACCGTCCGCCTGCTGCCCGTTCTCCAGCAGCGCGACGATCGTCCGCCCGACCGCGACGGCGGTCCCGTTGAGCGTGCACAAATGGCTCGGCCGGCCGTCGGCCGGGCGATAGCGCACGTCCAGCCGGCGGGCCTGGTAGTCGGTCGTGTTCGAGCACGAGGTCAGCTCGCGGTAGCGCCCCTGGCCGGGTAACCAGGCTTCGATGTCGTACTTCATCGCCGCCGAGGCGCCGAGGTCGTCGATCGCGATCGCCACGACCCGGTAGGGGATCTCCAGCTCCTGCATGATCGACTCCTCGATCGCCAGCAGCCGTTGGTGCTCGGCGAGGGTCTGATCGGGCTCCACGAAACAGAACATCTCGACCTTGTCAAACTGGTGCACGCGGAAGATCCCGCGCGTGTCCTTCCCGGCCGCCCCCGCCTCGCGACGAAAGCAGCTGGAGAATCCGGCGTAGCGCAGCGGCAGCTGCTCGACGGGCAGGATCTCGTCCCGGTGCAGCGAGGCCAGCGCCACCTCTGAAGTGCCGGCCAGGTACAGCTCGTCCTCGGGCAGCCGGTAGATCTGCTGCTCGGTGTCGGGAAGCATGCCGGTGCCGTAGAGCGCGTGCTCGCGGACGAGCACCGGCGGAATCACCGGCTCAAAGCCCTCGCCGATCAGTTTCTCCATCGCATAGCGGCCGAGCGCCAGCTCGAGCATCACCAACTCTCCGCGCAGATAGGCAAAGCGCGAGCCCGACAGCCGCGCCCCCCGCTCGATGTCGATCCGCTCGCCCGCAAGCTCGAGGTGGTCACGGCCCTCGGGCCGGCGCTCACCGACCTCCTTGAGCACCTCATCCTGGGTCGGCGCGTCGTCCTGGGGAAGGTTGGGCAAGGCGGCCAGCGCGGTGTCACGCTGAACGCGCAGGGCCGTCTCCGCGTCGCTGAGCGCGCGCCCGCGGGCCGCCAGCTGCGCCAGCTGGGCGCGCTGAGCCTCGTCCGGGGCGCCGCGCAGTGTCTTGCTGGCCGCGTTCTGCTCAGAGCGCAGCTGCTCCAGCTGGGTGGTCAGCGCGCGCCAGCGTTCGTCGAGCTCCAGCAGCTCACCGATCGCCTGGGCGGCCTGCGGTCCGCGCCGCGACAGGGCGGCGACGACACTTACGGGGTCACGCCGGATGAGTCTGATGTCCAGCATCGCCCGCCGGTCAGCCTGCGGCCGTCAGCCGCCTTTGCCCGAGGCGGCGCCGTTGGCGGGGCTGACGGGCGACCCGGGAGGCGCCGTGGTCGCCGTGCCGGTGTTGGCGGTCGGACCGTTGGTGGCCGGCGCGCTGGTCTGCCCGGGCGCCGGCAGCGTGCCGACCGACTTGTTCTGGCACTGCACCACGCCGGTCTGCTTGGGCGCCAGGCGGCCCGCGTAGGTGGCCACGAACTTGGCCACCTGCTGCGCGTCCTCGCCGACGACGATGTTCTGCGGCATGTAGGCGCCCGAGAAGCCGCCGTTCTCGATCGCGTAGAGCACGCGGGTGATCGGACGCTCACAGCGGACGTTGAAGTTCGGACCGCTGATCGCCTGCGCGGTGCGGATGTTCGGCGCCGAGCCGTGAGTGCCGGCGGCGTTGAGCGTGTGGCAGCCCGCGCAGCGCTCTGAGAACAACACCGCGCCGTGGTAGACGTTGCTGTCGGACTTCGCTACCGCGATCCTCTCGGTGCCGCACGCGGCGGTCACGATCGGCACGCAGCCGACCGCCGCGAGCGCCATGATCTTCGTCAACCGGCTCATCGGAGGGAGATCATAATGAGGCGCCTGTGTCGGCGAAGCGCTCACCCCACCGATGGCTGGCGGCGGCGCTGGTGGCATCGGCCCTCGCGGGCTGCGGGCACGTGGCCACGGTCGGCAGCGCGGGAACCCTCCAGGTGGGGCTCAACGAATATCGCGTGGCGCCGCAGGAGGTCCGTGCCCACGCGGGGACGCTGACGATCGTCGTGCACAACTACGGCCGCCTGACCCACGACCTGGTGATCTCCCAGGACGGCCACACCGAGGCGGCCACCCAGCCGCTGGCCCCCGGTCAGACGGCTGACCTGGTGGCGACGCTGATCCCCGGCCAGTATCTGATGGCCTCAACGATCCTCTCCGATCAGGCGCTCGGCGCGTACGGCACACTGCACGTCGGCTGAATCCGCGTTGGTGACGGTTGTGGCAAACGCCCCGCAGGAGTCCATCACGAGGCGGCGAATCACAGCCCATCCCCGGCGTCGGCGTTTGCGACGTTCGCCGATCGCAACACCTGCGAACGTCCTCCTACGGCGGCAACCAGAGGTGTCGACGCCGGGGCCTCTGCTCGCCACGGGCGGCCGCTGAACCGGCGCCGCGGGCGCGCTATAAGAATCCGCGATGGCGTCCGCTTCAGATCAGGAGCTGTTCCGCGAGGTGTTCGGACGGTTTGCCACCGGTGTAGCGGTGATCACCAGCGCCGGCACGGCCGGCGCCGGTGGGATGACCGCCAACGCGCTGTGCTCGCTGTCGTTGGACCCGCTGCTGGCCCTGGTCTGCTTCGAGAACTCGGCCCGCACGCTGCCGATCGTGCGCGAGGCGGGGCGCTTCGCGCTCAACCTGCTGGCCGCCGACCAATCGCAGCTGGCGGGCGTGTTTGCCTCCAAGCTGCCCGAGGCCGAGAAGCTCGACCGCGTCGCGCACCGCCTCGAACACGGGATGCCGGTGATCCACGGGGCGCTGGCGTGGGCGACCTGTGAGCTGCGCGAGCTGATCGCCGGCGGCGATCACACGATCGCGATCGGGGCCGTGATGTCGATGGGATTGGGGGACGGCCAGCCGCTGCTCTGGTACGGGGGGCGCTACCACGCGCTGCCCGATTCAGCTTGACTTCCGCGGAGGCACCGCACCGCACCTGCACGGTGTGGAAAATCGGACATGGCGCCCGAGATTTTCCACGTCATGCATCACAGGCGTGCGTCTGGCGCCAAATCGCGGTCCGGGTTCCGAGGTTTTCCACGGGGTGCACGCTGAACGGCTGACAGCTCGCCGACGTGCGGGACGACGACGCCGCCGGCCTCAACCACCCGTACCGGCCGCCCGCACCAGCAACACCACGATCACCAGCGCGGCCAGCACCATCACGCCGAGCTCACGCTGGACGATCGACAGCACCACCACCCGCTGCTCGGTCTCGGGCAGGTCCCCGACCGCCGCCGCGCTCGGCAGCCCGCGCGCATCGAGCACCATCTGCGCCGAGGCGATCCGCAGCTGCTCGGCCAGGAAGGAGACCATCAGCGGCAGCAATCCGTAGATCAGATGCAGGTCGGATTCCTTGCGGCCGATCAGCACCAGCACGCCGCCGAGGGCGATCTCGAGCACGACGATCGCCTGGCCGGCGCGCAGCAGACGCCAGAACAGCCTGCTCTGGCGGACCCGGTACCAGCACCACGCGCCCCACAGGCCGGCGCCACCGACCAGCACGACCGAGAGCACGCCGATCACGAGGTGAACCTGCTTCATCGCCGCCCAGTTTCACGCACTCCGACTCAAGGCCCCACCCTAGCCGCATTTCGCACTAAGTAACAAATTGTTACAAGCCCAGCCACCCGGGTGATATAAGAGGTGCTGTGCTGCGAAGCTACCTGCCGGCGATCGTGTTCCTGCTGCTCGGCAGTGCCGTCGGCGCCTTGTTCGGGGTCCTGAACCTGTTCACCGGCAAGCGCAACTCGCGCAGGACCGAAAGCAAGAACTCTCCCTACGAGTGCGGTCTGCCGTCTGAGATCCAGCGCGGCTTCCGCTTTGGGATCAGCTTCTACCTGATCGCGATGCTGTTCATCCTGTTCGACATCGAGGTCATCTTCCTGTATCCGATAGCCGTGCAGCTGCGGGCGTTCGGCGGCTTCGCGCTCGCCGAGACGATCGTGTTCGTCGGCCTGCTGATGATCGCGTTTGTGTATGGGTGGCGGCGAGGAGCCCTGGAATGGAAATAAAACGCGAGCCGCTCAGCGGGCCGCCATCCGACTTTCGCGCGCGCCAGCTGCAGTCGCGTGACCTGCTGCGCGGCGACCTCGAGGGCGACGCGCTCGATCGCTTCGTCGAGCAGAGCGTGATGACCACGACGCTCGAGAAGGCGGTCTCCTGGTCTCAGGGCAACTCGCTGTACCCGATGACCTTCGGCTTGGCCTGCTGCGCGATCGAGATGATCACGACGGTCGGCGCGCGGATGGATCTCGCGCGCTTCGGCTGGGAGGCGTTCCGCGCCTCGCCGCGCCAGGCCGACCTGATCATCCTCTCGGGCCGCGTGTCGATGAAGATGGCCCCGGTCATCCGCCGCCTCTATGACCAGATGCTCGCGCCCAAGTGGGCGATCTCCATGGGTGCCTGCTGCTCGTCGATGGGTGTCTACAACAACTATGCGCTCGTCCCAGCCGACAAGTTCATGCCGATCGACGTGCACGTGCCGGGCTGCCCGCCGCGCCCCGAGGCGCTCGTGCACGGGATCCTCCGCCTGCGGGACAAGATCCACGGCCACAGCCCCGACGGCTGGCGCGAGCGCTACGACGCGGTCGGCACCGAGGAGGTCCTCACGGTCGCCGACGGCGGCGAGCCCAGCGCGGCGGATGCCGCAATCAACGTGTTTCCGGGAGGGGACACCGCTGGTGCCTGACGCGACGGGGCTGGAGCTGACGGCCCACGAGCTCCGCGATGCCAACGCCGACGCGATCATCGGCACCGACTTCCAGCGCACCCGGGCCACGTTGCTGGCAGCACCGGCGCACGTCACGTCAGTCCTGCAGACGCTGCATGACCGGGGCTACACATTCCTGGCCAGCCTGCACGGGGTCGACTACTACCCCGAGGAGCCGCGCCTCGGCGTGCTCTACGAGCTGATGGACATGCACGCTGTCGATCGGATCACGGTCAAGGTCCGGGTTGGAATCGAGGACGCGCACGTCCCCACCGCCACCGGCGTGTATCCGGGCGCCAACTTCCCCGAGCGCGAGGTCTACGACATGTTCGGGGTCGTGTTCGAGGGTCACCCCGACCTGCGCCGGATTCTGATGCCCGAGGACTTCGAGGGCTTCCCCCAGCGCCGGGACTATCCAGTCGGCGGCGAGCCGGTGCTGTTCACCTACAACGAAGAGAACTCCTACGGGAAGTGGCAGTAGTGGCCCTCGACACCGCCGATTACCGCAAGCGCGAGGAGTCGATCACCTACACGGCGGAGTCCGCCGGTCAGGGCGAGACCCACGAGCTGCTGACGCTCAACATCGGCCCCCATCACCCGGCCACCCACGGCGTGTTGCGGCTGATCGCGACGCTCGAGGGCGAGGTCGTGCGCGACATCAAGCCGATCGTTGGCTACATCCACACCGGGATCGAGAAGACCGCCGAGGACAAGGCCTACTGGAAGGTGATCCCCGTCATCGAGCGGATGGACTACCTCAGCTATTACTTCAACGCGATGGCGTTCTGCGGCGCGGTGGAGGACCTGCTCGGCGTCGAGGTCCCGACGCGGGCCCAGTACCTGCGGGTGATCCACCTCGAGCTCAACCGCATTGCCTCGCACCTGTTTTGGCTCGCCACCGGCGCGCTGGACCTGGGCGCGATCTCGATCTTCTGGTACGCCCTGCGCGAGCGGGAGAAGATCCTCGATCTGTTCGAGATGTCCTCGGGGCAGCGGATGCACACCCGCTACTTCCAGGTGGGCGGCGTGTTCGAGGACATCCCGCGCGGGTTCGCCCCCAAGCTGCGCAAGTTCCTTGCCGACATGCCGACGCGCGCCGACCAGTACGCCGACCTGCTGGAGAAGAACCAGATCGTGCTCGAACGGCTGGTCGGGACGTGCACCCTGGACGAGGCGACGTTGCTCAAGCTCGGCGTCACCGGACCGCTACTGCGTGCGACCGGCAACCCCTGGGACCTGCGCAAGGCCGCCCCCTACTCCAGCTATGACCATTTCGAGTTCAAGATCCCGGTCGGCACCGTCGGCGACAACTACGACCGTTTTCGCGTCCGCCACGCCGAGATCTATGAGTCGGTGAAGATCATCTCCCAAGCGCTCGACGGCCTGCCGGAGGGCCCCCACATCACCACCGACCGCAAGATCGCGCTCCCGCCCCGCCACGAGTTGGCGACGAGCATGGAGGCACTGATCCACCATTTCAAGCTCGTCACCGAGGGCTTCCGCGTCCCGCCGGGTGAGACCTACCACGCGATCGAGGGGCCGCGGGGAGAACTGGGCTGTTACGTGCTGGCCGATGGCTCGGGCAAGCCGGCACGGGTGCACATGCGCGACCCCAGCTTCGTCAACCTACAGGCCCTGGAGCCGATGGTCCGCGACTCCTACATCGCTGACCTGATCGCGACGCTGGCGATGCTCGACCCGATCCTCGGCGGGATCGACCGCTAGCGATGGGGTGGGCGGGACCCCTGATGCGATGAGCCCCGAGGGTGGGCGGGTACCGGTCCCCCGGTTCGGGCACGGCTCGCGCGTCCCCGGCTGGGACGATGCCGTCGACCTGACCAAGGATCCGGCGACCGTCCCGGACCCGGCGACGACCGACGTGCCCGAGGCGCTGCGACGCGAGATCGAGGCATCGATGGCGAAGTACCCGGATCGGCGCTCGGCGGCGATCCCGGCGCTGCACGCCGCCCAGGCGGTGCACGGCTACTGTTCGCCGACCGCGATCGACCAGGTCGCGGCGGTGATGCAGTTGACACCCGCGTATCTGACCTCGGTGGCGACGTTCTACGACATGCTCGAGACCTACCCGCGGCCCAAGCACGACGACGTCTATGTCTGCACCAACATCTCGTGCTCGCTGCTGGGCGCCGACGAGCTGTTCGACGCGATGGTGGAGGCAGCCGCCGGCGACCGCACCGTCCACGTCAGCTCGTTTGAGTGCCTAGGCGCCTGCGACATCGCGCCGATGGCGTCGGTCAACGGCGAGTACGTAGGGCCGCTGGCCACCGAGGACGCGGCCCGGATCATCGAGGCCCTCAAGGCCGGGCGGCCGGTCCTGCCCGAGAAGCAGATCCGCTACCGACGCTCGGCCGATCCGAGTGTCAACACCGACTCCGAGACCCCGCCGGCCCACGAGTTCGGCGAGCCCGACCGTCCCCGCCGGGCCGACACCGCCGGGCTCTCAGAGACTGAGGCTGCGACCGATCGCCCGGGACCGTCGGCACCGATCGAGATCCCCCCTGAGCAACCGAGGGACGACAGATGAAAAAGCTCCTGTTTGACAACATCGATGAGCCGGGGCTCAACACGCTGGCCGTCTACGAACGCCGCGGCGGCTACGAGCAGCTGCGCCGGGCGCTGCGCATGTCACGCGAGGACGTGCTCGCCCAGCTGATGGACTCCAACATCCGCGGCCGGGGCGGCGCCGGGTTCCCGGCCGGGCGGAAGATCTCGTTCCTGCCCAAGGGCGACATGGACAAGTACCTGGTCTGCAACGCCGACGAGTCCGAGCCGGGCACGTTCAAGGACCGTGAGCTGATGCAGAAGAGCCCGCACATGCTCGTCGAGGGCGTGATCATCGCGGCCTACGCCGGCGGGATCAGCCGCGCCTACATCTACATCCGCGGCGAGTATCAGCTGCAGGCCGACATCGTCGAGGCGGCGATCGCCGAGGCAAGCGCAGCCGGTTACATCGGCGAGAACATCCTCGACAGCGGGGTCTCGGTGTCGCTGGTGCTGCACCGCGGCGCCGGCGCCTACATCTGTGGTGAGGAGACCGGGCTGCTGGACTCGCTGGAGGGCAAGCGTGGCAACCCGCGCCTGAAGCCGCCGTTTCCGGCGATCGAGGGCCTGTACGCCGGCCCGACTCTGACCAACAACGTCGAGACGCTGTCCACGATCCCGACGATCATGCGGATGGGCGGGGCCGAGTACGCCAAGATCGGCGTCGAGAACTCCGCCGGCACGAAGCTGGTCTCGATCTCGGGCGACGTCAAGCGCCCCGGCAACTACGAGATCGAGCTCGGAACCCCGTCGCGCGAGATCATCTACGGCCTCGCCGGCGGCCCACCGAGTGGCCGGCCGGTCAAGTTCTGGTTTCCCGGCGGCTCCAGCTCGCCGGTGCTGACCGGCTCAGACCTGGACATCCCGTACGACTTCGACAGCCTCGCCAAGGCGGGCACGATGCTCGGCTCGGGCGCGATCATCGTCGCCGACGAGTCGCGCCGCGTGCTCGACACGGCGCTGAAGCTGGCCAAGTTCTACGCGCACGAGTCCTGCGGCAAGTGCGTGCCGTGCCGCGAGGGGACCAACTGGACCCACAAGATGCTGCAGCGGATCTACACCGGCGAGGCGACGCCGATGGACCTCGACATCATGGCCTCGGTCCAGGAGCAGATCATCGGCAACTGTCTGTGCGTGCTCGGCGACGCGATGGCGATGCCGATCGGCTCAATGGTGGCGAAGTTCCGGCCCGAACTCGAGGCCGAGATCGAATCTGCGCGCGAGCGCAACAGTGGCGCCGAGCTCGAGGACGTCGTGGGGCTGGGGGTCGCCGACGAGCTCGCCGGCCCGCTTCCGGTTCATTAGCTAGCTAGCCTCGCTGCCCGCATGCCACGTCCAGAGCGCAAGACCATCCAGCTGACGATCGACGGCCGCGAAGTGCGGGCGATCGAGGGCGCGATGCTGGTCGATGCCGCCAAGCAGGGCGACGTCGAGATCCCCTACTTCTGTTACGAGCCCAAGCTCGGTAACCCGGTCGGCGCCTGCCGCATGTGTCTGGTCGAGGTCGAGGGCATCCCGAAGCTGCAGACCTCGTGCTCGACGCCGGTCAAGGACGGGATGGTCGTTCACACCCAGACCGAGCGCGTGCGCCACGCCCAGAACGCGATCGTCGAGTTCCTGCTGATCAACCATCCGCTCGATTGCCCTGTGTGCGACAAGGGCGGCGAGTGTCCGCTGCAGGACATCACGTTCGGCTGGGGCCTGGGTCGGAGCCGGATGATCGAGCCCAAGCGCCACTTCCAGAAGCCGCTGGCGCTCTCCCCGCTGGTGGCGATCGACCGCGAGCGCTGCATCCTCTGCTACCGCTGCGTGCGCTTCTCCCAGGAAATCGCCGAGGACTACCAGCTGATCTTCGCCGAGCGCGGCGCGCACACGTTCGTCGCCACCCACGACGGGCATCCCTACGTCGCCCCGTTCAGTGGCAACATTGTCGAGCTGTGCCCGGTGGGCGCGCTGACCTCGCAGCCGTATCGCTTTCGTGCGCGGCCGTGGGACATCGAGGGCGGCGCGGGCATCTGCACGCTGTGCCCCGCGCAATGCAACGTGACCTTCACGGTGCGCGACGAACGGGTGGTGCGCGTGCTGGCCCGCGACAACGCCGCGGTCGATGACGGCTGGCTGTGTGACAAGGGTCGCTTCGCCTATCAGGCGATCCACGTCGACGAGCGGATCACCCGGCCGCTGGTCCGCGAGGGCGACTCGCTTATCCCCGTGTCCTGGGAGCGGGCGCTGGAGGCCGCGGCCGTGATCGCCAAGCACAAGGGGCGGATCGGCGCGTTGGTCGGCGGCCAGGCCTCCAACGAGGAGGGCTTCATCCTGCAGCGGCTGCT